>NZ_JBSSCH010000001.1:0-294406 GCF_054059615.1 Thermostichus sp. OS-CIW-33
CCCTAGAAATTGGAAACGATCCGGATTTGTTAATTAGTATTGCTGGATTTTCTATGGTAGTTCCCCCTTCGGGGGGATCCCTAGAAATTGGAAACGATCCGGATTTGTTAATTAGTATTGCTGGATTTTCTATGGTAGTTCCCCCTTCGGGGGGATCCCTAGAAATTGGAAACCACACTCTTTTGCCGTCATAGGCATACGGGTGGCAGTTGAATGTTCCCCCTTCGGGGGGATCCCTAGAAATTGGAAACTGTAGGCTTTTTAAGAATAATCTGAACAGGTAAATCAAATCCAGCAGTTCCCCCTTCGGGGGGATCCCTAGAAATTGGAAACAGTGAGGTTTATCAGCCAAACTCCCTTAATCTCTCTGAGCGTTCCCCCTTCGGGGGGATCCCTAGAAATTGGAAACTTGTTGGATCCCTTGCCACCTTGGGGTGTATTTGTTGAGTCAGTTTCCCTGCAGTGAGGGCTCCCTAGGGATGGGGAAAGGACTCAACAGCTTGCGCTGGCTGGCGCGTCAGTATGCGCTTCGAGTTCTGGATGCTGCCGGTATAACCCTCAATGGCTCACAGCCCTGGGATATTCAAGTTCACGACGAGCGGCTCTACCTGCGCTGCCTGCTCTATGGATCCCTGGGCTTTGGCGAGGCCTACATGGAGGGCTGGTGGGATTGTGCCGCCATTGATGAGTTGATTTGTCGTCTCCTGACCACCCAGGCACCGCAGCAGGTGGGTTGGCTAACTCAGCCCTTGCTTGGGTTGGACAGTTGCCTTATCAACCGCCAGCGGGGCAAGGGGGCATTCGTCATTGGCCAGCGCCACTACGACATTGGCAACGATCTCTATGAGGCCATGCTGGATCGCCGCATGATCTACAGCTGTGCCTATTGGGATGGGGGCGTGCAAACTCTGGATGAAGCCCAAGAAGCTAAGCTTGACCTCATTGCCCGCAAGCTGGAACTCCAACCCGGCATGCGGGTGCTCGACATCGGCTGTGGCTGGGGCGGCACAGCCCAGTACCTGGCCGAACGCTACGGGGTGCAGGTTGTGGGGATTACTGTTTCCAAAGAGCAAGCCAAACTGGCCAGCGAACGCTGCCGCGGCCTGCCGGTCGAGATTCGGTTAGAAGACTATCGCCAGACCCAGGGAAAGTTTGATCGCATCCTTTCTGTCGGCATGTTTGAACATGTTGGCTACCGAAACTACCGAACGTTTATGCAGGTAGCCCGCCGCTTGTTGAACGACAATGGCTTGTTTCTTCTGCACACCATCGGCAGCAACGTGGCCTACCAGGGGCGGGATCCCTGGATTGAGCGCTACATTTTCCCCAACTCGATGCTGCCCTCGCCTCATCTGATTACTGCAGCCTTTGAGGGCTTATTTGTGCTGGAAGACTGGCACAATTTTGGGATCAATTACGTGGCCACCTTAAAAGCCTGGCACGCCAATTTCGAGCAGGCATGGCCAAAATTAGCCGACCGCTACGATGAGCGCTTTCGCCGCATGTGGCGGCTCTATCTCCTGATGAGTGCCGGTAGCTTCAAGGCCCGGGCCAGCCAACTTTGGCAACTGGTCCTCTCACCACGGGGAGTAAGTGGCGGCTATCGCTCGCTTCGGTAACGACAGTCCCAAAAGTTTGCAGGTGCCCCTGCGCCCTCGCTGAGTGGGGGTGTTATGATGAGTTTGATTATCATTCTCACTCTAGACAAGCTGAGGGATGCCCGCAGCTCTGCAGCAAATTGTCAATCGCTTCCAGAAGGCCAAGACCTCGCGGCAGAAGTATGAGCTTCTCCTAGCCTATGCCAAGCGCCTGCCACCCTTTCCCGAAGCGGAGAGGAAGGAGGAGAACCTAGTCAGAGGTTGCGCTTCGCGGGTGTGGCTGGCCACCGAGTTTAGGGAGGGCAAGGTCTACATCCAAGGGGATGCCGATGCTCAGTTGGTCAAGGGTTTGGTGGCCATTGTGGTGGAGGGGCTAAGTGGCCTAGCGCCGGAAGAGATTTTGGGGGTTTCCCCAGAGTTTGTGCGGGAGATGGGCCTCAATTTCAGCCTTAGCCCTTCCAGGAGCAACGGTCTGGTGAGCATGTTTTCTTTGCTCCAGCAGAGGGCTTTGGCTTTTCGAAGGTCGGGTTCTGCAAGTTCTGCTGTCTCTGTTGTTTTGTGAGGTATTTCTGCACATGACCGATAGGCTTAACTCTCTTCGCTCTGTTCGATCCATGCGATTGCTGGTATCTCTGGTGGCCGCTCTTTCGGTCGGGATCCTGGGAAGCCTGCAGATGCGCCAAGAAGAGTCCCGGGCCCAGCAGGGATCCAGCCCCCCAAAGGTGGTGACCACGATTTTGCCGATAACGCAATTTACCCGTGCTGTGGCCGGGGATCGGGCAGAAGTCACGCCACTCCTTCCCCCTCAGATGGGGCCCCACGACTTTCAGGCTCGACCTGAGGAGGTTCGTTTGCTGGCTCAGGCGGATGTGCTGGTGATCAACGGGTTGGGTATGGAAACGTTTTTGGAAGGGTTGATCGCCAGCGCTGGGAACCCCCAATTGCAAATCGTTGACAGCAGCGAAGGGATCCCAACTTTGCGGGCTGAGGAGCCAGAGCATGGGCACTCCCACGGTCACGGCCATGGACACTCTCATGGATACAGTCACGGCCATTCTCACGGGCATGGCCATGGCCACTCTCATGGGCACAGCCACGGCGAGTTTAACCCCCACATTTGGCTGGATCCCAGGCGGGCCATTCAGCAGGTGGAAAATATTCGTGATGGCCTCATCTCTGTAGATCCGGCGGGGGCAGAGATCTACCAGGCCAATGCGGCTGCTTTTATCGAGAAGCTCAAGGCTTTGGATGAGGAGATCGAGCAGCGCTTGGCTCCCTTTGCCGGCAGAAAGTTTGTAGTTTTCCACAACTTTGCCCCCTACTTTGCCGAGCGCTACAACCTCAAGGCTGAGTTTTTGGTGGAGATCCCAGAGGCCAATCCTTCTCCAGAAGATGTGCGACGGGTGATGGAGACGGTGCGGGCATCCGACCTGAAGACGATCCTGGTGGAACCGCAGCTGGGGAGTAACAACCCCTTTGAGGTTTTGGCCAGAGACCTAGGGATCCAAGTTCGCGTTTTCGATCCCATCGAAACCGCTGGCCCTGAGGGGATCGAGCCGGAATATTACCTGACCATCATGCGGCAAAACGTGGAGAACCTGGTCTCCGCCTTTGAGAAGGAGACGGCCTTCCTGCCCCTGCAATTGCCGCTGCTGGGCCAAGCTGCTCTCGAACACCTGCTGGCGAGGGGGCGGTGATCTCCTGCTCCGGCGAGGTTGTCCTGCGCGTCGAGGGGCTGACGGTCTATCGGGGATCCCAGTTGGCGGTGCAAAATGTGTCGTTTGAGCTGAGGGCGGGATCCCATACGGCGGTTGTTGGCCCCAATGGAGCCGGCAAAAGTACCTTGGTGCAGGCCATCTTGGGGATCCTGCCGCGGCAGTGCGGCTCGGTTTGGATTCTGGGAGAGCCGGTGCGCCTGTCCGGCTATTTGCCCCCGTCAGTGCGGCAGCAGGTGGCTTACGTGCCCCAACGTTTTCAGTTCAATCCTGGGATCCCCATGGTGGTGGAGGAGTTTGTGGCTTTGGGTTGGGGGGCGTTGCAACCCCGCTGGCCCTGGCAGCAGCGCTCTGCTCGGCAGCAGGCGGTGCAAGAGGCGCTGGAACGAGCCGGCGCATCCCACCTGTCCTCTAAGGCTTTGGGCCAGCTCAGCGGCGGGGAGCTGAAACGGGTGCTGTTGGCCTATTGCTTGGCTTGGCCGCGGCGGCTGCTTATCCTCGACGAGGCACCGGCAGGCTTAGATACGCTCAGCGAGGGGGAGTTTTACCGGCTCCTGGAAGAGCTGCGCCAATCTCTGGGCTGGGCCATTTTGCAGATCTCCCATGATCTGGAAATGGTGTCTTGCTATTGCGACCGCGTGCTGTGCCTCAACCAATCCCTCATCTGCCAGGGATCCCCCCAGGTGGCTTTGGCACCAGAAGTGCTGAGCCGGGTTTATGGGCCTGTTCGCGACAGCGGTGCGGAGCACCATTTTGTCCGCTACATCCACCGTCAGTAAACTACCCGACCCTGACTGCTTCGCAGTACGGGGCGGGCTTAAGGCCTCCGGCCCGCTGGCGCGAACGGTAGCCCTGCAGTTGGCAAGCCAACCACGGACCTCTAGGCTGGTTTACGACAGCCCCAAGTTTGGCAATCATGTTGGCCCCATTCCAGTCCGCATCCCCTTCCCATCCACAGTGCCCACACTTGAACTGCTTCCCACTGCGATAGGATTGCGCAGGGTCGGGATGGATGTGCAAACACCGGTGGCAGGTCTGCGACGTGTAGGCAGGCGGCACCAGAATCAAGGTAACCCCTGCACGCAGAGCCTTGTATTCCAGAAACTGCCTCAGCTGGTAGAACGCCCAACTGTTGGCCCTGCGCCGTTCAGCTTTGCTGCGTGGCTGTTGATTGACCCTTTCCCGGATCCCTGTCAAGTCTTCCAGAGCAAGAGCGCTGTTTGTCGCCTTTGCCCTAGAGACAATAGCTTTGGAGATGCGATGATTGACCCACGCCTGAAAGCGCCTCTCCTTGCCAGACAGCCGTTGCAACAGTTGACGGCATCTGCGCCGCGAACTGCGTGTGCCCTTACTGGCTTTGCGTTGGAGTGCCGCCCTCAGCTTGGAGTAGTGGTCTCGGATTCGGTTCAACTGCTGTCCATTCCAGTTATCTCCTTCCGATGTATGGGCAATATCCGTCCTCCCCAAATCCACCCCGATCACCTTGTCGGTATCTTGTTGCTTGGGTGGTTTTTTCTCTACGCAAATCTGGATGTAGTAGGAGCCATCTTTGCGCTTGACCAGGGTGGCAGCTTTTGGGTTGGAACCAGCCAGCATCCCACGCTGGTAGTTGCCAATGACCAGTTCAAAGCGTTCTCTCCCTTCCACCGTGGTCAGCGACACCGTCCAGTCTTTTTGACGGAACGAAAAGATGCGAGCGTCGTAGGTAACAAAGCCGCTCTTAAACTCCTTGACGGGACGCTTTTTCTGCTTAGCCACTTTGCGGGAACCCGCTACCCGTCTGCACACCTGTTGAGCCAAGTTACTGGACAAGCCAAACCGGGCTCGAATCTCGTAGTAGCAAAGGGATTGGAGTTTGACTGCGTTGACTACTTTTTCTGGTGTGTTTTGGTTGACCCAGTTCAATGCCTGTACAAAGGCATCCATCGTCGCGTCCAATTTGGCGGCTTGCGACGGGGACACCTTGAGCTTGCAGGATATGGTCAGGACTTGGCTCATAAGTTCATTGTACTTCATCAAAGCGCATTCCTCCCGGCACTGACCCTACGGGTACAGTGCGGGGCTCCTGCGATTTCTAGCTGAGGGGAAGGCGATGTTGGAGGGCTGGGTGCGGGTAGTGGAGCTGTTGCAGTTGCCCTTTATGCAGCGGGCCATGCTGGGTGGGATCCTCACCGGCATGACAGGTGGGCTGCTGGGCAGTTTTGTTATTCTGCGGCAACTGTCGTTTTTTAGCGATGCCCTGGGGCATTCGGCTCTGCTGGGGATTGTTTTGGGAGTGCTGCTGGGGCTGAATCCCACCGTGGTGTTGATGGTGTTTGGGGTGGGATTTGCTTTGGGCGTCACCTTTGTCTTGGAGCGCACTCAACTGTCGGCGGATGCGGTGCTGAACATCATCTACTCTTCCTCTTTGGCGCTGGCCGTTATCGCCCTCAGCTTGCTGCCCGGCTATCGGGGCAACCTCAACCAGTTGTTGTTTGGGGAGATTTTGGGGATCAGCCCGGCAGCCCTGTGGACGAGCGGGATCCTCTTGCTGATCAGCTCGGCCTATGTGGGATTGACTTTGCCCTCCCAAATGTTGCTGACCCTGGATGAGCCGCTGGCGCGGGCGCGGGGGGTTCAGGTGGGCTGGCAGAAGCTGGCTTTTGTGGTGTTGCTGGCTGTGGTGGTAGCGCTCTCAATTCGCTCTGTGGGGGTGTTGCTGGTGAGCGCTTTTGTGGTCATCCCAGCCTCGACGGCAAGGCTTTTGGGATCCCGCTTTACAACCTATGTGCTGCTGGCCATAGGTATTGGGGGACTGAGCGCGGTGCTGGGGATGATCGCCTCGGCAACCTTCAACCTGCCCTCCGGCCCCAGCATTGTTGCCACCCAGTTGCTCTTTTTTCTCCTAGCTATGGCGCTCAAGGGGGTGTCGCAACTCCTGCAGCTCTAGCTAGCGGCAATCCAAGAGCTCTCTCGGGCAGCGGCTTTTCCTGCAGAAGCTGGCCAAACAGGCGGCGATAGCTCTCTGGAAAGACCTGCCCGCTGAGGGTGGGCTGCTCGTAGACGCGCTTGAGGGTGTTGAGATCCCGCTTGGTAATGTTGGGCACCCGCAACACCCGCCGATTGCCGGTAGCCGCCGCATGGTGTCCGCCATACATCAGATCCCGCAGGTTCGGGCTATGGCCCCACAGCCCCAGCCCATGCCCGATCTCGTGCCGGGCCACCGCCGTCACCTCGGCCAACCCCTGTCCTTCTGCAATGACGATGCGCACCCGCTGCTGCAAAGAGCCATCGGAGGCGAAGAAAAACTCAGGCCGGGCCGCCCCTGCCACCCCGCCGCCGATGGGGGGAACGCGGTAAATGCTCATCCCGTACAGGGCTTCTTCCTCTTTGGCCACCACCCGCATCGGGATGTAGGCAGACCAATCCTTGACCGCCTGCTCCACAAAGGTTTTCCATTGGGCGTGATCCCCCTGGATGTAGATAGGGACGGGATAGAAGGCCCACTGGGCATAGGCTCCACCTGGCAAAAGCGGCTCGATTTCCTCAAAGTAGTCTCCCACCGCCTTGTCGTAGGCGTAGCGATCCAGGCCGGGGGGGAGTTTGAGCCGCATCGGCTGCGGCAGTTCTCCGGCTTGAGTTTGAGCCTGGGCTTGCAGGGCTTCAATGCCAAAAAAGTGGGGAACCAGCAGGGATCCCCTGCCCCCCACTGCCAGGACGAGGAGCATCGTCCAGCCGAGGATGCAAAGCTGTAGAATGCGCCGCCGCATCAAAGCCGCCCTTTCGCCCTTGTCTTTCTACAAGGTTAGTGGCTCAGAAAGCAAGTGTCGTTCGTTTGACATCCTCCCCGGCCTGAAGGCCGGAGATTCCTACCACGCTGCGCATGGATGGCTCCTTGCGCAGTCGTCTCGGCGGGTTCCTGCTTCCGACCGCCCGTGCAGTTCGATCCACAGGCCATCCGGGCTGACACGGGTGGTTCACCCACCCGCATCCCGACCGCAGCGTCGGCCGTGTCCTGCCCTTCGTCTCGCAACAGCTGTATCCCGCGAGCAAGGATGTTGATGGCACCGACCAGAAAGGCCTCCGGCCCGCTGCCGCGAAAGGCCTCCGGCCCGCTGCCGCGATCGGCGTTATTCTCATAACTGCGTTTTTAAAGGGCGTCGGCTACGGTCGGCGCTATCCTTCCCCGCCCTGAAGGACGGGGCTTGCCGCGCCTTTTGGTCAACCACTGATAGGCTACTTGCCTGAATAAAGCTGGGATCGGCAGCGCAGCCTCAATGCTAGCCTAGTAAGGCTGTGTTTTTGTGCGAAGCCATGCCTGTTCCTAAGAAGAAAACTTCTAAAGCCCGCAGTCGCAGGCGCTACGCCGTCTGGCTGGGCAAAGCTAAGCTCCAGGCCCAGCGAGCCATGACCATTGGGCGCGCCATTCTCAGCGGTCGCAACACCGGTTTCTACTATCCCAAAGCTAAGTCTGAAGAGGATGAGGAAGAATAGAGGCTTGCTGCAGGGATCCCGGTGTCTGCGCGAGTGATTACACTGGACTAGAGCTGTGCTCCCCTGAAAGCGGTTTTGCTGCCCCTGTAGTCTTGCTCCTCCATAGGTTGCATGCGCTCCTTGACTTCCCTCACCTACTACCAACGGCTGGGTCTGTCTCCAGGGGCATCTCCTGAGGCCATCCGGCGGGCCTACCGGCAATTGAGCAAGCGCTACCATCCCGATACTTCTCCCCTGGCTCCGGAAGTGGCCATTCGCTGCTTCCAAGAGTTGCAGGAGGCCTACCTTGTCCTTAGCAACCCGGCGAAACGGGCCATCTACGATGCCAGCTTACGGGCGGTGACCGCCAACACGGGATCTCTGGGCATGCCGGGATCCCTTGGTGCCGATTCTCTAGAGCTGCGTATGGAAACCCGCCCACTTTCGGCTGGCGAGCTGTGTGCCCTGCTGCTGATGGGATCCACCCTGGTTGTGTGTTTGGTGTTGGCAGGTGTCCTCGCTTGGCTGCGAGAGAGTGGGGCAAGCTGATTCTGCGAGCATTTCCTGCCCTCTTCGGTAGGACATTGGGATCGAGTTTTCGGATTCTGGATCAGGAGTGCTTGAATGAACATAGCCCGTTGACTCTAGGGTTTGATTGCTTTTCTTGAATCTCGCCATGCCTTTGCCTCCTGCAACCACGCCCCTGTACAATCACCCGCTCCACACCATCGAACGCTGGCTGGAGGATCAGGGCTGCACCCGCGATCCACAGGATGTGGAGCAGTGGTTTTGCGAACGGCCTGGCTGGAAAGCCATTTTGCGCCTGGAAGAAACCAGCATTTGGGTGCGATACACCTACCCAGACGGCAACACGAAAACTTTATCTTTTCCCTATTCCCTCAGCCGGCAAGACGTAGAACAGGCCATTTTTGAGAGTTAGCCGAGCCATGCGCGTTCTCCAGTTGCCTGCCCTGCGCGATAACTACATCTACCTGCTCCACAATCCCGACACTGCAACAGCAGCCGTGGTGGATCCGGCAGTGGCTGAGCCCGTGTTGGAAAAGCTGGCCGAGCTGGGGGCGGAGTTGGTGGCCATTTTCAACACCCACCACCACCACGACCACGTGGGGGGCAACCGACAGCTTTTGGAGCGCTATCCCCGTGCCAGAGTCTATGGCAGCCAGGTGGATCGGGGGCGGATCCCTGGCCAGACGGTGGAGCTCAAGGCAGGGGAAACAGTGGAGTTTGCGGGTCGGCTAGCAAAGGTGCTGTTTGTGCCCGGCCATACCCGCGGCCATATTGCCTACTACTTTTCCGGGAGTGGGGATCTCTTCTGTGGCGATACCCTGTTTGCCGGGGGATGCGGGCGGCTGTTTGAAGGCACGCCGGAGCAGATGGTGGGATCCCTGGATCGACTGCGGCAGTTGCCGGAAGCCACACGGGTGTGGTGTGCCCACGAATACACCTTGAACAATCTCAGGTTTGCCCTGACAGTGGATGGAGACAACCCCGACCTGCAGGCGCGTTATCAGCAGGTGGCTGCCCTGCGCCAGACGGGATCCCCGACTGTCCCCAGCACTATGGGCGAGGAGCGACGCACCAATCCCTTCTTGCGTTGGGATCAGCCGGCTCTGCAAGCTGCCACCGGGCTCCAGGATCCGGTGCGGGTCTTCGCTCGCCTGCGCGGTATGAAGGATCAGTTCTAGCGCTGTTTGTAAAGTTTGCTTTCTCCTGGGAGAGCGAGGGCATACTGTCGGTGGGACTGCCTAGCTATTCCCCAAAATCCTATGTCTTGTCCTGAGTGTCCGGCTCTGCCTACCTTTTGGCAGGAGGCAGGGCGTCTGTTTCTCTGGCTGCCCACCCCTCACACCCAGCGCAAGGTGGTGCGGCTTCTGGAGGCTAAGGAGGGGATCCCAGCCCCCCTTTCGGTTCAACTTTTGGAAAACCTTGGCCTGGCGGTTTCCATTGCCCAGGGGGCCCTCAAGAAAACCCTAGAAGGAATGGCCGAGGTTCTTTCGCAGCAGGAGATGCGGGCCAGCCGCGCTCTGTTTTTGGCCGGAGATAGGGATCCCTGTTGGCAGGATTGCGCCCGGGTGGAGTTGTTGCAGGAGTTGTTCCACCGCACTCAGGCCGAGCTGTTGCTGGAAGTGTTGGCAGAAAGCCGGCTCACCACCTACTTTCAGCCCATTGTCCAGGCGCGGGATCCCGCTTTTGTGGTGGGCCATGAGGCGCTGGTGCGAGGACTGGACAAGGAAGGGCGGTTGATCAACGCGGGTTTGCTCTTTGCTATGGCTCGGGAAGCCCATTTGCTCTACCAGCTGGACTTGGCCGCCCGCCGCACGGCCATTGCCGCGGCCATGCAGCACCACTTGCAGGGGGATCTCTTTATCAACTTCAGCCCCACTGCCATCTACGACCCGGCTTTTTGCCTGCGCCATACTGTCTGGGCTATTAGCCGCGCCGGGATCCCGCCCCAGCAGGTGGTGTTTGAGGTCAATGAGTCTGACCGCAGCCCCGATTTGAACCATTTGCAGCGGATTTTGCACTTCTATCAGCAGGCAGGCTTTCGGGTGGCTTTGGATGATTTGGGGGCTGGCTATGGATCCCTGAACCTGCTGCACCAGCTGCGGCCAGACATGATCAAGTTGGATGGAGAGCTCATTCGCGGGGTGGACCGGGATCCCTACAAGGCGGTGATTGCCCAAAAGCTGCTGGAGCTGGCCCAAGACCTGGGGATCACCACGCTAGCGGAAGGGATCGAGACTGCGGGGGAGCTACAGTGGGTTTGCGAACACGGCGTGGATCTGGTGCAGGGCTTTTTCATTGCCCAGCCCCAGCCTGTCCCGCTACAGCCAGCAGGATAGCCGCTCCCACAGCTTGAGCAGCCACTGAGAAGGCTACCAGACCTGGAAGGGAGAAATCATAAAGCACCCCCATCAGGGCGCTGCCCAAAAACCAGGCCAGGCCGTAGACGCTGGTAAACAGGCCGAAGGCAAAGCCCCTCGTCTGGGGGGTCACCATGCTGGCTACTGCCGCCTTCATGACCGATTCCTGAGCGCCCAAGCCAATGCCCCAGAGCACCATGCCCAGCACCGTCAGAGCATAGGTACCGGAAAAGGCCAGCGGCGCAAATCCAGCCGATACCGCCACCGCTCCCAGCAAGCTCCACAGCCCCACGCGGTCGAACAGCCAGCCACATCCCAGGGCGGCCAGGGCATCCACCCCCATAGCCAGGGCATACAGCAAAGGGATCCCTGCCCCATCGCTCCCTGACTGTTGTTGCAGATGCAGGGCAATGAGGGGAAAATCCGCAAACCCCATAGCCACACAGGCTGCTGCCAAAAGATACAGCCAGAAAACTTTGGGCAAGCCTTTTGCTGGAGTCATCTCCGGCTCCGGCTCAAAGTCGCGCGGACTGGGATACAGCCATTGCGCTAGCCCCAAAGCCGCCAGCCCCACCGCTGCCGGGATCCCCAAGGCCAAAAACCCACCCCGGAAGCCATAGCCGACTTTCAGAACTGCCGCCACCAACAGCGGCCCCCCCACCGCCCCAATCTGATCTAGGGTCTCGTGCAGGCCAAACCCCAAGCCCCGTCCCACCTGCAGGGCTGCATGAGAAAGCAACACGTCCCGCGGCGGGGTGCGGATCCCTTTGCCGGTCCGCTCGGCCAAGAGCAGCACGGCGGCCCAAGGCCAACTGCCCACCCAGGCCAAAGCCGGGATCACCGCCGTGTTGATGACATAGCCCAAGGTGGTGAGCTGCCAGTGCCCCCGACTGCGGTGCAAGGGATCCCTGCCCAGCTGGTCGCTCCAATAGCCCACCCCCAACCGCAAGCCATAGGCCAATAGCTCCCCCCCGCCGGCCACCAGGCCCACCACCGTGCCGCTGGCTCCTAGGGATCCCAAAAAAGCCCCAGAAATGCTGCGTGCCCCTTCATAGGTGGCGTCAGCGCACAAGCTCACAATGCCGAGGAGGAGAATAAAGCGCCAGGCAGAGGGAGACATAGTCAGCAACCGCTTGGTCGAGGCTGGCCAAATAGCTGGAGAAAGGGACAGGAGCTGCTCGCTCCCAAGAGGGCTCCCTATCTAGCAGCTCTAGCTACAGAGTAGCCGAGGGAGGTCCTCAAATCTTGCAAGTCCATCAAGGTCTTGCACTCCTTGCCCTGTCTAGGTTTAATAGGAGCGGGTGATGTTTTCCTCCAAGAACTCCTGCCCGAAGGAGCCAAGAAATGGCCAACAAAAGGATGGCTTTGAAGTTAATTTTCAACCTTTTGGGTAGCT
This sequence comes from Thermostichus sp. OS-CIW-33, assembly GCF_054059615.1. Lineage (NCBI taxonomy): Bacteria > Bacillati > Cyanobacteriota > Cyanophyceae > Thermostichales > Thermostichaceae > Thermostichus > Thermostichus sp. OS-CIW-33. The sequence continues at coordinate 12,047 of NZ_JBSSCH010000001.1, forward strand.
GCCTAATCTCAATGGCCGTTGCAGGGGCAAGTACGACAATAGATAAACGGGCAATCTTAAATGCCGAATATCTCATAGCCACTCTGGATGGAGTAGAGCGGATTCGTTTTCAGAACGGAGAGTATCAACGAGGTTCTAGTGTCTTTCAGGAAGGGTTCCTAGTGGCAAAGCTCCAAGACCTAAAATTTAGCGACCTCAATAACGACGGGTTTCAGGATGTTGTTGCCATTGCAGCAAGCAATACAGGAGGATCCGCTAGTTGGATTAGCTTGTCAGGACTACTAGGTGGCCAAAAACTTGTGCCCTTGGAGCCTGTATTTCTAGGAGACAGAGTTGTAGTTAGTAACATTTCAATTGAGAAAGGCTCTCGAGGGAGTGCTCAGGTTTGCCTGGATATGCTGGTTCACGGGCCTAACGATGGCATGTGTTGCCCTACCAAGAAAGAGAGAAGATGTTTCGTGCTTTCTGAGAGGAGATGGATACCTCGTAAGTAAAGAAGCTACTGACTTCCTCGCAACTCCCAGCGAGCTAGAGTTTTCAACGTAAGTCAAACGTATTCATGCCCAGCGTAGTTTAGTGTTCCCTTGATTAGGGTCTCGCCCGGGATCCAAAGTTGGTCCTGGGGTAATCCCTACTTTGAGTCCTCCCCTCTTGACAAGCTAGAGAGGCTAGTCTGCTGCTCATCCCGAGGAAGCTCCACCAAAATGACAGGGATGGAGCTGGTTTCCAACACCGCCTGGGAGGTAGATCCCACCAAAACCTGCTCCCAGCCGCGGTGGCCCCGCTTGCCCATGACGATGTCGGTTACCTGCCGCTCCTGAGCTAGGGTTACGATGGTCTCCGCCAAGGGCCCGGAAGCCAGGCAGAACTGGTGGCGAATATCCGCCAAAAGGCGCTGGGCAAGCTGGCGCAACTGTTCCACCCCTTTCCCCTGCAGCTCATCGGTAACATGCAGCACAATCACTTCCCCATCCACCCGCCGCGCCAAATCGGCTGCCTTGCGCAACACCACCTCGGCTAGAGGAGAGGTATCCACGGCTGCCAAAAAGCTCACCTTGCCTTGGCTGCCCACTTTGGTGGGATCCACCTCTCCTTTTTCCAAAAGCCGGGGAGCACACACCTGGGTCAGCCAAGCACCCAGGGGAGCGGTAACCAGAATTGACAAAGCCGCCAAGGCCAAAATGATCTCCCCACCGGGGATCCCTTGGGCCAAGGGGATCCCACCAATGGCCGCCTGTACCGTCGCCTTAGCCATGTTGCCCGGCAGCAAAAACAGCCGCTCCCGCCAGGTCCAGTTGCTCCCCAGGGTGGAAAGCCACCAACCTAAGCCCCGCCCCAGCAGCAGGCTCAGGGTTAAGAGCAGCAAGCCCGGCCAAAACACGGATCCCAGCACCCCCAGATCCAGCGACGCTCCCAACAGCACAAACAACACGATCTCCGCCACCGTCCAGAGGGCATCGAACCCACCCCGCAGCCGCCGCGCCAAGGGGGCATCCAGCTCAATCAGAAAAAACCCCATGGCCATCACCGCCAAATAGCCGGAAAAATAGGGCCACACCTGCGGTGCCAGCACCAGCCCCAGGGCCATACAGGCAGCCAGCAGCGCTTCCTGGACGCTGTTGCGGGTCCAGTTTTGTTGGGTTAGCAGCGACACCAGAACCCGCGCCCCCAGGTAGCCTACAGCCACGCCCAGCAGGATCTCCATCACCACCTGGAACGGCAGCCACTGCAGCGGCGACAGCTCCAGGCTTCCCAAGCGAACGCTCGCGGCGGATCCTTGGCCCAAAAAGCTGAGCAGCAGGCTAAACCCTAAGAGCAGCAGCACATCGGAAAGGGCGCTGCCGGTCAAAATAGCATCCGGGATCCCTTTGGTTACTCCCCAGCCCAAACTCTTGAGGCGCAACATCCCCGGCACGATCACGGCTGGCGACTCCGCCCCAATCACGCAGCCCAACAGCAAACCGGTAGGCCAGTCCAACCCCAGGATCCAGGTGCTCAACAGGGCCACCGCCACCGCCTCGCAGGCTGCCGGCAAAAACCCCAGCCGCAACGCCACGGATCCCTGCTGGGCCAGCTTCTCCCGATCCAGCCCCAGGCCCGCCTTCATCAAAATGATCATCACCGCCACCACCCGCAGATCCCCCGCCGCTGCCAGCACCTCCGGGGATAGGACATCTCCCAGCAAGATCCCCACGAGGATCATCCCCAGCAGGGGGGGCATCCCCAGCCGACCCACGATTTGGCCGACAAAAAAGCCCATCACCAAGATCCACAGCCAACTGCCCAGCATCACCAGATCCTCATCTCCTTGTCGTCAGGGTGTTGAAGGGCAGCCCAGGGGGGAGAGCCTCTGGGGAGTGCGGACGCAAAGCCAAAAACTCCTACCCCCTGGATACCCCCAGAAGTGTAGGAGTCATCAGCCTCAGCCTTGGATGTCAGAACAATCCCAGAAGAATTCTGAATCGGTGCGAGGCGGTTGCGGTGAACTCCATCACCGGTTGCCAGAGCAAGGCTCAAAAGCCGACCGGCAACTGATCCCGCTTGCAGGGTATCATGCTTTCTCTTCCACAACAACTAGGCGATAGGGGCAATCTGTACGGCCAATGGAGCGGTAGAAATCCCGGCAGACATTGTCGGTAAAGCGATCGCTGAGGCCGCGGGTTACCTGCTGCACCACTTGATGGGCCACTCGACAAACCAACTTGCGGGGCAGAACCTGCAAAAACCTGGGCAAAGCCAGCCAGATCTCCAGATGAAGAGCCCAGTGAACACGGGTGGTGGGCAGGTCTTTCAGGGATCCCTGCAGCTCCTCCAGCTGGAAATCGGCTTGGCAGCTGACCCGGTAAGGCATTCCTTCATCGCCGGGCAACTCAATCGAGGTCAGACAAAACCGGTAATCTTTATCCGGCCAGATCCTCACCCCAAAACTGGGCTCCAGCTCAAACCCAAGGCCGCCCATGCGAAAAAACTGCAGCCGGTAGGTCTCGGCGGACAAAGCTTCCACCTGCAACGGCCTAAAGCACCGCTGGATCCACTGGGCGTGGCCTCTTAGGTAACGGGCCAAGGTCTCCCGATCCGTCTCCAGATCCACTTGTCCACACCGCGTGGCTCGCAAATCCAGGTGGGCTTTGTCCAGGGAGGGATCCCAAGAGGACGGAGAGGGATCTGCGGGAGCACCGCCTTCGGGGGACATGGCCCTTTCACTTGGCGGAACGGCGGGCTTGGAGCTGGCGATAGACATCCCTAACATCTACCTGATAGTGAGCAAGGGCCACGAGGCAGTGGTACCAGAGATCGGCCATCTCACGGGCCAAAGCCACGCGGTCTTGATCCTTAGCCGCCATCACCACCTCAGCCGTCTCCTCGCCAAGTTTCTTCAAAATGGCATTTTCCCCCTTGGCTAGCAAGCTGCTGGTGTAGGAATCGGGACAGGGATCCGCCTGGCGGGCCTTGACCACGGCAAACACCTGCGACAGGGTATCGGCTGCTGGAAGGGGATCCCCTTGCAAAGGGCGAAAGAAACAGCTCCGCGCTCCTGTGTGGCACGCTGCATCCCCCACCTGCTCCACCAGGATAACCAGGGCGTCGCCGTCGCAGTCGTAGCGGATTTGTTTGACCCACTGCACATGGCCAGAAGTTTCCCCCTTGGGCCACAACGCCTGCCGCGAGCGGCTCCAAAACCAGGTGCGGCCTGTTTCCAGGGTTTTTTGCAGCGACTCCCGGTTCATCCAGGCCACCATCAGCACCGTCCCATCCAGGTAGTCCTGCACAATGGCCGGGATCAGGCCCTGTTCGTTGTAGCTGAGGCTGCCTAACCAAGCCATCTCCTCCGGTGAAAGGGCTCTGGGGGACTGCCAAGAGAGGCCCGAGATCACAGCAGCAGCCATAAGGGTTTGGCAGAAAACCAATCGAGATTATTAGCAGGATAGCAGAGCAAGCTCTCCCAGGGGTACCTCCAAGAGCGCCCTCCAGGCCAAAGCCAGTTTCGAGAAGCCATTGAGAAGTCCTGCTGCCCAGGCCAGCAAAGCTTAACTTGGTTTTAACTTCAGTATCAGGCCAATCTGCTAAGTTTGTTACCGGTTTTCCCGCCGTGAGGTAGCTTATGCGCATCCAAGTCGAGAACCTTTGGGTTGCCTTCAAAAACAAGGTTGCCCTAAGGGAGGTTTACCTTGACCTATTTGGCGATGGAGCGCAGGTTGTGGCCTTGATCGGACCTTCGGGAGCAGGAAAGTCGACCTTTCTTAGGCTTTTGAAAGGGATGGTCAAGCTCAGCGGCGGAAAAGTTTGGGTTGATTCTCTTCCTCTCCATGAAGGCCAAAGGGATGCCCTGCAACAGCTGCGCAGGCGCACGGCCATGGTCTACCAGACCTTTCAACTCATCGGGCGCCTGACGGTTCTGGAAAACGTTCTTGTTGGGCGTCTGCCTCACCTGAGTCCCATTCGGGGTCTTTTCAAGCACTTTTCTGTTCAGGATTTGGCCAAGGCGGAAAAGCTGCTGGAAGAGGTAGGGTTGCTAGAGCATGCCTGGCAAAGGGCCGACGCTCTCTCAGGGGGGCAGCAGCAGCGAGTGGGTATTGCTCGCGCCTTGATCCAGGAGCCAGCCCTGATTCTGGCCGACGAGCCCATTTCGGCTTTGGATCCTAAAAATGCAAAGGTAATTATGGAGCTGCTGCTGGGAGCGGTGCGCCGCCAGGGGATTCCGTTGCTGGTTACCCTGCACCACCTAGAAATGGTGCGCCATTACGCCGATCGAGTCGTTGCTTTCAAGGAGGGCCAGGTTTTCTTCAATGGGCCGCTTTCCGATTTTACCTCTGAAAAGGAAAAGGAGCTCTACTTTGGGGAGAAGGAAACCCACGAGGCAAGCGAATGGTTTTCCTCAACCTTGATGGTCTAACAAGATCCACCTTCAACCGCAAGTTAACTGCAAAGGAGAAAACCTTATGCGGAGAAGAAAAATTCTGTTCCTTGCTGCCTTCCTCATGGGAATTTCCAGCTGGGTTCCAGGGCTGGCTCAGAAGCAAAACTGGCCCAAGGAGCTGGTGATTGCTGAAGTACCGGTGGAGAGTGCTGCCGATTACGAAGCTCGCTATGCTCCCTTTTTGGATTATCTCAAACAAAAACTGGGGATCCCCGTCCGCCTGTTTGTGGCCGGTGACTACACGGCGGTGATGGTCTCCCAGGCACAAGGCCAAACTCACGTAGCTTTCTACGGCCCTGGCTCCTACATAGATGCCATTGAAAAGGCCAACGCTCCCATTGAAGCGTTCGTGAAAGAGGACTCGCTGCGCTCGGGTACCGTTTATCACTCCTTGATACTTTCCAAGAAAGGCAGTGGCATCAAAACTCTAGAAGACGCCAAGGGCAAAGATTTTGCTTTCGTCGACCCAGAGAGCACCTCTGGCTTCAAGGTGCCCATGGCCCACTTCTGTCTTGAGGCCAAAATCAAACCCAAGGAGTATTTCAAGCGGGTAGTTTTTGCTGGCAACCACGAGTCGGTCATCTTGGGGATAGCTCAGGGAACCATTCCCGTTGGTGTAACCTGGGATACCGGGATCAGCCTTGCCACCAACAAGGGGCAGATCAAAGGCATAGAGGACTTTGAGGTCATCTGGAGATCGGATCCCATTCCTTCCTCTCCCTGGGCCTACCGTAAAGATCTGCCAGAGGATCTCAAGGAGGCCTTGCGCACGGTCTATCTGGAGTACGAAAACACGCCGGAGGGTCAGAAATGGCTGGAGGCTCGTGGGCTGAAGGGCTTTGAGCCGGCTAGCGACGCAGATTACGATCCCTTCCGCAAGGTCAACGATGCTCTTAAGAAACCTGAGTGCCAACTCTAGGAGACTTCCCCCCCTGCCAGCAGAGCTTAAGCGCAGGGAGCTGAGCACGGTTGTGCTGTATGGGGGGGTTTTTCTCGCTCTCTTGCTGACGGCGGAGCCTGCCGGGATCTCGCCAGGAAAGTTGTTAGCTGGCTTGGGGAGGAGTGCGGCCTTCTTGGCTCGCTTCTTTCCTCCCAGCTTTTACTTCTTGCCCAACTTCCTTTACTCCCTGTTGCAAACCCTGATGATGGCCCTCTGGGGCACCTTCCTGGCCACTTTTCTCACGGTTCCCTTGGCCTTCCTGGGATCCAGAAATGTCATGCGTTCCCCTGCGGTTTACCTGCTTGTGCGCGGGCTCATGGATGTCCTCAGGGGGCTCAATGAACTGGTCTTGGCATTGGTTTTTGTGGCCGCAATTGGCCTAGGACCCTTGCCAGGGATCCTAGCTTTGACCCTGCACACGGCGGGTGTGGCAGGCAAGCTCCTCTCAGAGGCCATCGAGACAGTAGATATGAAGCAGGTGGAGGCGGTAGAGGCTACAGGTTCCCACCCTCTCCTGGTTATTGCCTATGGCTTCTGGCCACAAGTGGCTCCTGCCTTTTACTCCAGCACTCTCTACCTTTTTGAGGTTAACGTGCGCTCGGCAACGGTCTTGGGCTTGGTGGGGGCAGGGGGCATTGGGTTTGATTTGATGCAGACCATACGAGCCTTTCGCTTTCAAGATGCGGCCACGGTTGTTCTGCTGATTCTGCTGGCTGTATTTACAATTGACAAAGTTTCGGCGCGGATCCGCCAGACCCTGATTTAGGAGGCTGGGATGCAGCCCCTAGAGATGCTAGAGCTGTTGCAGGAGGCCCCCGAGAAGGAGGTGCTGGCTTTGGCGCGGGAGGTCAGGCCTGCTCTGGGATCCAGCCAAAAGCTCAGGGAAGGGGCAGGGCTGCTGGCGCTCCCCTTTGAGGACTCCCGCACGGGGACGCCCTTCTACGTGGGAGAAGTGCTGGTCTACGAGGTCTGGCTGCGCTTTCCAAAAAAGGGAGTAGAAGGATACGGGATGGTGCTGGGGGAAAAGCCGCGTCTGGCGCGCGCCCTGGCCTACCTAGACGCCGCTCTGCAGGCGGGAATTGCTGTGGAGAAGATCCAGGCTTTGGCGCTAGCGGCTCAGAAGGATCTTCAAGAAGAAGACGAGCGCCTCTGGCGCAAGGTAGCTGCAACTCGCCTGGAGGTGGAGACTCTGTGAGCCTGGGGATGTCCAAAGCCTACGGCCCCACACCGGGACTGGCAGAAAAGCAAAGCCAGCAGGTCTTCCGGGCGTTGGTTAGGGCGTTGAGCTACCCTGGCCGTCTGGAGAGCTTTCCCGCTCGCTCCCTTCGCCAAGCCTTTCGCCTCATTGGGCTGACGCTGGTGGATGGCAATGTAGGGGTTTGGGCGCCAAGCTGGCTGCTGTCGGATTTGCGTGGGCAGGATCCCCGGCCTGTGGCTTTGGAGGCTGCTGACTTTGTCTTTGCCGAGCAGCTGGAGAGTTTGCCCGCTGGCCCAGACAGCCTTTTGGCTCTCAAAAGAGGCACCCACCTTGAGCCTGAAGCGGGAGCGACCCTTATCCTGGGGGCCCCCTTGGGCCGGGGATCCCCTGTGTTGCTCAGAGGGCCCGGCATAGCTGGGGAGATCCAGTTGGCTGTAGGCTTGCCCTCTCTGTTTTGGCAGCTGCGCTCCCAGATCCTGGCCTACCCGCTGGGAGTGGACATCCTGTTAACTGACGGCCCCCAAGTGGTAGGCTTACCCCGAAGCGTGGAGGTGGGTGGATGGGCTATGTCGTAGCGCGGGGCAGCCAAGAGGCCATTCTCAATGCCGAGGCCCTTTTTCGCGAGCTGTTGTCAGCGGCAGAAGCCAAAAGCAGGCGAGGCCGGACAAAGCAGCTGGCTGGGCTGCCCTATCTCCTGGATCATGTGATGGCAGAGGCGGGGCTGTGGGCTCCGGAGCTGGCGGCCACTGCCCTTGTGCAGACAGGGGGGGACCTCTACGAGGCCCTGCTGCTTCTGAGAGCACACCGGACTACTCTCCCCCGCCTAGGGAAAGCCCAGCTGCAGAAAAAGGAAGATCTCCTGCTGGTGCGTCGGCTTTCCTCGGCTTTCAAGAGCATTCCCGGCGGCCAGGTCTTGGGGCCCACCCTAGACTACAGCCTGCGTCTTTTGGGCTTTTCTGAAAGCCCCCCGCTAGAGCCGGCGGCCGTGGCTGCTGCCCAGCACTATCCTTCTGTGCGCAGCTGGCTGAGGGAGCAAGGTCTGCTGGAAGAAGATCCCACGGCAGAGCAGCAAGCCAGTAGCCCTGCTCCAGGGGAAGAGATTCCCGACTTGACGCGGCAGCCACTGCTGTTTCCAGCGCCGCGGGCCCACCGCCTGCAAGCTTTGGCCAGGGGAGATACGGGGGGACTTCTGGCTCTGGCCTACAGCGCCATGCGCGCCTACAACGTCCACACCCACCCAACGGTTGCCGAGTTGGGCGTGGGCTATCTCGAGGTACGCGCCTTTCATCCTGTGCGGGGGGGAAGCTTTCGCCTGGGGCGGATCCGCCTGGTCTTTACTGAGGTGGTGGGACACGGAGAAAAAGGATACCGCTTGGGCTTTGCCGCTAGCCTGGGTTGGAACGAGGGGCGGGCCATCGCTGGCGCCATGCTGGATTTGGAAATGGATCGCCCCAGCCATCCGGCTCGCAGCGAGGAGTTTGTCCTGGTGCATACGGATCCCGTGGAGGCCTCCGGCTTTGCCCTCCACTACAAGCTACCCCACTACGTAACCTTTCTCAGCAACTGGATGAGCCACTTCCAAAAGGAGGCCTCCCTTGAAACCCAAGCATAGCTATGCCTACCTGGATCCGGAGGCCAAGCGAGAAATTCGGCGCAAGGTTCTCAAGGCCCTGGCCATACCGGGCCATCAAGTTCCCTTTGCTAGCCGGGAAATGCCGCTGGCTCGCGGCTGGGGCACAGGGGGATTGCAGCTTACGCTCAGCCTGGTGGGGCCGCAGGACGTGGTGAAGGTCATTGACCAGGGGGCCGATGACTCTGTCAATGCCGCCAACTTGCGCCGCTTCATTGCCCAGGTCAGCGGCGCTCGAACAACCACCGACACGCTGGAGGCCACCCTCATCCAAAGCCGCCACCGCATCCCCGAGGAGCGGCTCCAAGAAGGTCAAATCCTAATCCTGCAAGTTCCCATCCCTGAGCCTCTGCGCTATGTGGAGCCCTCTGACGCCAGGGCGCGGGAGCTACATGCCCTGGGCGACTATAGCCTGCTGTGGGTGGATCTTTTTGAGGAGCACCTACGCCACGGCCAGAGCCGCAAGGGAGCGGCCTACCCAGTTCTGGTCCATAGGCGCTATGGGATGGATCCCAGCCCTCTGCCCCGCTGGGATCTGCCCAAGCTGCATCTGGCAGCCCATATCACCCTCTTTGGGGCCGGGCGGGAGAAGCGGCTCTATGCCGTCCCTCCCTACACCCGGGTGGAGCCCTTGGCCTTTGTGGATCGGCCCTTCCAGCCGGAGCCCATTTTGGGATCCTGCCGTCGCAGCGGTTGCCGCCACGTCTTCCTCAACGCCATTCCCCAAGAAGATGGCAGCTTGGCCTATGAAATCTCCGACCAGGGCTATATGGAAAAGCTGCTGGCCGGGAAAACGAGCGGTCCTCTATTTGTGGAGAAAGAGCATGGCTGAGGAGACCCCCCTTCTGGAGCTGGTCAAGGTTTGCAAAGCCTACGGGGATCGCTGGGCGCTTAAGAACGTCAGCCTCAAGCTCTATCCCCAAGAGGTGCTGGGGGTGGTGGGAGCTTCCGGCAGTGGCAAGACTACTCTTCTGAAGATCCTTTACCTTCAGGAGACAGCCCAGGGGGAGTATCGGCTAAACGTGCCGGGTTGGGAGGGACGTAACCTGCTGTTGCTCTCTCGCTACGAGCAGCCTGCGGCGCGGCACTACCTGGCCATGGTCTATCAGGATGCCGCCCAGGCCCTGCGCATGGGCTTTGCGGCCCTGACTAATGTTGCGGAGCCCCTTGTCCTTAGAGAAGAACGGCGGTTTGGAGTGCTGGCAGCGGAGGCGCAGGAGGCTTTGGAGCGAGCCGATTTTCCTTTAGAGCGAGCCGGGGATCCCCCAGCTTCTCTTTCGGGAGGAGAGCGCCAGCGGGTACAGATTGCCAAAGCTTTAGTCCAAAAGCCTCTGGCTGTTCTTTTGGACGAGCCCACCACCGGTTTGGATTTGCTGGTGCAGGCCACCTTTCTGGATACTCTGCGCCGCCTCAAGCGGCAGTTGGGGATGAGCCTCATCCTAGTAAGCCACGATCTCTCGGTCGTGAGGGCTGTGGCGGATCGAATTGTGGTGTTGTACCAGGGGGAGGTAGTGGAGGAGGGATTGGCCGACCAAGTGCTGGAGGATCCTCGCCACCCCTTTACCCAGGATCTGGTTGCCGCAAGACTTTAGGAAGGGCAAGGTGTTGCAGGTCGTTAACTTAGAAAAACGGTTCTTTCTTCACCGACTGGGGCGAGAGGTTCTGGCCTTCCAGCAGGTGAGCTTTTCCCTGCAAGCCGGAGAGTTTTTGCTGCTGGAGGGCCCCAACGGCTCTGGCAAGTCTTCTCTACTGCGAACCCTCTACCGCAGCTATTGGCCTACGGCAGGACAAGCCCTCCTGCAGACCCCTCTGGGAACGGTGGATCTGGCCCGCTTAGGGGATCGCGAGGTGTTAGCAATCCGCCGCGAGCGCATCGGCTACGTCAGCCAGTTTCTGGATCCCAGGCCCCGCACCACGGCCTTGGAGCTGGTTGCGGAGCCCTTGCTGTGGCAGGGAGTAGCGGAAAACCAAGCGCGACATCGAGCAGCAGAGCTGCTCCTGGAGCTGGGTCTGAAGCCAGAGTTGCTGGAGACTTTTCCAACCAGCTTCTCGGGGGGCGAGAAACAGAAAGTCAACTTGGCTCGCTCTCTCATCCACCCCTATCCGCTGCTGCTTCTGGACGAGCCCACCGCCAGCTTGGATACTGCAGCCAAGTTGGCCTTGCGAGAACGCCTACGAGCCTTGAAGCAGCAGGGAACAGCTATCATTGGCGTTTTTCACTCCTTAGACGATGTGTCGGGTTTGGTTGACAAAACCTATTCCCTGGAGGTGAGGGCAAATGTGGCTAGCAGGGCCTAAGCTAGTTCTCCCCGATGGTGTCCTCCCGGTGGGATCCCTGCGGCTGGAGGGGGAGCGGATTGCCGAGATTCGGCAGGGGCAAGTGGGGGAAGGGATCCCTTTGCGAGGACTTACCCTGGTGCCCGGCGTAGTCGACCTCCATACCGATAGCCTGGAGCCCGAGCTGGAGCCACGCCCAGGGGTACAGCTGGCGGTGGACATGGCCTTGGGGATTTGGGAAAACCGAGCTTTGGCGGCGGGGATTACCACTGCCTTTGTAACTCTGTCCTTTTGGGAAGGCCTGCCTGGCTGGCGCAGCCCAGAAACGGCCTTGGCTATGGCAGAGCAGTTGGTGGCGCTGCGTTCCCAGCTGGCTCTGGACTTGAGGATCCACGCTCGCTATGAACTCTCGCGCCCCTTGGGAGCAGCAGCTGTTCGCCAAGCTCTCAGCCAAGGCTGGGTGGATCTCCTTTCCTTCATGGACCACACCCCCGGCCAAGGCCAATTCCGGACGCCGGAGGACTACATCCACTACATGGCTCGCCAGCTGGCCCGGCCTTCCGAGGAGGTTGCCGCTAGTTTGGCGGCCAAGGCGGGGGAGGAGACCTTGCAGAGCTTTGCCCAATTGGCTCAGCAAGCGCAAGCTTTGGGGGTACCTTTGGCTTCCCACGACGACGACTGCCCCGCCAAGGTTCAGTTAATGGCCAAGATGGGCCTGAAAATTAGCGAGTTTCCGGTTACCCTAGCAGCAGCTTTGGAAGCGCGGAAACTGGGCCTGCTGGTGGTCATGGGGGCTCCCAATGCCCTGAGGGGCTCCTCCCATGTCGGCAATCTCTCCGCTTCGGAGGCTCTACAAGTAGGAGCCCTAGGCGCCTTGGCCACTGACTACTCCCCCGCTTCAGCCTTGAGGGCTGCCTTTGCCTTGGCGGAGAAGCAGCTGCTGGATCTGCCCCAAGCCATAGCTTTGGTCACTCACAACCCTGCCCAGGCGGTTGGTCTGCAGGATCGGGGAGCCCTTCGCCCAGGCCTAAGAGCCGATCTAGTGGTGCTGCGGGAGAAACCCTTCCAGGTTATGGGTGTATTCGTTGCCAGCAGGCCCGTCTTTCTCAGAGATAGCCTCTGTTGGAGGGGGGTCTTCTAGGCTTCCCGCCAAGGCCTAGGTTGGAAGGCGAAGACAAAACTTAGTCCTGCCCGAAGGCAACCCTGGGCAGCAGTTTCCGGGTTGGCTTGCACTCCAGGGACAGGGCAGGCCGTTCTAAGCGCGTATCCACCAGTACCGAGGGAGAGGCCAAGTTAACGCGCTCCAGCAGACGCCGCAGCAGTTGAGCATCGATGATGTCCACCCCTTGGCGGGCTGTCGCCGTTCCGGCCACCAGGGGGGTAGGGGTGGCTGGAAGGGGGGATCCCATCTCAGTGCGCTCAGGTGCAGCCAGCACCAATTCCGCCATTGCCTGGGCCACCTCTTGACCATACACCCCATCGGGGCCAGAGGGGAGCAGATCCAGCCGTCCCTGCTGAGCGGCCAAACGGCTCAACCCCAGTTGCACAGCTACCACCGCTGCCCCCCGATCCCCCCGCCTCAACGTGCGTTGGCCGGCCAGAATGCTCTTGAGTTGGGCTTTGGCCGCCTCTTGCTCGCTGCCGGGCAAAAGTTGCACCAGCCCCTCCAGCCGATCTCCCTCAGAGCCAGCCTTGGCCTCGGGAAGGGGATCCCTGGCCCAGAGGCGGTTCATGTCGTAGAGCAAGATGGCATGGGGCACAGGACGGCTGGGCTGGTTGGGACCGGCATGGCCGGTGGCGAGGATCTCCCCTTGGTAGACCAGGGAGGTGCTAAAGCCAGAGTCCAGCAGCACGGCTTCCCGGATCCCGGTTTTGGGCAGCAGACTGGCCAGGATGGCGGCGTTGACGTGGGTTTTGGTAACTCCGATCACCACCCGCTCCTGGTCATCTACCCCAAAGAAAGCTCTGGGGCGAAACTCAGCAGCGCTGGCAAGGCGGAACGAGTTGATCTCCGCCGGAGAGAGGGCATGGCCATCCTTAACCAGCCATAGACCGGCCACAAACAGATCCGTGACATCCGGCATCAACTGGCGGATGTTCTCCAAGTGGGTCATGGTGTCGGGATCAAAGGGCACAAAGCGGAGGCGATCCCTGCCCAGCAGCACCAGCGGCCGGCCGCGGATTGCCTGGTCATCTTCGGGACGACCGGGGATGAAGGTCTTGTGGTTGGCAGCCATCGCCGGCCCCACCATGACGTTGCTGGCGGAGTTGATCCAGGGGATGGAGAAGAAGCTGCCGTTAATGCCAGCATCGGCCTGGTAGCGCTGGACCAACGTCCTGACTTCGTAGCGCCGTTCTGCGTGCACTGTGGCTGCCCGTCCGCCGCGGATGGTGAGCACCCGCACCCCGTCAATGATCTCGTCGGTCAGAGCCAGAGGCTGCGTCACATCCAGCCAGTAGTCGAGGCTGCGGCTGAGGCTAAAGGTGCGGGCGCCAAGAATGGCCTCGGTGAGGCGAAACTGGTTAAAGCGCCGCACCTCCAGCAAGTTGGGCGATTGTCCTGTAAAACCGGGATCCATCGTAAAAGACATCCGGTAACCGGCATCGGCCAGGTATTGCTTCACCCGCTCGTCCCGGTTGCCTTCGGGATAGGCGAAGTAGTGGATGGGGTGGCCCAGCTCCTGCTCCAACTTGGCCTTGCAGTCAAACACCTCTCGCCGTAGGCGGGCATCGTCTAGCACCCGCAGATCAGGAGGATGGTTGACGGTATGGGCGGCAAAGTCGATCAGCCCGCTGGCATCCATCTCCCGCATCTGATCCCAGGTGAAGTGATCCTTGCTGGTGGGCACGCCGACAAAGCCGGTTTGCACAAAGTAGGTGGCGGGGTAGTTGTACTCCTTCAAAAGGGGGTAGGCGTTCTCGTACAGGCCCAGGTAGGCGTCGTCAAAAGTGAGCAAAATGGCTTTTTCGGGCAAGGGATCTCCGTCCCGCAGGTGTTTGTACAGTTGGTCGATGTGGATGGGGGTCAACCCCGCCTGCTTAATGGCCTCAAAGTGTTGCCGCAGCTCCGCCGCCGTAGTGTCGAACCAGACCTGCTTGCGGCCAGCCACCACATCGTGATACATGATGGCGGGCACATAAGAAAGGCTGGCCAAGGGATCCAAAGCAAAGGGATCCCGCTCCAGTTGGGTCTCTAAGGAGATGGGCAAGCGCTGTTGAGCCGCTTTAGCGTGGGCGCGGGGGGCAGGGATCTCCGCTAGAGGTGGCGAGAGCCCCGGCAGGCGGCTGACCCAGTCGGGATGAGCAGTTGCCCAGGCCACCAGGGCCCCAGCCCCAAATCCCAGCAGGATCACCAGCAAGCTTAAGAAGGGGAGTAACCTCGGTCGAGACTTGGCCAGCGGACGTCGAGAGGAAGAGGAAAAGCTCTGTCGTGGAGTGGGCGAGGGGTACGGCTGGGATCCCCTTGCTGACCCAAAGCCTGCATGGCCTTGGGGCATCGACCCTCCCAAGCGCGTCGGCTGTCGTCGAGATGTCATGGCCTCACTCCCCACTCCCAATTGCAAAAGCTCAGCCCTCGCCGGAACGCCTTTTCCTACCCAAAGCCCACCCCCAGGACAGCAGGAAAAGGCAGCCTTCCAGGCAACGGCAAAACCAACGCCAGCCTACCACCCCATCCTCAGGTTGGGGATAGGGGAGAAATCGCCGCATGCTTTCTACAGGAATCCCTCGTTGAAATTGTTTGAACCAGAATGGCCTGGACGGGTGGCCTGAAAGAACCCAGAACCTCCCAGGAAGCCGCCCGCTACTCAAGGGTGCTTAGCAGATTGGACTCGGCAATGCTGACGATCTTGCCTCCCATTTGGGTGATCCGTTTCACTTCTTGGGAAAGGCGGCTGAAGGGCACTTTGTACTCGACAACACTTCTGCGCACACCTCCTCCCACGAGGCCGGATACCTTGATGGCGAAGATTTTATCGCTATTGGGCAGCCCTCCTTCTGAGCTGCTGGCCTGAGCAACCTCTGGTTCTGGAGCCGATGCCACCTGAGGCGCCGTGGTGACGCTCTCCCGCTCCAGGAGTAGCCGCCAGCTGCGGGGATAGGCAGGCGCCAAACGATAGACCACCTTATAGGAGCCGGCTATGTGGTCATCCTCGGCCTCCACCTTCACCACAGTTCCCGCTGGAATGTCCAGCTTGGCCCCCTTAGACATGACTTTAATTCCCGGCCAATTGGTGGGCACATCCGTCAGCAGCTCGACCTCAAAGGCTTGATCCCCCAACAACAACTTGGCCATCTCAACAACTCCGTTTTGCTCAGCACTCAGTGGCGAGAGAGCCGCTCACAGCCACAGCTTTACCGTCAGACATTCTACCGCTGCCAGGTGCCCACCAGAAGCTTCCCGCTGGCATGGGTCAGCTGACGTCCTCCCTTCAACGAATTGAGGGAGATCACTGATGTCCTCCCATTCTAGAATTGGGGTGTTGTAGATTTGTTAAGCAGCTGTAGATTTATTGCGGAGGTAGAGGGAGCGCCATGAACCTGTTGAGCTTGGCCTTGCCGGATCTGTCGGCAGCTTCGGATGGGTTAGCCGCCACCTTGCAGCCCGTAGCCCAGTTTTTTGCCGGCCTTAACTTGCCCCAACCCATTGTGCAATGGGGTCACCCCTTGATGATGGGGATCGTGGTGGTGGTGATGGGCAGCTTTGTCGGCCTGACTGGGTGGCGAGGACGGGCCTTGCGTCTGGCAGCCGCCTCCACAGCGCCAGAGGGATCCCTGCCGGAAGCGGCCCAGAAGCCTCTGCTTGACCACCGCAAATTGGCCCCCTGGATGGCCACCTTCATTGCCTTGGGCTACACTGGCGGCCTTCTTTCTCTGGTGATGCAAGGGAAGCCCCTGTTGAGCAGCCCCCATTTTTGGACGGGATCCCTGGTGTTGCTGTTGTTGGCGGTGAATGGAGCTTTGTCCCTCAGCGGCTTTGGGGGCAACCGCGCTGCTTTGCGCACCACCCATGCCTATGTGGGCAGCCTCATTCTATGTGTACTGTTTGCCCATGCCCTGCTTGGGCTCAAGCTGGGTTTGTCGTTGTGAGTGGCAGTAGGCTTCCCTCTGCCTGGGCAGGAACTAGCGATAAGGCTGCAGGGATTGCAGCAGGTGGAGCACGGTGAAAATGCCGATACCCAGCAGGACGACGGATCCCACCAGGTAGCTGCTGGCATTGGAGCGCTGCTCTTCCAAGAGGGCTTCAGGGGATTTGGGGGCAATCATAAACCTTTCCCCAGAAAGGGGTTTTCGGATCACGGGATCCCCTGCCTCAAAACGCACCTGCCCCATGGTAAACGCCATCGCATCCACCGGAATCACCCATTCCTTATAGATAAAAGCTCGGGTGGAGCGATTTTCTGTTCTCACTCCGGAAAGGTAGCGCTTGAGATTGAAGTTGAACCGGCTGGGCCCTTTTCCTGGAAAAATATGCTCATCCACAACCGACATAGCCTCTATCTCCGCACCTGTGGGATCCACCCTCACCCTTCCAGTTTCGTCTTCGATGAAAAAAGGGATCTGGCGAACCACCGAGTGAAGGGTTTCGTCTCTCGTTCTCGTCTCTCTTTCAAGGAGATATTCCCGACCTGTGCTCGGATCGTAATACACGTTGGCGTAGTGTTTTTGGGGAGAGCTTACTTCGGAAAACGGCGATTTTTGAGGATAGCCTGGAGAGCCAAGCTGCTGGGGGTAGTCGGGGTAACCAGGCTTTTTCTGGAAAGAACCGGAACCGGGGTAGCCAGGGTTGGGCTTTTGTGGAAAAGAATTAGAGTAGTCGGGATCAACCCTTTTCTGAAAAGAACCGGAGTCAGAGTAGCCCAAGCCGGGCTTTTTCCCGACCATCTCCCCCGGATAGGATTTTGCTCGGGATCCCAAGCGTAGAGCGTTCTGATATTCGCCTTCGCTGATCCGTTCGCTATACGCTACATCGCCTCGGCTATTCAAATACCTTCGATAGCATTCGATCTCGTCATACTCCCAAGAGATCTCAGACTTGTAGTAGACGCAAGGCTGTCGCGAAAGTTCCGATACCAAAGGCCGATCGCACACAACCCTGCCGTAAACTTGAGCCAAGTTTGCTCCTTTTGCCTGGGGGTTGGTCTGACCGAGATGGCGAAGCTCGGCTATCTTGAGCAACCGAGTTGCAGAGAGCTGTTGAACCAACCTTTGGGAGCGCAAATACTCAACAAACGAAAACAGAGAGGCAGGAAGACAAAGCAGACCAAGCAGCATCAGCCAGTTCATAAAGGCCTTCCTTTCCGGGGGTGGGAGTGAAGTTGGCCTCATGCTAGCAGTTACCTGTGAAACAGGATTTAAGAGAAGTTTAAGGCAATCCCGAATGCGGGCAGTTCCAAACTTTACCAAGAAGCTAGGCCTGAAGCCCCGCCCTTCCAGGACGGCTTTTGCCCTGTTAGACCTGCGATAAGATACACCCACGCTGGTCAGAGAAGCCAAACTCCTCAACGCCACTCCAGCGCAGTACCAAGCCTTGGATGACAGAGTACACCGGCCAGGTGGTGGGGCTGGATGTGGGCGACAGCAGTGGGCAAGCTGTGCCGTGTCTCCAGTTTTTGCGTCGTGCCGAAAGGAGATTGAAGCAACAGCAAAGAAGACTGAGCAGAAAGTTAGGCCCACGGCCCGCTGGCGTGAATAGGAAGGGGGTAAAACCTCAATACAGCAACTACCACAAGTAGAGGAAGCGGCTTGGCGAGGTACACTTCAACCAAATCAAAGTCTGGCGCCAGCGTAGAGACCGGGTTATTGAGCTAGCCCAGTGTGTGGGAATGTCTCACGACATTGTGGTTTATGAGGACTTGCAGGTGCAGAACTTGGTGAGAAATCACCACTTGGCCAAGTCTTTCACGCTAGCGGCGCGGAGCGCTTGGGGGAACGACTGGGGAGATAGGCACCGCCGTCGTGGAGGGGAAACCTGATACAGCTAAGTGCTGTCGCAGAACCAGGAACCAGAATCCTTGCTCTTTGGGGCGGGGGGCATGTCAATCGCGCAACACGTAGCCTACCCCGCGCACCGTCTGGATAAGGCGCTTCTCCCCTGGGCCTTCGATCTTGAGGCGCAAGTAGCGAATATAGACCTCGATGATATTGGAGTCGCCCGTGAAGTCGCAGCCCCACACATGCTCTAAGATCTGTTGGCGGGTGAGCACCTGACGGGGGTGTTCCATCAAGTAGCGCAACAGGTCGTATTCTTTGGCCGTCAGCTCCACCTGTCGCTCTCCCCGGGTTACCTCCCGCGTTACGGGATCCAGGGTCAGATCCATGAACACCAACTGGCCGTCGCGGGATCGCCTTGGCTGCCGCAAATAGATCCGTATCCGAGACAGCAGCTCCTGAATGCTGAAAGGCTTGACCACGTAGTCATCCGCCCCAGCGTCCAAGCTTGCTGCCCGATCCGCCACCTCATCTCTGGCGGTCATCAGCACCACGGGCACGCGGTTGCCCGTTGAGCGCAGTCGCCGACAAATTTCCAAACCTGAGATGCCGGGCAACATCCAGTCCAACAGCACCAAGTCGGGGTTTTGGTCGCAGGCTGCCCTCAACCCGGCCATGCCATCGCTGGCTACGCTGACTCGATATCCCTCACAGGTCAGCTCCGTTTCCACAAAACGAGCCAGCTTAGCTTCATCTTCGATCACCAGAATGTGGGCAGAAGAGGGTTCAGGCTCTGGCATACGCTCTCTTGCTGAATCCAAGGAAGACGCCGAAAAACTTGCTCATTGCCCCCAAGCATATCTCAACCGTATGGATTGGCAGTCGAGATGACTGAATCCGTCCTAGCCTGCAACAGCCTTGTGGAATTGCCTGGGGTTGATATCAGCAAGTGCTTTGAGTTATTCAAAAGGCATTCATGTACCTTATCACCATGGGTATCCTCAGCCATGACCCTCTCTCCTGTTCGGCTCACCCCGCCCCTACCTCCCATTCGATGGGAAAAACTGCCGGAAGACTTTCCCTTGCCGGATGAGCCTGTGGAAAGCACCTTACAGCCCCTTTTGGCTGCTGCTCTGCGTGAGGCATTGGAACTCGCTCAGATGATCCCTGCCCAGGCTTTGATCGCCTCCAACTTTGGCCTTTGCAGCACTGTCGGGGACAAGGTGGTGGTGAAAGCCCCCGACTGGGTTTATGTGCCCGCAGTACAGCCGATTCCCGAAGGAGAGATCCGCCGCAGCTATACCCCACACTTAGAAGGGAATCCCCCGGCGATTGTGATGGAATTCATCTCCGAAACCGAGGGCGGCGAGTACTCCATCAATCCCCACTATCCCTATGGAAAATGGTATTTCTACGAGCGCATTTTGCAGGTGCCTGTCTATGTAATCTTTCATCCCAAAACCGGTGAGCTGGATGTCTACCGCCTGGAGAATGGCCGCTATACCCCTGTATCGGCGGATGAAAACCGTCGCTACTGGATCCCGGAGATTGGCTTGTTTTTGGGGGTGTGGCGGGGACAAAAAGCCGAGACCAAAGCCAACTGGTTGCGGTGGTGGACTGCCGATGGGAATTTGCTCCTATGGGGAATCGAACAGGTAGAGCAGGAGCGGCAGCGGGCCGAAGCGGCAGAAGCAGCCCTCGAACAGGCCCGTCTGGAACAGCAGCGCCTAGCCGCGAAATTGCGGGAGTTGGGCGTGGATCCCGAGGCAATAGCCGATTGAGGGCTCTCCTAGTAGGTGCGCCCTCGCCAAGACCGGGGTCGGCTGAGGGCAGATAGGATTATCCGCAGAACGGCCAAGGGATCCGCCAGAGGCGACATCCAGAACGTCCAAGGGGGATCCTGATAGGAGCCGCGAATGCCCAGCAGTACACCTAAGCGCAGAATCAGTAAGCCTAGGTTAAGCCCCAGCAGCACCTGCTCCGTCAGGGAAAAGGGAAACCCCATCCCGGCTTTGCCCAACAGCCCTACAACCACCGGCCCAGGGATCCCTTGGGTGAGGACGAGGAGAGCTATATCCCCCCACAACTGGGCCACAGGGGTGGCATCTTTCAAATCGAGGGATCGGCCCCACTCTCGCCAAGTTTCGCCAAAAGAAGTGTACATGCGCACCTTGAGCAGGTGCCGACCGTCGTAAAAAGCTACTTTAAAGCCGGCTGCCGCAATCTGCCGCACCAAGGTGACATCGTCACAGAAGGAGGCCCGCGCCAGCGTGTAGCCGTTCATGGCTTCCAGCACCGACCGGCGCACTAGCATACATTGCCCATTGGCCATCGTCCGTTCCGGCAGGGTGGCGGTGTCTCCGGCGGCCCCGTAGCGGTAGATCAGGGTCACCAAAAGAGCCGGCTGCAGCCAGCCTTCCCCCCAGTGCTGCAGGATAAACTGCGGTGCCAGGGTGATCAGGTCGAGCCTTTGGGCCTGGGCGGTTTCCAGCAGGCGCTCCACCAAGCCTGGCTGGGGACGGGTATCGGCATCAATGCCCAGGATCCACTCAGAGGCCGGATCCGACTGGAGAAACCCATAGTGCAAGGCCCAGGGGCGGCCCACCCATCCGCCGGGGAGGGGATCGTCGGTCAGCAGGCGAAAGCGGGGATCCCGCTTGGCCATCTGCAGCACTTTTTCGGGGGTGTCATCTTGGGAGCGGCTGTCCACCACCAGCACCTCTCGCAGGACGGATCCCTGTTGGTGTAATCCTTCTAGGCAGGGATCGATGCGCTCGGCTTCGTTGAGGGTGGGCAACAACACGCTGACCAAGCCCGGCTGCAAAGGGATCCCCGGCTGACCGGGAGGCAGGGGGGAAGGGCGCCGCAAAGAGGGCAGCAGCCGCGCCAGCAGCACCGCCAGCATCGGCACTTGCATGACCAGTAGGCTCAGGGCGGCAGCATCTCCAGCCCAGGCAGGGATCCCGTTCATGCCAGTTCTAACCTGCAAGAGAGAAGTGTCCAAGAATGCTTGCAAGAGAAGCCCAGTGAGGACAAACTCATACTCATGGTGATTTAGCAATTCAAAATCAGTCTGGTTGCATCGTGCCTGTGCCCATTCCCCCTCAAACCTGACGGGCTTTTCATGGATGTCTTCATCCAGCTCAGCCACAAGGGATCCCTTGTTACGGTTGTGAAATTGCACAGTGAAAGGCTCAACGCCGCCATTGCCCGCGAGGTACGGAAAGAGCTAAGCCAAATTCTCACCGAGAAACCGGGGCATTTCTTGTTGGATCTCAGTCAAGTGAGTCTGATCGACAGCGTAGGGCTGTCTGTTTTGGTCGGAGCGCATCGCCATTGCCGCACTTTAGGCTATCAACTCAAGTTCTGCGGCCTGCAGGAGCAGGTCAAGCTGCTCTTCTCCATCACCGGCTTGGATGCCATTTACGAGATCTACCCCTCTGTAGAAAAGGCACTTGAGTCTTTTCCGTAGCTCTCCCTATCGGGTCAACTGAGAACCGTCAGGGATCAGCTTCTCAACACCTGGATTAGCCTAACGGTTGAAAACCTGCTCAGGGGGAGGGGTTGCTGTTTTGGTTCTCGACCGTCTGGGGCCGGTTCACCTGAGCATAAATCTCTGCTTGCTGCTGGATTTGCTCCCGAACTTGGGGCGGGGCCAGCCGGGCCGCTTGCTCAAACAGCTCAGGCGCTTTTGCCCGTAGGTTTTCATCGGTGGCGGAGCTGAGGGCTATGGCTTTGCCGAGCACGGGAGTGAAATCACTGGGATCCGCCGCAATCAACTTGTCGTAGAGGACTACAGCTTTCTCAGTCTGGTTGTTGCGGGCGTAGACAAAAGCCAAGCGCAAACGCACATCATTATCTTCCGGCACTTCTTCAAGATGCTTCTCCAGTAGGGCAATGGCCTCAGAGGTGCGGCCCAGGGTTAGCTGCACATCCACCAACTGCTGCAGCACCTGGCCATCTTTGGGATCCCTGTCGTGAAGGAGCTGGAGCTGTTCTAACGCCCCTTCAAAATCCCCCGTATCCTGTTGGATTTGGGCCAAAAAAGCTCGCAGTTGCCGATTTTCGGGCTCCAGTTCCACCAGCTTCTTCAGCGGCTCGATTGCCCCTTGCGGCTCGTTCAATTGCAGTTGGGTGTCGATCAACCCCCGCAGGGCAATGGGGTTATCCGGCTCCCGCTCCAGCACGACGCGATAGCCGTCTGCCTGGGCCCGCAGTTGCTCGGTTACCAGGCTGGCCTCTGGAGATTCGGAAGGCCCGAGGGCCTGGAATAGCGGGCCAAAGGAGAAGCCCAAGAAAGTTACCGTGCCCACCACCAGCAGCAAAATGTTGAGGAGCTTGCGGGCTGGGGATTCTTGGGGTTTGGACTGAGGCATAAAGGGCTCGCGCAGAAGACTCCTCTGTACTCTATCATCGGCGCCGGGGCAGGCTGCGGGGTGAGGTTACCCAATACCCAAAACTTTTGAAAACAGCATCCAAGGGGAGGGCAATGCCGTACTGAATTTAGGTAGTGCTGAATCTTTTTGCCACCCCTCACTCCCCTTTTAACCATGCAGATCACCTGTCAGCCGGATAACCTCACCTTTGAAGCCAATCCCCTGCTCACGGTTCTGGAAAATCTGCTCAAGGCGGGGGTGCGCCATGTCCATGCCTGTGGGGGCAATGCCGCCTGCTCCACCTGTCGCATCCTGATTTTGGAAGGCAGCCAAAACTGCCGCAGCATGACTCCTGCCGAGAAGAGGTTGGCCCAACGGCTGGATCTTCCCGTGCATATTCGTCTGGCCTGTCAAACCCGCATCACTGGAGATGTCACCCTGCAACGGCTGGTGATCGATAAAGCAGATGTGGAAGTGGCCCAACATCAATTGCAGGCCCATTCGGTCGGCAGCCAAGTCACCGCCGCCATTCTCAGCGCTTCCCTGCGGGGGACGGCCAACTTCGACGAGGAGAACTTTCCCTACGATGTTGTCTACACCTTGGGTCGCTACTTCGCCCAAATGGGGGCCTTGGTGCAGCAACATGGGGGAGTACTGGCCAACCAGAGTGGGCTGAGAAGTCTGGCTTTGTTTGGTCTCAAACAACCCGAGCTGGCCATACAGCAGGCGCTGCAGGCGGGATTGGCGCTTGGACAGTCGGTGGCGGAGTTGAATAGGTCTCTGCGGCAACTCTCCTACCCCCAGGTTAAGCTCACCCTCGGGATCCACTACGGCCCAGTCCTTTTGCTGCCCCTCGATCCCCAAGATCCGCAGCGGTTGTCCGCCTTCGGGAAGTCGGTTCAGTTTGCCACCTGGCTGGAGTCGGTTGAGGATGTTTCGCAAGGGGGGGAACAGTCTGAGGAACAGAGCTCCCGGTTGCTCATCTCGGCAGCTGTGTATCGAGCCGTGGAAGGGCAACTCCTGCAGGTGGAGCCTCTTTCGGTGAAACCCGTTCCCAACGCCAAACCCATCCGAGTTTACAGGGTGCACCCTGACCAAGTTAGCTTGCCGGCTGGCGAGGAGGAAGCTCCAGAAGCAGCCAAGCCCGAACCGATTGGATGGCTGGAAGCGCTCCGGGAATGGCTACAGGCTTGGTCTCGTTTTTGAGGGATCCCTTCAGGCAAAAACGCCATCCCTTTGCTGAACTTGGGCCTGCAAATAGGGGATCCCCATCCGGTGGCAGTAGTCGCCGAAGCTCTCGCCAGGACGGCGCTCCTGCTTGTAGACCTGCAGGAGAACTCTCATGAGCGGCACGATCTGGCTGATGTGTACCCGATCCTGAAACACTTGCGCCAGGCGCTCCCCCTGCGGGCTGGCTCCCAGCCAAATCTGGTAGTAGCCATCGGGGGCGGATCCCACCAATCCCAGCTCGGCCAGGTAGGGTCGGGCACAGCCGTTGGGGCAGCCGGTCATGCGCACCAAAAAGGGCGAATCCTGCAGATCCAGCTCCTGCAACAGCCGATCCAACTGGCGAACCAGCCCCGGCAAAGCCCGCTCCGACTCGGTAATCGCCAACCCACAGGTGGGCAGGGCAGGGCAGGCCATCGACAGCCGCACCAGTTGGGGGATCTCTTCTTTGGAGAGCACCCCGTGGGATTTGAGGATCTGGTTGATGGCATCCCGCTGCTGCTCCGCAATGTCGATGAAAAGTAAATCCTGAGTGGGGGTCAGCCGCACGTGCAGAGAAAAGGCTTCCACAATCCGGCGCAGTGCCGTCTTGAGCTGTCGCTCTGGGGTGTCCTGGATGCGGCCATTTTCGATGGAAATGCCCAAAAACCAACGGCCATCCCCCTGCTCGTGCCAGCCTAGGTAGTCGTCGCTGTTGGGGACAAACTTGGGCATGCGCCGGAAGGGCAACAACTTCTCCCCCAGGTACTGCTCGACCACACGGCGAAACTTGCGGATCCCCCAGTCTCTCACCAAGTATTTCAACCGCGCCTGCTTGCGGTCGTAGCGGTTGCCGTAGTCTCGCTGCACGGCCAAAACCGCCTGGCAAACCCGATACACCGCCTCCGGAGGGGCAAAGCAGAGCTTCTGGGCCAGCAAGGGCTGGGTTTCTTCCTTGCCGTGAGTGCGTCCCATCCCGCCACCTACCACGATGTTGAAGCCCTTGAGGTTGCCCTTGCGGTCGGTGAGCACAATCAAGCCCAGGTCCTGGGAGTACACATCTACCGTGTTTTCCCCGGCTACGGTGATGGCTGTCTTGAACTTGCGGGGCAAATAGACGGGGCCATACAGAGGTTCTGGCCCCTCCAGGCGCACCCCGTTGCCCACAAACTGCTCTGCTTCCCGCACTTCCTCATCCACCGGCGGGATGGGAATGGGCTCGCCATCCACCCAGATCTCGTAGTAGGCAGAGGTCTTCGGAGCCAACAGATCCGCCAGCTTGCGGGCATACTCTTGGGCATAGCGATAGGCAGGGCGATTTTTGTAGGGGGCAACCGGTGCCATCACGTTGCGGTTGACATCGCCGCAGGCGGCCAGGGTGGATCCCATCTGCTTGAGAATGCTGGCTATGGTGGCCTTGAGGTTTTTCTTGAGGATCCCGTGTAGCTGAAACGTCTGCCGCGTTGTGGCTCGCAGGGTGCCATTGCCGTACTCATCGGCCAGCCGATCCAGGGTCAAGTAAAGCTGGGGGGGCACGTGTCCCCCTGGGATGCGGGTGCGCAACATCATCGAATAGGCCCGCTCCAGCCCCTCCTGCTTTCGCTGCTGCCGCCGATCCCGGTCGTCCTGCTGGTAAGCCCCGTGAAACTTCAGCACCTGCACCGCTGCTTCGCTGAAGTGGGTGGTGTCTTGGGCCAGCTCCTGCTGAAGGGGATCCCGTAGAAAGTGGCTGTCTGCCTTGATCTGCTCCACCTTGGAACGCTTGGCCTCGGATGGGATCATGGGGGGCATTGATAATCTCCAGTAAACCGGTCGGAATACTTGTGAATAACAGGCTATCACCTCCTTTGAAGAGCGTCCAGTTGGAAAAGTCAGCCTCTTATCCGGGTTTTGTTCCAAACCCGCAAAGCTTGTCATTTGAGTCAGCTGGAGATGTCGGCGCTGCTAGCTGGCCAGGGCTAGGCGGGCACTGTACTCCTGCACCGACCACAGTTGCCAGGCACAATTCCCCTGCAGCTCCAAGATCAAGTCGTGGTAGGCCAGGAGGGTGGGGCGATGCCCAACGCTGATGTAGGTGGTGTTCAGGTGTTGCAGTTGCAGGTAGAGCAGTTTTTCGTTGGCCACATCCAGGGCGCTGGTGGCCTCGTCCAAGATGGCGTAGCGGGGCTGGGTGATCAAAATGCGGGCGAAGGCAAGACGCTGCTGTTCCCCTAGGGAGAGGGTGCTGGCCCAGTCTTTCTCCACATCAAAGCCGCCCACCCGCTCCGGCAAGTCTCCCAGGTTCACCTGGGCCAAGACTCGGATGAGATCTTCATCGGTGAGGTCTCGGCGGCGTTTGGGATAGAGCAGTTGATCCCGCAGGGATCCCAGCAGCATATAGGGTTTCTGGGGCAAAAAGAGCATCTCCTGAGTATCTGGGCGGGCGATGGATCCCTGGCCGTTGGTCCATAGGCCGGCAATGGCCCGCAACAGGGAACTTTTGCCGCTGCCGCTAACACCGACAATCAAAAGCCGCTGGCCGGCTTCCAAGGCGAAGGAGAGATCCCGCACCAGGGTTCGTTCTGAATTGGGGGTGAGCAAAGTGACATGGTTTAGCGCCAATTGCTGGGCAATGCGAGTTTGAATGTTGCTTTCCCGAGCGCCGGTGTGGCGCAGCGCCGGATCTTCCAGAGACTCGTGAAAGGAGCCTAAGCGGTTGATCCCAGCGGCAAAACTGGAAATGCTTTGAATCTGGTTGGCCACAATGGAGAGGGCGCTCAAGACCTGGCTGAAGGCAATGGTGGCTTGGGTAATGGTGCCGAAATCTCGCACGCCGCTGAAGTAAAGGGGGGCGACGATGACATAGGGCACAATGCGGGTGAAATAGTTGTAGGCGTATTGGAAAATATCGATGATGGCCTGCCAGATGATCAGCAAATTAAAATTGCGCAAGGCCGCACCAAAGCGATGCAAAATTTGCCTGAGTTCTTGATCCTCTCCCTGGTAGAAGGCAATGGACTCGGCATTATCCCGCACGTGCACCAAGCTGTAGCGGAAATCGGCTTCATAGCGCAGTTGATCGAAGTTAATTTTGATCAGCTTGCGACCAGCCAAAATGGCAATGGCGGTACCAATGGTGGCATAGACCACCAGACCCAACGCCAACGGACGAGAAATGCCGTAGAGGATGCCGGTGAAGGCGTAGAGGGTGAGAATCGAGTCAAGGATGTCCAACAGGAAGGAAAGGGTGGTGCCGGTAAAGGAGCGGACATCCTCTGATATACGCTGGTCGGGGTTGTCGATTTCGGTGTTGGCGGCGTTGGAATCCAGCTCGTAGTAAGCCCGCTGATCGAAGTAGCGATCCAGAAAATGATCGGTCAGCCATTCTCGCCAAAACAGCCCTAGCTTGAGGCGAGTGTAGCGGTAGATCACCAAAATGGGAATAGCTGAGATAATCAGCACTCCATAAATAATCAAAAATTGCCAGAAAGTGGGCTCTTCTTTTTGCTGCAGAGCTGTGTCGATAAACCGAAAGATAAAGCTGATCATCACGTTCAGCCGGTTTACCGTCAGCGACAGAAACAGCAAAAAGGTGAGCAGCGCCCACTGCAACCAGCGCTGGCGAAGCTGCCGCCACACTGCCCCAAAACAAAGGCTGCTCAAAGCAAAGCTGATCGCGGCTACCCACAGCACCGGCGAGGACAAGTTTCTCTTCGTTTGGGCCACCAATCCGGCTGCCACATTGGTGAAAAACTCTGGGAACAGGGCCTGACCGACCAAAGTCACCCCAATCTCCACAAAGAACATCAGGGCAACCACAAACACCATGGCCGCTGCCAGCAAGCCCAAAAAGATCCAGCCCCCATAGCGCACTCTGGGGTAAAAGTAGGGCTGGGCCACGGTGATAAACCGATCCCACAGTTTGCGGTCGAAGTTAAATTGAGAGGCTTGGGATTCCATTTTTGCGGTCGGCGCAGAGAGCAAGATCGACATCTCTCAGGCTAGCAGGCCACGGCTGCCAATCTGTGTTCAATAGGAGCAAATTCCATTGGGGGTGGAACAGGTTCGGTGTCTCTTCAACCTTGCAACCGGTTTTGCCAAGCCGATTGGGCCGCCAGCCACACCGTCTGAACCGGCACGTGAAACTCCTGGGCGCGGGCCACACAGTCGCGAAACTCCGGCTGAGCGTTGACGATGCGGCCATGGTGGCGGGCTACCTTGATGTCTACCAGGCCGTAAGGGGTTTCCACCCGCTCAATGACCCGCTCCAGTAGGGTGCGCTGCTGTTGGAAGTGGCGAATGCCCAGGGTGGTGGTCTCCCGGAAGATGAGATCTTGACACTCCGGCACCCGATCCGGCGGACAGATGACGGTAAGCAGGATCCCCGGCCGCCCCTGTTTCATGGTGATCGGCTGGGTAAACACGTCCCAGGCCCCCAGGGCCAACAACTGCTCGCAGGTGTAGGCAATCACTTGGGGGTTGAGATCGTCAATTTGGGTCTGCAACACCGATACCGTTTCCGTTAGCTCTCCCCCATCGACTTCCCCAATCCAGAGACGAAACACGTTGGGAATGGGCAGCTCTTGGGCACCGGCCCCACGCCCCACTTTTTCCACCCGCATCGGCGGACAGGGGCCAAACTCTTCCGCCAACGCCACGGCCAAGGCTGCTCCTGTGGGGGTTACCAGCTCCGCTTCCACCCCGTTGCTGAACACCGGCACGCGGCCCATTTCCCACAGCTCGATCACCGCCGGCACCGGCACGGCCAATTTGCCATGCTCTGTGCTCACCCAGCCGCCCCCAACAGGATGGGGGGATGACAACACCCGCTCCACCTGCAGCCAATCCAGGCCAATGCAAGTGCCGACAATATCCACCAAAGCATCCACTGCCCCCACTTCGTGAAAGTGCACTTTTTCCACAGGCATCTGATGGACTTTTGCTTCCGCCTGCGCCAACTTTTCAAACACCGCCAAGCTGCGGGCCTTAATGGCTGGGGAAAGCTGGGATCCCGCGATCAAAGCCTGAATCTCTGCCCAATGCCGAGCAAGGGATCCCCCACTCTGGGATCCCAGTACCTCCACCACAGCTTGCAGAGCAGGCTGCCCACACCGCTGCACCCGGCTCACCTGCAGGCTATATTCCCCCTCGATGCCCAACGCCTGGAGCTGACGGTTGAGGTACTCCAAAGGCACCCCGCAATCCAGCAGGGCTCCTAGACACATATCGCCGGCAATGCCCGCCGCACAGTCGAAGTAGGCTATTTTCATGCTGGAGAACTGGGGGTAGCCGCTGCCGCCAGAATGGACTTGGATCCCTCTTGATTGTAGGCAGCAACCGGCCTGGAAAAGGCGACGGGAGAGCAGTTAGGCTTCCCTAGAGTCAGAAGATTCAGAAGATCGGGCAGCAGATTCCCGCCACTGTTGGATGATGTTGCCCAAGTTGCGCCGGAATTCTCCAATTCCCAGCAGGGATCCCGGCTCGGGATCCCAGGAAGCTGAGAACACACCGTAGCTGATGCCCAAAAAACCAAGGCCAAACAAAGTTAGCGACTCCGCCAAGGTGAAGTAAGGGGGCAGAGGAACCACGTGGTTGGTCAAGAGATAGTAATTCACAAAAAAGCTGCTCAGACCTAGCCCCGAAGGGATCCCAGAAAACACCAGAATCCGCCGCACCATCCGCCGGCTGACCTCAGGGGGAATCACGGCAACAGGCTCCTTCTTGGCCGGCTTCTTCTCCACCTCAACAGAGGCGGAGGGGGAGCGACGGCGAAAGGTTTTGGACTGGCGGCTGGATTTGCCCACGAAGACAGATCTCCGATAGCGTTTTGGATGGGCTGCCTACTTTTTCACCCGGATGTTCAGCCGTTCGGCCAGCTCCCGGAAGCGGTCAGGAGAATGCTTGGCGATGTAGTTGAGCAAACGCTTGCGACGACCGATCATCATCAGCAGGCCGCGGCGGGAGTTGAAATCCTTCGGGTTTCTCTGAAGGTGCTGAGAGAGCTGGTTGATGCGACTGGTGAGCAGAGCCACCTGAACCTCGGCAGAACCGGTGTCGGTGTCGTGCAGTCGATAGCTCTCAATGATCTGCTGCTTCTCTTGTTGCAATAAGGCCATAAGATCAAGGGACTGGATGCACTGCTTCAAGATAATAACATCGGCTTTTCCTCCCTCGCTATGGCCGAGGAGGGTTATGGAGAGAATGGGATATGACAACAACCTCTGGGGATCCTCCGGCACTGCCCGCTTTGCTGGAGCTGTTGAACTCACAAGACTTGGGAAATCGGCTGCGCGCTGTTAACAAAGCCAGAGAACTGCCTGGGCCAGAAGCCCTGACATTGCTGCAGCGAGCGATTCACGACGAGAATGCCCGCGTCCGTTATGCTGCCATCAGCCAGATGGGCACCCTGTCTGGCGTCGATCCGAACCTACTGTTGCCCATTTTGCAGCGCTCTTTGCGAGAGGATCCGGAGTTCGATGTGCGGGCTGCTGCCGCCGCTGCCCTGGGGGATCTCAAGCAGCCACAGGCCCTGGCCGATCTCCTGGAAGCTTATCGGCGAGAAACGGAGTGGCTGGTACGGTTTAGCATCATCGCTGCCCTGGGAGAGCTGGGGAACCCTGCCGCCTTCGACACTCTGGTGGAAGCTTTGCAGGACAAGAGCGAGCTGATCACCACAGCCGCTGCCGCTGCCTTGGGCGATCTGGGGGATCCGCGGGCCATCCCCTACCTGGATCCCCTCATTGATTCCGACGACTGGCAACTGCGCTACCGCGTCTGCATTGCCCTGGCCAAGTTGGGAACAGAAGCCGCTCGCGCCGGACTGACCCGGCTGGCCCAGGATTCCCAAGAACAGGTGGCCGTACATGCCCGGGCTGCCTTGGGATCCCTGTAGATCCCTAGCTCATGGCATTGATGATGTAGTCAAAGTAAGGGGCGGCTTCAGCGGCTGCCGCCGGCTCCAACAAGCTGAGGGCAGCTTCCTTCAAAAAGACAATCGCATCGATCATGCCGGCGATGGGTACGTTGAGGGCATTGTACATTTCCCGCACCCCTATCAGGCCGATAGACTCAATCGGCTCTTTGCTGCCGGCAATAATGCCATAGGTCACCAGACGCAGATACCAGTCGTAATCTCGCAAACATTGGTTGTAGCGCTTGTCACCGTAGGCATTGCCACCGGGTTGCACGTACTCGGGCCGCTTGGCGAATAGCTGCTTCTGGGCCTGGTCAATGATGCGCTTTTTGTTTTCTGCTAACACCTGAGCGATTTGCAAGCGCCTCTCGCCGGTGGTCATGTAATTCCTGATGGCTTCCAGTTCGCTAACTGAGAGGTAACGCAGCTGGTCATCCGCGGTCTCGATGATCTGGTTGATCACGCTCACGGTAGGGATTCTCCTGTTTTCTAACTTGCTTTCAATTCGGTTCATCAATTCGCAACCCATCCCCCCAGCCCAAGGTCGGCCCAAGAGATGAGCAGGTAGCTCGGCAAGCCAGCGCCGCCGGCTGCTCCCAGTTTAGGATAGGGCAAACCTTCCCTCAAGCACTTTGGCGTGACTCCATCTCGAGACTGGCCCTAGATCCGGCCTCGCAGCCATTGGGCCATCTCATTGCGGCGTGGGGCAGCCTCCAGACACACCTCTTCGGTAATCCGCCCCTCTTGGTAAAGCCTAAACAGGGATTGATTCATGGTACACATGCCCTCATAGGAGCCGTCGGCGATCAGCTCCTCAATTTCATCCACCGCCCCCCGCTTGATGTAGTCCCGAATGGCATCGGTGTTGCGCATGATCTCGTGGGCCGCAGCTCGCTTGCCATCGGTGGTGCGCACCAGGGTTTGAGCGATGATCGCCACCAGGGTTTCTGCCAGCTGCAGACGCATCGGCTCCTGTTCTTCCGGCTTGTAAATCCCCAGCAGACGCTCGATGGTGCGGACGGCGCTGTTGGTGTGCAGGGTTCCAAAGACCAAGTGGCCCGTCTGGCCGGCCTTCAGGGCAATATCCACTGTCTCTCGATCCCGCATCTCCCCAATCAGGATGATGTCCGGATCTTCCCGCAGAGAGGCTTTCAGGGCATTGGCAAATTCCAGGGTGTGGATCCCGACCTCCCGCTGCCGCACCATCGATTTCTTGCTCTGGTGGACAAATTCGATGGGATCCTCAATGGAAATGATGTGTTTGGGAAAGTTGGAATTGATGTAGTCCACCATCGCTGCCAAGGTTGTGGACTTACCGGAGCCGGTGGGGCCGGTCACCAAAACCAAGCCTTTGTGCTCTTCGGCAATGCGCTTCAAGACTTCCGGCGCCCGCAACTGCTCCAGCGTCAAAATTTTCAACGGGATCAGACGCATCACCATAGCCGGGCCAAGAAGGGAAACAAAGCAGTTGACCCGACACCGCACCAAACCCTCGTACTGGATGGCAGTATCCAGTTCCAAACATTCCTCAAACTGGCGAATTTGGCTCTCCGGCAGGCTTTCCCGCAGCCAGCCATAGAACATCTCAGTGGTGGTGACCGGGTAGTTGGTCAAAAGCATTTGCCCCCGATCCCGAAAGCGGGGCACTTCTCCTACCCCCAAATGAATATCGGAGTAGCCTTTGTCATAGGCTTCCTGCACCAGTTGGCGCAGGGTCAGGCCCGCAGGAGCAGCTGGAGCCACTGGGATCCGACCGGCAGCCGTTGGGCGAGCTGGTGGCGCAAAAGGCGGAGCGGCAGGATTGGGGCTGGGCGGCGGCACTGGAGGCCGAGCAGCAGCCGGGGTGGGCGGGGGCATCTGAGGAGAAGCGGCAGAGCCCGGCACAGGCACCGGTACCTGAGGGGGAGCGACAGCCACACCAGGCGGAAGGGGCCGACCCAGAATGGGGTTGGGGGGGTTTTTGGCATTGGCAGGCCGGGATCCCGTCCCTTGGGAGGCTGAACCGAGCACTGGATCCAGTTGCGTTGGAGGCTCCACCGGGGGCACCGGAGCAGCCGGACGAGACGGACGCTGCATGACCGGCGGAGCCGGGGGCTGCCAATTGGAGTCCAAATCGGTGGGAAACTGGTTTTCGGGGCTAACCTCGCTCATGACAAGCCTCGCTTCTGGCAGGGTTTGAGTCAATCTTAGGCTAGTATTCCCAGCCTGAGCAGAGGGTTAACTCAACCCAACCACCGGCAAAGCTCCGGGAAGCTCCCTAAAAATTGGACGGATGGCGAATGAGACTCAGAAACTCTTCGCGGGTACGGGGATCCTCCTGAAACACCCCCACCATCGAGCTGGTGACCGTCCAGGAGCCGGCCTTTTGTACCCCCCGCATCACCATGCACATGTGGGTAGCCTCGATAACCACCCCCACCCCGTAGGGATCCAGCACCTCCATCAAGGCCTCAGCAATTTGCCGTGTCAGGCGTTCCTGAACCTGCAGGCGGCGGGAGTACATCTCGACGATACGGGCAATTTTGCTTAGGCCCACCACCTTTTGCTTGGGGATGTAGGCCACATGGGCTTTGCCGATAAAGGGCAGCAGATGGTGCTCGCACAGGCTAAACAGAGACACATCCCGCAACAGCACCATCTCGTCATGGCCCTCATCAAAGATGGCACTGTTCAGTAGCTCCTCCAAAGACTGCCGATACCCACTGGTCAAAAACTTCAAAGCCGCAACCACTCGTTGCGGGGTTTTTCGCAGCCCCTCCCGTTGGGGATCCTCCCCGATCCCCCGCAGCAGCGTCTCCACCGCCGCCACCATAGCCGGATCTGAGACATCCAAGCTACCCAATTCTTCTTCCGCAAAAGTGGCTCGATCTCGAATCACCCGAGACTTGAAATGGGCTTTGTCATCCATTCGAGATTGCGAGCCAGATCCGGGTTTCGCAAGGGTCATAGCAGGATATTCCTTGGTTAACGAAAGGCTAAGAGAACTCGGTGCATGCAACTCAGCTCAGGTGGCATCCAGTCAAAGGCTGCGATAGCCAAAACCCTCCCAAGTCACGGGCAACCCCAAACCAGCCAGGTCTAAAAGGCTCCCACCGCAGGCATGAAGGTGAGATCTTCCACCACCGCACCTGTGGGCAACCGAACAATATAGGTAATCAAATCGGCTACCCATTCCGGCGAGAGCATTTTGGAACGGTCGAAGTTGACCCCTACCGTGCCCGTATCCCAGAGGGACGTGTCCACGGCACCAGGGCACAGGCTGGTGACCCGAATGCCATGCTGTCGTTCCTCTTCGGCCAAAGCTTGAGAAAAGCCCATTAGGCCGAACTTGCTGGCACAGTAAGCTCCCCAGTTGGGAAAAGCTCGCTTGCCCGCAATCGAGATGACGTTGACAATCGTGCCGCAGCGCTGCCGGCGCATTCCGGGAAGTACGGCTTGGGCACACAGAAAAGCTGCCGTCAAGTTCAAGTCGATCACTCGCTGCCAATCCGACAAAGGTAAGGTGGCCAAAGGGCCAACGTGGGCCATGCCCGCATTATTGACCAAGACATCGCAGACGCCAAATCGATCCAGGAGAGCCTGCAACTGCTGGGGCAGAGCTGCTAAGTCGGCCAAGTCCATGGGAAAAACCGCTGCCTTACCCCCCTGGTCTTGGATTTGGGCCTGCACCGCTAGCAGATCAGGTTGGGAGCGGGCCACCAGAGCCACCGCTATCCCTTGTCGGGCTAGGGCTAGGGCTACCGCTCTGCCGATCCCTCGACTGGCCCCTGTAATCAGAGCACGTTCGGGAAACTTTGTCTCAAAACTCATTTACAACAAGCCTCTGGCGTGCGCCACACAAGCAAGCGCCACCCAACCTGAGAAACTTCCTTAACTAAGTGTAACACTGATTTTCCATCGCTTCCCTTGGAATCAGGGTAGGGCGCAGAGACCTCAGCCTGTCTTGCTCAAGATCCGTCCGCTGGCTGTTGAACCTCGATCCGGCTAGGTGGGGTCTGGGAGTATGGTAGTGTGGTAAGAATGGTGAAAATCTTTTGCAACAACAACCGTCATGGCTGAGTCTTTGTTTTCTCCAAGCCCCACTGCCGCGCGGGAGGATCCCTCCTACATCCTTCAGCTTGAGGGCATCAGCAAGGGGTTTCCCGGCCAGCGGCAGTTGGTTTTGCGGGAAGTCGAGTTTCGCCTGCCCCAAGGAGACATCCTCAGCATTGTGGGCCCATCAGGTTGTGGGAAAACCACCTTATTGCGCACCATTGCCGGATTTGAGCAGCCGGATAGCGGGCGGATCCTGCTGGGGGGGCAGGTTGTGGCCGGGGAGGGGCAGTGGATCCCACCGGAGCGACGGGGAGTGGGGCTGGTGTTTCAGGATTTTGCCCTGTTTCCCCACTTGAACGTGTTGGCCAATGTGATGTTTGGCCTCCGACCCACTACCCCGTTTGCGTCGGCGGCAGGGGGTGGCAATCGCTCCTCCTCAACTGAGTTGCGAGCTGAGTTGCGAGGCGCTGCCCAACAGGCGCGGGAACGCGCTTACGAGGTGTTGCGGTTGGTGGGCCTGGAAGACTACACCCATCGTTATCCCCACGAGCTTTCGGGCGGGCAGCAGCAGCGGGTGGCTTTGGCGCGGGCTTTGGCCCCCAGGCCTAGCTTGATCCTGTTGGATGAGCCGCTGAGCAATTTGGATGTGCAGGTGCGCTACTACCTGCGGGAAGAAATCCGCAAAATCCTCAAGCAAACCCAGACCTCGGCCATTTTTGTCACCCACGACCAAGAGGAGGCTCTCTGCCTCTCCGACTGGGTGGCGGTGATGCGGGAAGGCCGTATTGAGCAATGGGGATCCCCGGAGGAGGTTTACCGGGAGCCGGCTACTCGCTTCGTGGCAGAGTTTATTACCCAGGCCAACTTTCTGCGCTGTGAGCGGCGGGAGTTTGGTTGGCAGGCTGAAGAGCTGCTGCACATCCCATTCCAGGCTTTGAGGGATCAGCCCGACCCCAGCTTGCGCTGCGCAGAGTTGATGGTTCGCCAGGAGGAGTTGCATTTGCACCCTGATCCTCAGGGAGGCATTGTCATTCGGGATCGACAGTTTTTGGGGCGAGAGTACCGCTATTCCCTGATCACAGCAGCCGGCAAAGAATTGCACGCCCTAGCCCGGGAAGCCCTGCCTGTGGGCGCGCGGGTTCACATTGCTGTTGGGCAAGGTCGGCTGTTCCCCCTCGCTGAGGGGTCCTCCGTGGCTGAAAAAGAGCCAAATCGCGCAAAAAGTAAAAGTGTTGCCTGAGTCGGGGTTCTTTTGCACACCTTTAGCAACCCATCTTCCCCGCGACACGAAAGCCTTCGCCCCAGATAGGGCTTAGACTGGCAAGACGGTGGTCCAGGCTGGTAGCTCCCTCTGGAGGGACAAACTGGGTAGGCTGTTGGTGGAGGATTCAGTGCCAAGCTATGCAGGGATCCCGCATCGTGGCAGGCCCATCGGAGAACCGGATCGCCTTGGCGGAGTTCCGGGTGGGCGTGGATGCGGTCATTTTCTCCATCGACACTGAGCAGAATCGCCTCCTGGTGCTGCTGGTGCGGCGGCGGGAGGATCCCTTCCGCGGTTGCTGGGCTCTGCCGGGAACGCTGGTGCGGCGCTCAGAATCCTTGGAAGCAGCGGCTTATCGCATCTTGGCCGAGAAGATTCGTGTTAGGAACCTCTATCTGGAGCAGCTCTACACCTTTGGGGGGCCGGAACGGGATCCCCGTGAGGCCGAGGATGGCTATGGGGTGCGCTACCTGTCGGTCAGCTACTTTGCCCTGGTGCGGTTCCAGGATGCTGAATTGCTGGCAGACGGAGTGGAGGGCATTGCCTGGTATCCCGCCGACCAGATTCCCCCTTTGGCCTTTGACCACGAAGAGATTTGCCGCTATGCCCGCCGTCGCCTCTGCGCCAAGTTGGAGTACAGCCCGATTGCCTTTGACATTTTGCCCGCCACCTTCACGCTAGGGGAGGTCTATCAGCTCTACGGCACCGTTTTGGGCGAGGGGTTCTCCGACTACTCCAATTTTCGCGCCCGCCTACTGAAACTGGGTATCTTGCAAGATACCGGCCAGAAAAGTTCCCAAGGAACAGGCAGACCGGCAACCCTCTACCGTTTTGATGCGGCTGCTTTCGAGAAAATCCGTCATAAGCCGATGGTGTTTGTCTGAAGGCCGTCTGAGGGATCCCAGCTCGCCAAGGCCAAGCTGGCCGGATCGGTTGGTATAGATTGGCTTTTATTCAAAGGGAGTTCCATACATGACCACCTAGACAAAGGTTTATGCCTTGATCATGGTCATTTCAAGTTAGGCTGAGACACTTCCCAACTACTCCGCGTCGCTTCCACAACTATCCTCAACCCCTCTTCCAATGGAACAGTTTCATTCCTCGTTAAAATGACTACAGTCGTTTCAGGTTAGGGTGAGACGCCTAGGCTACTGAGAAAAGCTTTCTAGCCCTTTGCATTATTGCTCCGCAACGCTGACGCGACCAAGGTTTTAGGTGTGGGTGCAGTGTCCTAGTTTGAATCAAAGTGACCATATAGGATAGGAGCAGCCTGGTCATGACGCACTCAACTATCCCGGGAACCTTGCCAAGACAAATCTTTTGATGGATGCCGTAGAAGCCTGCTTCAGCACGGCTCAGATGCTTTCGGTGCCGTCCCCAAACTGCCTAGCGCTGCGGTTGGCTGAGCGAAGGTCTCAGGCCGGGATCCCAAGGGATAGTTCCTTTGGCGAACGCTCCGTGTAGTAGCAATGGAACAGGCTGAGGTCACCAGCAGCCTGGGGGCTGTGCTAAGATCAGAGACCGTGACAGGTGTTGTTTCAGGAGTTATCCAGGCATGTCTGCAGCAATAGATATCGCTGATGCCACCTTTGAGGCAGAGGTGCTGCGCAGCGATATTCCAGTTCTGGTTGATTTTTGGGCACCTTGGTGTGGCCCCTGTCGGATGGTGGCTCCTGTGGTTCAGGAGATAGCTGAGCAGTATGTTGGCAAAGTTAAGGTTGTAAAAATCAACACCGACGAGAACCCTCAAACTGCCAGCCAGTACGGCATTCGCAGCATTCCCACCCTGATGTTGTTCAAGGGCGGCCAGAAAGTGGATGTGGTGGTTGGCGCCGTACCCAAGGCAACTCTAACCACGATCCTGGAAAAGCACTTCGACACACCTGCCGAAGCCTGAGGGCTATGCCTTGGGTGTTTCAGAGTGTAACTTTTGGGTTCTGGATTAGAACCCAGCTGCCATTTTGTGCCGAGAACTGATTAAAGTAATTCCAGAGAACTTTAGGATCCCAGCTTGACCGATTCCGTTTCTTCCCTTCTGCGAGAGGTTTTTTCCAACGCTGAGACTCGCCTAAAGCAGTTGGAGCATCACCCCAACCGGACAGCCTGGCTGCGTATTGTGCAGTCGCTGCAGCGCATGGGATCCCTAGAGCTGAGCCGTTTGGATGCCAAGATCTTGGC
The DNA here is from genome assembly GCF_054059615.1 of Thermostichus sp. OS-CIW-33. Lineage (NCBI taxonomy): Bacteria > Bacillati > Cyanobacteriota > Cyanophyceae > Thermostichales > Thermostichaceae > Thermostichus > Thermostichus sp. OS-CIW-33. The sequence goes on from NZ_JBSSCH010000001.1 coordinate 49,888, forward strand.
GGCCACTCTTGAGGATCTGGAGCAGGGGTTTGCCGCCTTCCAAAACTACGCTCATCAACGCAAGATCACCGTTTTCGGGTCGGCACGGCTAGGGCCAGAAAGTCCCGAATATCGCCAGGCCCAGTTGTTCGCCCACTGCATCAGTCAACGGGGGTTCATGGTGATGACGGGGGGCGGCAGCGGCATCATGGAAGCCGGCAATCGAGGGGCAGGGCTGGAAAACTCTTTTGGGCTCAATATCCAGCTTCCCTTCGAGCAAATGGCCAATCCCGTTATTGCTGCCAGCGATCGGGTCATCAACTTCAAGTATTTCTTTTCGCGCAAGCTCTTTTTTGTTAAAGAAACCGACGCGCTGGTGCTTTTTCCCGGCGGTTTCGGCACTCAGGATGAAGCCTTTGAATGCCTAACCCTGATGCAAACCGGCAAAACCAAGCTCATGCCCTTGGTGCTGGTGGACAGAATAGGTGGCTGCTACTGGAAAGAATGGGACGAATACGTGCGGGAGCACCTGCTTGGTCGCGGCTTGATCAGCCCAGAAGATCTCTTCCTCTACACCCTAACCGACGACGTGGAAGATGCCTGCCAGCAGATTGTCGATTTTTATCGCGTCTTTCACAGCAATCGCTACGTGCGGGAGCTCCTGGTTTTGCGCTTGAACACCAGACTCTCACCGGAAGCCCTAGACATCTTAAACGAAGAGTTTGCCGATATTCTCGATTCGGGCCGGATCGAGCAAACTGGGGCCTTGCCGGAGGAAGCCGAGGAAGATATTGCCCATCTGCCACGGCTGGTGATGCACTTCAACCAGCGCAACTTTGGACGGCTATGGCAAATGGTGCGCCGGATCAACAAGCTTCACCCGGAACAGCCGGATCCTCTGCAAATGCGCCCTGAACAAAAGTAGATGTATCAGCGCTCTCAGAACCATCCAAGAACCAGCAGCCAATTGTTTTGGTGGTGCTCCCAATGGGCCGGTTGTTTGTCAAAATCTGCGGCATCACCCGTCAGGATCAGGCGGAGGCCATCGCCGCGCTGGGGGTGAGTGCCCTTGGGTTCATCGCGGTGCCTAATACCCCCCGCTATTTGCCCCTCTCGGAAATGGCTCGTTGGGTGGGATCCCTGCCCGGCCCTGTGGAAAAGGTGGGGGTCTTCCTGGATCAGGATCCCCGCGCCATCGCCGCCTGGGTGGAAACGGTGGGCCTCACGGCTGTCCAGTTGCATGGCCAAGAATCCCCGCAAGATTGTCAGCAATTGGGGGAATGGCTTCCCGGGATCCGCCGCATCAAGGCCCTGCGCGTCCGCCAGCCGCAAGATCTGGAAGTGGCCAATCTCTACCGAGACTGTGTGGAGATGCTGCTTTTGGATGCTTATCACCCCCAACAGGCGGGTGGAACGGGGCGAACTCTGAATTGGTCAGAACTTGCCCACCGCTCCCTGCCCTTGCCTTGGCTGCTGGCTGGTGGGCTGAACCCGGACAATGTTCTGCAGGCGCTCAGCCACCTGCAGCCAAGCGGCATCGACCTCTCCAGTGGTGTGGAACGTCGGCCAGGCGATAAAGACATCGACAAAGTCCGGCACCTGCTGCAGCAGCTTGGCTCCCAAGGGTGGGAGATTGCTCCTACTCTGCCGCCGATAACGCCAAGCGCAACGGGATGATCATTTGGCTGGGTTCCTACTGCAGCGACTGAATATCCAACCCCGGCTCGAACATCAGCTCTTTCACTTCCCCAAATCGGCCCATCACTCCAAGCTCCCGGTCGTTAAAGGTCACCAACACACCGCCCGCATTGCCGGTACGCAACACGATTGACTGCTCCGCTTCCCAATTCAACTCGGCCCCTGGCTGTAAGGTGGCCTCAAAAACCGTTTGCCCATCGGCGATGACCCGCAACCAGGAAGGGCGCTCCACAACGCGAATATCCAGACGCACCGGCTTGCGCCCCGCCCCCCCTGAGTGAGCTTCCAAGACCTCGGGGAAGACGCCCTGAATGCGCGTCCATTGGTCGAGGGTGGGAAACAGTTGGCGGGCCGTGGGCTGAGCTGCCGACAGAGTGGGATCCGGGGAGTTGGCAGCAGGCGGTTGCTGGCCGGATCCCTCCCGACTGACCGTTGACAGGCTCACCAGCCAACGCCCAAAAGGATTGCCTGTGCCCTCCAAAAGAGCTGATAATCCCCCCACCGTCAGCACAATCAGCACCACATAAGCAGCCCAAAGGTGGAGAGGGCGCAGGGCAAAGGCAGGTTGCTGGCCGACAACAGCAAGAGGAGCTGGCGCGCGGGGGGTTTTGGCCGATAAAAGCGGAGAGGCACGCCGAGAGAGGGTTTCGCCATCCAACCCCAAATAGTCGGCATAGCGCTTGAGAAACCCTTGCACATACACCGGCTCCGGTAACCGGCTCAAGTCAGCTTCCTCCAGCGCCTGCAGATATTGGCAGCGAATGAAGGTATCGTTAGCTACTTCTGTCAACGTCAGTCCCCGTGCCTCCCGTGTTTGCCGCAACAGGGATCCCAGGGCTTCTAAAGAGTGTGCTGGCTCTTGCATCATTTGGCCACCTGCGGAAGAAAGGAGGCTACTGTGAGAGTTTGCACTCAGTTAGAGGCTCTGACGAGCTAATCGCGTGAGCGGGCCGGAGGCCTTAGAGGGCGCTTCCCGATCGCGTAAGCGGGACGGAGTCCTTGCGAGGATGAGCTGCTGTGCCCGGTGAGAGGGGCCAGCAAAGCTTGGAGCTCATGGGGATCCAACTGGCGGAACTGGCCTGCTTTCAGGTTGCCCAAGCCCAGTGGGCCAATGGCTTCCCGATGTAAGCTGAGCACCGGATGCCCAAGACGCTCCGCCACCCGCCGAATTTGCCGGTTGCGTCCCTCAAACAACACCACCCTCAGCCAGGAGCAATTGGGATGCTCCCTTTGCCGGAAATCCGGGGCAGGACAAAACTCCACCTCCGCCGGCAGAGTGGTGTACCCCTCTAAGTCTACTCCGTCTCGCCAATGTTGCAGAGTGGCCTGACTCGGATGCCCTTGTACCTGTACCCGGTAGGTTTTGGGCAGATGATAGCGCGGATGGGTCAGCTTCAAGGTCAAGTCGCCATCATTGGTGAGCAGCAAAGCGCCACTGCTGTCCGCATCCAGCCGGCCCACCGGGTAGAGGCGGGTTTGCCGTTTCCAAGATGGGGGGAGCAGATCCAGCACCGTCTTGCGTCCCCAAGGATCTGCACAGGTTGACAAAACCCCCACTGGCTTGTGCAGGAGCAAAACATAGCGCGCCGGATCCTTGGCCAAAGGGATCACTTGCCCATTCACCTCGATGCAATCCCGCTCTGGGTCGGCTTTGGAGCCCAGCTCAGTGACCACCTTCCCGTTCACTCGAACGCGCCCGGCCAGGATCCAGGCTTCCACCTGGCGACGCGAGGCCAATCCCTGCTGAGCCAAGAGCTTCTGTAGCCGTTGGGGTTCTGCCATGGGGATTTGAACAGCAAAAGCAGCAACCGAAGCTGGGGGTGCTAGGCGGCAGAGCCTGGGGCCTCCGGCCCGCTTACGTGAACGGGGTTGGAGAGCCGGTCGGACAAATCAGCAGAATTGGAGGGCAACAGCAGCATCTCCGACTGAGACTCTGAGTTTCCTCCTAGAGAATAGCTGAGGCCACAGTCGAACTCTTCTGCCAGCCGACAGACTTCCTTGAGATCTCCCACCGACCAAATGCTCCAACTGCTGCGAATTTGGTTATCCACCCACACTTCCACGCGATTGCCTTCGATGTGCATGATGCGCTTGGGCTTGGCTTCTGAAGGGCAACCTGCAGGCTCGGCCAAGGCCTCCGGCCCGCTCACGCGAAGGGAAGATTTTTGCCTCAAGGCCCCCAGAGCCGCCATGAGCTGCGGCAGAGCCAGCAAAAGGTGCTGAGTGGCCTGTTGGGGTTGCCCTTTCAAGCAGGAAACCAAAGCTTCGGCAACACTCTGGTTTAGGGCCTGCAGAGCTTGGAGTGGAGTAGCACCCCCTAGAGAGGGATCCGGTTGCAGTGGGCTTTGAACATCCATGAAAAGGCAGGAAAGGCATGGACAGCAACCTTACAGCCCTTTCGCAGGTTGACCACAACAACGCCGCTGCCCTTTGGAGCAGAGCGCTCTGGTTTGCGCAAGTGTGCCGCAGACATGGAGTCCTGTACGGATAGACGATCGGGGGAAGGGCTGTATAGCTCCCTTAAGCCTAACAAATCCAAAAACTTCAGGGCCCGCTTACGCGACACGAACGGTAAAAAATCTTTCTTTCATGTTGTCCGCATTGCTGCAAAGCAAAGGCCTCTCTATCTGGTCTGCTCAGCCATCGGTGCAATTATTCACCGCCCGATGGGTTTTCTTCGCCCTCGGCGGTGTTCTCTAGCGGTTCCTCAACCCCAGTCTGGGCCTTGGCCTCAAAGGTCGGTCTCAGTTGGTTGAGCAGGGCCAAAACGCGGGATCCCCGCTCCAAAGAGCGATCCTGCAAAAACACCACCGTTGGCACCCGTCGCAGGCTGAGGCGCTGGCCGATTTCCCGCCGCACAAAGGGTGTGGCCGCTGCTAGCCCTTCCATAGCTCGGTGTTGAGCTGTCTCATCCCCATAAATGCTGACGAAGATGCGGGCGTTTTGCAGGTCATTGGAAACCTCGACATCCACAATGCTGACCATCCCTGCCCCAACCCGGTCATCTTTGATCTCCGAGAGCAGGATTTGGCTGACCTCTCGTTTGATCAGCTCTGCTACCCGTGCCACCCGTCGCGCTGTCGCCATTTTTGGATACCTAGGCTAACATCATCCGCAAGCCTGCTCTGGCTGGTGTGGAGCTCAGCCCTTGCCGGCTCGATCCCAAGAACAGTAGCCAATGCTACGAGCATCTCTTCCTTCCACCTTTATCCTGAGTCCATGTCCATCTTGCCTTGAGTATGTATACCTAAAGCCATCGATGGATGGATGGAGACGTGATGATCAAGACGCCAGAGGCGCTGCGGCGCTCCATTGAGCAGTTTATGCTGAATGTGACGGAGCCGCTTGACCCGTTGCTCTCGCTGAAGCTGACTCAGCTGGTGGTGATGTTGGGGGATACAGCTTACGCGATGGGATACAGCGATGGCCAGCAAAAGCCGGATGAGCGCTGCCGCTATTGTCCCAGTCGGGTGTTCGACAGTCTAGAGCTTTGATAGGGTTCTTCAAGGTTCTTTACAACGCAGTGTAGCTTCTGGCTGCCCAGGATCCCGGCCTTGGGGGGGGTGAGTTGAAAGAGGCGGTGGAAACCAGCCAAGATGGGATCCCATTGCTTGGCAGCCTATGACTTCCCCCGTTTTGCTTTGGCATCGTCGCGATCTGCGGTTAGGGGACAACACAGCTCTTCATGAGGCAGCCCAGCGCAGCTCTCAGGTGGTGCCTGTCTTCATTTTCGACCCGCAGATGCTGAGACGGTCGGACATGGCCCCAGCTAGGGTGGCCTTTTTGCTTCAGGCTCTGCAAGAGCTCCAAGAGCGCTACGCCCAGATGGGGATCCCGCTGATCTGGCGGCTGGGGGATCCCTCGGTGGAGTTGCGGTGCTTGGCCACAGACCTGGGAGCCAGGGCCGTGTTTTGGAATGCCGATGGGGAGCCGTTCGCCCTACAGCAAGAGAGTCGAGTGCAGGCCAGTTTGGCCGCAGCCGGGATCCAGTCCTTCTCCTACCAAGACATGCTGCTGCACGGGCCGGGGGAGGTGTTGACCCAGGCGGGGGAGCCCTATTCGGTCTTCACTCCCTTCTGGCGCAGGTGGGCGAGCTTGCCCAAGCGGGATCCCTACCCAACCCCCGAGGGTCTGCAGCCGGTATCGGGACTAAAAGCGCAGCCTCTACCGACTTTGGCAGATTTGGGCTTTGTCTGCGACCAGCGGATCCCGGCAGCGGGGGAAGCAGCAGCTCAGGCCCTTTTGGAAGACTTTTGTCAGGGTTTGCGCATTTTGGACTACGAGCGAGCCCGCAACTTCCCGGCTGAGCCGGGCACTTCTCTACTGAGCCCCCACTTGTGCTGGGGAACGATCGGCATTCGCCAGGTGTGGCAAGCCACGCGGGAGGTGGAAGCCGAGGTGCGCAGCCAAGAGGCCGAAAGCAGCTTGCAAACTTGGCGGCAGGAGCTGTGCTGGCGAGAGTTTTACAAGCATGTCTTGGCCCACTGGCCCCACGTGGAAACCGGAGCCTATCGACGAGCCTTCGACGCCCTGGAGTGGGACAATCGGCAGGACTGGTTTCAGGCCTGGTGCACCGGTCAGACGGGCTACCCCATCGTGGATGCGGCCATGCGCCAACTGAACGAAACTGGCTGGATGCACAACCGCTGCCGCATGATTGTGGCCAGCTTCCTGACCAAGGATCTGCTTATCGATTGGCGCTGGGGGGAACGCTACTTTATGCAAAAGCTAGTGGATGGGGATCTGGCGGCCAATAACGGCGGTTGGCAGTGGAGCGCCGGTGTGGGCACGGATCCCAAGCCCCTGCGCATCTTCAACCCGGCCACGCAAGCAGCCCGCTATGACCCGGAAGGAGAGTACATCCGTCGCTATCTGCCGGAGCTGGCACGGCTGGATACGCCTGCTCTGCTGTGGGTGGGAGATGACCCCAAGGGAGCCTGGGCTTTGCGGGAACGGCGAAGTTGTGGCTATCCGGATCCCATTGTGGATCACAAGGTGCAGCAGCAGGCGTTCAAACGGCGCTACCAGGCGGTGCAGCAGGCCTACTCTAGGTCTGTTCGAGACGGTCTCCCCCCTCCTTCCTAGTCCTCTGTGCCGCTGCCCCCTCTCTCGACGACGGCAGACAAAAGGCAAGACAGGTGCCATTTGAAATGACCACAAAGCAGGTCTGTGTAGTTGTAGTCAATTCAGTTGACAATGAGACGGTGTTAAAGGCAAGATGACGTGGGGGTAGACCTCAGGAGGAAGCTTCATGACCTACAGCTTAGACCTGAGAGAGAGAGTCGTAGGGTATGTCCAGGAAGGGGGCAGCCCCACTGCAGCTGCACAGATGTACAAAGTCAGTCGTGCAACGGTTTATCGCTGGCTGAACCGAGAAGACCTGAGGCCGACAAAAGTCAAGACTCGGAAGCGAAAGATAGACTTGGTCGCTCTGCAGCAAGACGTAGAACAGTACCCAGAAGCTCGACTGAAGGATAGAGCCCAGAGGTTTGGCGTCCATCCCAGCGCTATTTACTATGCTCTTAGGAAGATGAAAACAACGCGAAAAAAAAGAGTTAAGGCACCGAGAGCGGGATTGGCAAGAGAGAATCCAAGAGAGAATCAACGACTCTAGGGTCTTGAGGGAGTTGGTTCAGAAGTATGGAAGTGAGAGTTTAGCTTACAATGGGCTCTGCACCGCTGACGCGAATGATGAGAGAATGACGAGACAGGGTTTGGGGAGATACGCACCTGTTTTATGCTTGGCCAAAGAGAGGGGAGAAAGTTTATGGGAAGAGAGAGAGCTGAGTAGCCGGTAGGAGGAAGGAGAGAGGGGGTTTGATAGCCCCGACGCTTTTTCAAGTAGCTCGAATGCGGAAGAATTTGAGGGACACTAAATGCCGAGTTTGGAGAGGACATCTGTATTGACTCTGGGCAATGGGCCGATTCAAAGGCCTAGGGCCTGCTCGGCGAACGGAAGGGAAGGATAAAGGATTTGATGAAAGCGGCAGGGCAGGAGGTGGTTTTTTGCTGAGGCCCTTGCCAGACTTGAATGAGATTGAGGGTGACTTTAGTGCTCTCAAGAGGGCAAGGATGCATGCTGATAGAGGAACTTCTGTGGATGAAGTGATAAGGCCTGCGATCCGCTGTTGCAGACGGAACTGTTGTACTGGCTAGCGTCTCATTGTTATTTGGATTGACTATGGCGGCTATTCCAGCAGCAGCGAGAGGAGGGCTAGGGATCTTCAGGGCAGTTGCAGCACCTGAACGGGCGAACCAGCAGGGATCTGGGTTGTCCCTACTGGCAGCACAGCCAAGGCATTACAGCCGGCCAGACTGATGAGATTGCCGGAATTGAGGTTGGCGGCGGGCTGAAATTGGATCCCCTCAGGCCTGACCTGCAGCCGTCCCCAGAGATAGTGTTCCCGCTGACCGTCGGCATGCAGATCCACCGGGCTGAAGGCGGAGAGGATCTGCCAGTAGGGGGGCAGGGATCCGCCCATTTTTCGCAGGGCCGGGTGCAAAAAGCGCCAGAAGGTCACCAGGGCAGAGGCAGGGTTGCCCGGCAGGCCAAAGTAGAGCTTGGGGGGGCCGTGGGGATTGGGAAAACGAGCCACCGTCAGGGGTTTGCCCGGCTTGATGGCCACGCTGCGGATGAAAATCTCGCCTCCCAACTCCTCCAGCACCTTTTCCACCAGGTCAAAATCCCCCACCGATACCCCTCCGGAAGAGATCACCCCATCGGCGGAGGCCAGGGCCTGCTGGACGACCTGCCGCAACACCTGGAGCCGATCCGGCACGATGCCCAACTGGATCGGGATCCCACCCGCTGCCTTGACCAGAGCCGCTAAGCCGTACTGGTTGGAATCCACGACCTGCCCCGGCCCCGGCACCTGCTGGATGGGCACTAGCTCATCCCCTGTCGAGAACAGGGCTACCCGGGGCTGACGAAACACCGGCACCATCGCCTGTCGGATGGCGGCCAAAACGGCTAGCTCCGCTCCGCCCAAAGCCTGCCCTGCCGGCAGGAGGGGATCCCCCTGGCGGGCAAAGTCTCCTTGGGGCCGGACAAATTGGCCCCGTTGCGGACGCTGCAAGAGGCGAACGGTTCCTGGCGAAGGTTGCTGCGTGTATTCCTGCATCACCACGGTGTCCGCACCGCTGGGCAAGAGGGAGCCGGTGTAGAGACGCACCGCTTGTCCAGGCTGGAGCTCTCGGGTGGGTGCCTTTCCGGCGGGGAGAGTCTCAATCACCTGCAGCTCACAAGGGATCCCCGCTTGCACATCTTCATGGCGCACGGCATAGCCATCCATACTGGAGGTGGGATGGGCCGGAAAATCCTGGGGGCTATACACAGTTTGGCTGAGAACGCGGCCTTGGGCGGATCCCAGCTCCACCCACTCTGGGCCCAGCGGCTGAGCCGCCTGCAAAATCAGGGCTTCTGCTTCCGCCACCGGCAGCATCACGGCTTTTAAACCCCCTTCTCCAACACCTTTCTTCAGCATCCAGAAGTCGGTTCCGCCAAGGCCATTAAATTACAACTTAAACTGCGAACAGCAGCCATGAATTCCGACCTTGGCATGAGAGGTGTATGACCAGGATCCCACCAAGCCCCAGAGCTGGCAAGAAGTCGCAGCAAGTTGCCCATTGGGAGCTGCAGCTCTTTCGAATTCGGGATCCCGGTCTTGCTGGGGAGATGGGGATCCCGGCAGCGTTGCAACCGGCCATAGGCTATCTGGCTGCTGTGACTGCGGAAGCTGGATACTGGTCACGTAGCGGGCGTAGCCTTAGAACGACTGAGCGACCAGATAGCTCGAGCGCAGCAAGCGAGGTGTCCATGTTAAGTGCCGCCGTCATCCTCACGATCTTCCTTGGCTTCTGGGGAGTCGTGGTCAAGCGCAACCTATTATTGAAGATCCTATCTATGGATGTTATGAGCACCGGGGTCATCGCCTTCTTCGTGATCTGGGCAGCCCGGAGCGGTGTGTTCACCCCCATCTACAAACCCTGGCGCGAGCTGGACTATGCCGACCCGGTGCCTCAGGGGATCATCCTCACGGCCATCGTCATTGGCCTATCGGTACAAGCCTTGATGTTGGTGGGGGTGATGAAGCTCTCGCGCAATCATCCCACCCTCGAAGTCGAGAGCATCGAACAGGCAGTCGCGTCAGGGGCGCAGAGCACTTCTACCGATGACTGAGCTGACGCTGGTGTGGGTGGCATTGCCCTTTCTGCTGGCCTTCACAACCTACTTGATGCCGGCCCTAACCCGTCCCAGCCTGGTGGGGATGGCCGCGCTGACGGTGGCCTATGCGGTGCAGCAGGGGGGCTTGCCCGGCACAACCGCTGCGCCCCTGGAGCTACAGCTTTTGGATCACTTCGGGGTGACGCTGCGGATCGATGCCAATGGAGCAGCGATGCTCTTGGCCCACGGCCTGGTCACGCTGGGGGTGGCGCTGTATTTGGATAGACGCTTTGCGGGCAGCCGCTTTCTGGCCATGCAGTTGCTGATCGTCCACGGTAGCGCCAATGCTGTCGTCATCAGTGCCGACCTGATCAGCGTCTACGTTTCCCTGGAGGTGCTCAGCATCGGCGTGTTTTTGCTGCTGACCTACGGGCGGCGGGCTGAGGGCCAACCCACAGTGGAAGAAAATGCTCCGCACCGCGATCGCCAGCTCTGGGTGGGGCTGCGCTACCTTTTCATGAGCAATGTGGCCATGCTCTTCTACCTGATGGGCGCAATCCTGGTCTATGTGCGCACGGGATCCCTGGCGATGAGCAGTTTGGCTATGGCCGACCCCACGGCCTTGGCGCTGATTGCTGTGGGTCTTTTGGCCAAGGGGGCGATCTTCGTTGCCGGCCTGTGGCTGCCCCTCACCTACGTTACCGCGGATCCCGTTGTTGCGGCGGTGCTCAGCGGTTTTACGACCAAAGCAGGAGCCATGGCTTTGGTGCGCTGCAGCGAGGCTTCGCCGGTCTTGGCCCAGGGGTTGCCCTACTTGAGCGCTGGTTCAGCCGTTTTCGGGATCCTACTGGCCTTGATGGGGAGCACGCCCCAGCACCTTCTCGCCTGGAGCTCGGTATCGCAGATGGGATTTGTGATTGCTGCCCCTCAATGGGCAGGTTTGTACGGTCTTGCCCATGGGTTGGCAAAGCCCTTGCTGTTTGTTGGAACAAGCGTGACCCATCCCTGGCGTTGGCCGATGCTGCTCTTGGGGACGGCTTCCCTGGCAGGGGTACCCGGCAGTTTGGGGTATGCGGCCAAGGCCCTCAGCTTGTCTGCTCTGGATCCCTGGCACGAGTGGCTGCTGGTGGGGGTTACCGTCGGCACCACTTGTTTAGGCGTGCGAGTGCTGCGGGCACCTGTTTCTCCAATGAAGGGGGCAACCACCTCTGCAACTCCTTGGCAAGATAAAGTGGCACTGGTGCTTTGGGGTGGGGGCTTGCTCTGGGGCTGGCTACCGGCGGCCTATGGCGCTGACAATCTTCTCAAGGCGCTCCTCAGTTTGGGCGTTGGGATCCCCCTAGGCTGGTTTTGGGAGCGGATCCCTTTGAAGGGAGGGTCGGTGAACGAAGGGCTGGAAGCAGTGGTGGGCGGCTTGAGCATAGTGTTGGTGCTGGTTTGGGCTCTGTTAGCTGTGGGGAACTATGGGACGCTACCCTGAGTTGGGTCTATTGGAGATCGGCCTGCGCCTCTTGATTTGGTTTCTGCTGACGGGCAATCTGAGCTGGGACAATGTGGCCATCGGGGTGGCGGCAACGTTGCTGCTGCCGCGCCAGGCTTCCGCACCGGTGCAATGGCGGGATTGGGGGCGAGTGCTCCAGGAAATTCTTCTCGCCATCCCAAGAGCCTACTGGGAAGCCTTCGAGATGATCCTCAAGCCCCACACTGTTGAGGAAGTTGTATACAAACAAACCCTGCCCAACCGTTCAGCAGGGCTGGTGTTTCTGGATATCTTTTTAATTACCTTCACGCCCAAAACCATCGTGCTCAATTGCAATGCCCAAGGCACTTATGAAGTCCATGTGCTCAAGCCGCGGGAGGACGTGTGAACCTACTGCTGTTTCTCCTGACCCTAACGCTGTGCTTGCCCCTGTGTGCCGCTTGGCTGAAGGAAGATATTTGGCAGACGATGCTCGCCTTTGCCAGCTTGGCCACAAAGACGGCCATCCTGATTTTGGTGGTGTCGGTGGTGCGGGATGATTGGATGATCGGGATTGTGGGGGTTTTGATTTTGTCGGTGGGCAATGCGGCCTTAATGCTCTTGGCTCATGTACTGAAACGGCTGGAAATGCTTTAGAAAGGCCCTGGGGGTAGGTATGGAAGTCTGGGTGGAAGGTCTGAGCTATCTGTTGTTTGGGATTGGTGTGCTGTTTTGGTTGTGGGGAACGGCGCCGCTCCTTGGGGATCGCTCGATTTTATTTAAGCTGCACGGCCTTTCGGTGTCGGACACCCTGGGCTCTATGAGCATCATGCTGGGGCTGCTGTTGCGGATCCCACGGGAATGGCCCCTGTTGGTGTTGGCACTGATCTCCCTGGCTATTTGGAATACCATTCTGGGCTATGTGCTGGCGTTTTGCTCGCAGCGCAAGTCCCTATAGGAGGGCAGGATGGAAGAGACCCTGTTGCTGGTGATGGCGTTACTCCTGCCCCTGACGGCAAGCTTGGTGGTGACTCAGACCAATCCCTACCACGCCTTGGTAATGCGAGGGATCCTGGGGACGATTGCCGTCCTGATCTATGCGCTGTTTGGGGCGGCGGATGTGGCTCTGACCGAGGCGCTGGTGGGCACCATGCTTTCTATTACCCTCTACGCCATTGCGGTGCGCTCTTCGCTGAGTATGCGCCTGGGCGTTCTTGAAGGCAGCCCTGTGCTGGAGGCCAGTACCTCAGCAGCACGGCAGCTGTTACAGCAGATGCGCCAAGGGCTACAGCGGTACCACATGCGCTTGGAGTTGGCCGCCTATGGGAGTTCGGAGGCGTTGGTGGCTGCTCTTCGCAGCCGAGAGGTACACACCATTGCCCTTGAGCCCGCCGGAGAAGCAGCAGAGTATCGCCTGGTTACACGCGTACCCCGCCTGCAGGCCATTTTGGCGCAGCAAGCTCTGGCCACTGAGGTGATGGCAACATGAAGTGGGTGTATGGGATAGCGGTGTTGCTGGCAGCCCTACAGCTCATTGTGGGCGAGGTGGGATCCGTGTCCCCCAATCCCACAGCGGGCGTGGCCTTAGTCGAGGCGGTGGAGATTCTGGCCAGCGAAAGCGGTGTGCCCAACGCGGTGACGGGTCTCATTCTGCGCAACCGTCTTTACGATACACTCTTTGAAGTGGTGGTGTTTTCCACGGCAATTTTGGGCGCCCAATATCTGCTGGCGGATGAGCAGCCGACAGCCAATGTAGCTCAATTTACCGATATTCCCTCGATTGTGTTGGCGCGAGTGGGAGCCACCATTTCGGCTTTGATCGCGGTGGAGCTGGCCATTCGAGGGCACCTGACGCCGGGCGGAGGCTTTGCTGCCGGGGTGGCGGGGGGGACGGCCATTGGCTTGGTGGCGATCACCGCCTCTTCCGCCTGGATGGAGGCCATCTACAAACGGTGGCGGGCTGCGATGTGGGAGAAGCTGTCGGTGGTGGCGTTTATCGGGGTGGCTGTGATGGCTCTGGCCGGCTGGGAATTGCCTAGAGGGGAGTTGGGGGATCTGTTTAGCGGCGGTTGGATCCCGATTCTTAACATTTTGGTAGCCATCAAGGTGGCGCTGGGATCCTGGGCGGCAGTTTTGATCTTTATTCGCTACCGCGGCTTGTTATGAGGGTCTAAATGGGTTGATGAGAGGCACCCCTGTCCTGGCAAAATCACGGACATTACGGGTAACCAAGGTCAGTCCGTAAACCAAGGCTGTAGCAGCCAGTTGTTTGTCAATCGCATTTTGAGAGTGAGGTACGCACAGGCTTCCCCATACCTGGGCTTCGGTAATTGTGAAATCAAGAATGTGATCGGCATAGTCATCGACAACCGTTTGCAGCCACCTCTCCAGAAGGTTGGCTTGCAGATGATCGCCGCGATGGCGCATGAGTTCAACGCCTCGGCGGAGTTCGCCCAGCGTGATCACGCTGATGTAGATGCGGGCCTCTTGCTCAATGGCAGTTTGAAGAAATTCTTGAACCCCGGAGTTGGCTTGACTGTGTTTGCGCAGCTCACTGATGACGTTAGTGTCAAGCAAATACGTCATGGGCAGTGTTATCTTGCACCCGCTCAAAGTCTGAATCGTTGCCAACGTTAGGTATCGATCTGAGCACTTCGGCAAAGGACTGTTTCGCAGGCTGGAGTAAGACTTGCTCTAGGATTTTGCGGTGTTCGGCCTCTGCACTAACGCCGTGACGACTAGCCCTTTGTTTGAGAGCTTTGACAATGGCTTCGTCAACATTGCGAACAATTAACGTGGCCATAGAGCGTTTCCTCGATCGGCAGATCCCTGGGCGGCTTTGCTGCGACGATAGCATTGATATCATCTAAAGTTCAAGTTTTCCCGTCTATTGATACTGATGAAGAAGCTGCCCTTTTGCGGGTTGCCCCAGAGAACTCCTGCCTGCCAGGGATCCAAGCTCTGCCTGCTGTGCATAGCCTTTGAAAGCGCAACACTCAAAAAAGAGGGATCCCGATGAGCAACTTGACCTGCAGGTGACCTCTACAATAGAAGGCTGACTCTGCCACCTGGTGGGATCCCTATGCCGCGCCGCACCGATATCCACAAAATCTTGCTCATTGGAGCGGGGCCGATCGTCATTGGCCAAGCCTGCGAATTCGACTACTCGGGCACCCAAGCCTGCAAAGCCCTGCGGGAAGAGGGCTATGAGGTCGTTTTGGTCAACTCTAACCCCGCCACCATCATGACGGATCCCAGTATGGCGGAGCGCACCTACATCGAGCCGGTGACGGTGGACTTTGTGGCCAAAATTATCGAGCGGGAGCGCCCTGATGCTTTGCTGCCCACCATGGGCGGCCAGACGGCCCTCAACGTGGCGGTGCAACTGGCCCAGCAAGGGATCCTGGAGCAGTACGGGGTGGAGTTGATTGGGGCCAAGCGGGAGGCCATTGAAAAAGCCGAAGACCGGGATCTCTTCAAGCAAGCCATGCAGCGGATTGGCTTGGCCGTGCCCCGCTCTGGCCTGGCCCACACCCTGGAAGAAGCCAAGCAGATTGCCCAGGAGATCGGCTATCCCCTCATCATCCGCCCGGCCTATACCCTGGGGGGCACCGGTGGTGGGGTGGCTTACAACCAGGAGGAGTTTGAAGAGATCTGCGCTGCCGGCTTGGAGGCCAGCCCCGTTTCCCAAATCTTGGTGGAAGAATCGGTCATCGGCTGGAAGGAGTTTGAGCTGGAGGTGATGCGGGATCTGGCGGATAACGTGGTGATCATCTGCTCCATAGAAAACATCGACCCAATGGGGGTGCACACCGGCGACTCCATCACCGTGGCCCCAGCCCAAACCCTCACCGACAAAGAATACCAGCGGCTGCGGGACTACGCCATCGCCATCATGCGGGAAATTGGGGTGGAAACGGGGGGATCCAACGTGCAATTTGCCGTCAACCCTGCCAACGGCGAGGTGCGGGTGATCGAGATGAACCCGCGGGTCTCCCGCTCTTCTGCTTTGGCCAGCAAGGCCACCGGCTTTCCCATCGCCAAAATTGCCGCCAAATTGGCAGTGGGCTACACGCTGCCGGAGATCCCCAACGACATCACCCGCAAAACTCCGGCCAGCTTCGAGCCCACCATCGACTATGTGGTCACCAAGATCCCTCGCTTTGCTTTTGAAAAATTCCCCGGCGCAGAGCCGGTTCTCACCACCCAGATGAAATCGGTGGGGGAGGCGATGGCCATTGGCCGCACTTTTCAAGAATCCATCCAGAAGGCCCTGCGCTCTTTGGAAATCGACCGTCCCGGTTTTGGCAGCGATAGGCCGGAGGTTTTCCCCAAGCCGGAGGAAGTGCGGGCCAACCTGCGCACCCCCAACCCCTTCCGCCTGCTCACCATCCGCACCGCTCTGCTCATGGGCTTTTCTGCCCAGGAGATTGCCCAACTCACCCACATCGATCCCTGGTTTATCGACAAGCTACAGGAGTTGGTGGAGGTGGAGCAGGCCCTCAAGGGGCGGGAGCTGGGATCCCTGAGCGCTGACGACTTGAGACACCTCAAGCAAATGGGCTTCAGCGACCGACAAATTGCCCACCTAACCGGATCCACGGAACATCAGGTGCGGGCCTGCCGCAAAAGCCTGGGGGTGATCCCCACCTACAAAACTGTAGATACCTGCGCCGCCGAATTTGAGGCTGCTACCCCCTACCAGTACTCTACCTACGAGAGCGAGTCGGAGATTTTCCCGGCCCGCAAAGAGAAGGTGATGATCTTGGGAGGTGGCCCCAACCGCATCGGCCAGGGGATCGAATTCGACTACTGCTGTTGTCATGCTGCCTTTGCCCTCAGCCGCCTGGGTTACGAAGCGATCATGGTCAACTCCAACCCGGAAACCGTTTCCACCGACTACGACACCGCCGATCGCCTCTATTTTGAGCCGCTCACCCATGAAGAGGTGATGAACTTGGTGGATGCTGAGCAGCCGGTCGGCCTGATCGTGCAATTTGGCGGTCAAACTCCCCTCAAGCTGGCGCAGGGGCTGGCAGCAGCCCAGGCTCCCATCTGGGGAACTTCCCCCGACTCCATCGACATTGCTGAGGATCGGGGGCGCTTCGAGCGCATCTTGCGGGAGTTGGATATTCGCCAACCGGCCAACGGCATTGCCCGCAGCGTGGAAGAAAGCTTGGAAATTGCCCGCCGCATCGGCTATCCGGTGGTGGTGCGGCCCAGCTACGTCTTGGGGGGACGAGCCATGGAGATCGTCTATTCCGACCAAGACCTGCAGCGCTACATGCAACTGGCGGTGGCGGTGGATCCGGATCGTCCGGTGCTGGTGGATCAGTTCCTGGAAGAGGCGGTGGAGGTGGATGTGGATGCCATTGCCGACCGCACCGGCGCTGTTACCATCGGCGGCATTCTGGAGCACATCGAGCAGGCCGGGATCCACTCGGGCGATTCGGCCTGTGTATTGCCCAGCCGCACCCTCAGCCCCGAGGTGCTGCGGGTGATCCGCGAGTGGACGGTGAAGTTGGCCCAAGCTCTGAAGGTGGTGGGCCTGATCAACGTGCAATACGCCGTCCAAAAAGGTCAAGTCTATATCCTGGAGGCCAATCCGCGCGCCTCCCGCACCGTCCCCTTTGTCAGCAAGGCTATCGGCCATCCGCTGGCGGACTACGCCGCTCAGGTGATGAGCGGCAAAACTCTGGAAGAGCTGGGCTTTACCCAGGAGGTGATCCCCTCCCACATTGCCGTCAAAGAAGCGGTTTTGCCCTTCCACAAGTTTCCCGGCACCGACACGCTGCTGGGGCC
Source organism: Thermostichus sp. OS-CIW-33 (assembly GCF_054059615.1). Taxonomy (NCBI): domain Bacteria; kingdom Bacillati; phylum Cyanobacteriota; class Cyanophyceae; order Thermostichales; family Thermostichaceae; genus Thermostichus; species Thermostichus sp. OS-CIW-33. The sequence goes on from NZ_JBSSCH010000001.1 coordinate 66,990, forward strand.
GGAGATGCGCTCCACCGGTGAGGTGATGGGCATTGACACGGACTTTGGCCGCGCTTACGCCAAAGCCCAACTGGCGGCGGGGCAGAATCTGCCTCTCCAGGGGACGGTGTTCATCAGCGTCAGCGACCGGGATAAACAGGCGGTCATCCCGGTAGCCCGCGAGTTTGTGGGGCTGGGCTTTCGCCTGTTGGCCACCGAAGGAACCCAAAAGGTTTTGGCCGAGCACGGGATCCCGGTGGACAAAGTCCTCAAGCTGCACGAGGGGCGGCCCCACGTCATCGACGCCATCAAAAACCATCAGATTCAGCTCATTATCAACACTCCTTCCGGTGTCGAGGCGCAGCAAGATGGCCAAAAGATCCGCCGCACTGCCCTGGCTTACAAGATCCCTCTGGTGACCACCTTGGCAGGGGCCAAAGCCACCGCGGCTGCCATCCGTGCTTTGCAGTCGGGATCCCTGCAGGTGAAGTGCTTGCAGGATTTTTTCTCTGTCTAGGATTCTGGAGGAAAAAAAGCAGGTCCCGGACGGCACCTCTTTCCTAAACCTATCCTTAAGAAACGTCTGCTCAAGCTTGGCTGCCATCAACTGCCAGTGACCGACCTTCGCCGGGAAGCTCTCAAAGACCTCCAAATTGCAACATATCGGTGCTGATTTGTATCGACAAATCCATTTTTTTCACAGTCCCGTTGCGAAAGTTAGGGATCCCTGTCGGCGTCCCTAAAACTGTCTAGCCTGAAAGAAGGAGACGCTTTTGGCGGTCGGCGCGGGAAGAGTTTTGCCCCGTTCAAGGAAGCCGACAAAGCAAAGAATGGTTTTGTCTCTTTAGGAGTTGGCCTATGAGTACGGTAATTCGCCGCTCCTCGGCTGCACGGCAGCTCTGGAGTTGGAATGGCTTTTGTCAATGGATAACCAGCACCGAAAACCGGCTGTACATCGGCTGGTTTGGCGTATTGATGATCCCGACGCTGTTGGCGGCTGCCTTTTGTTTTGTGATCGCTTTTGTTGCTGCTCCGCCGGTGGATGTGGATGGGATCCGCGAGCCGGTGATCGGCTCTTTGATAGGGGGGAACAATCTCATCTCGGCGGCGGTGGTGCCCACCTCAGCGGCCATTGGCCTGCACTTTTATCCCATTTGGGAAGCCGCTTCTTTGGATGAATGGCTCTACAACGGCGGCCCCTACCAACTGATCGTGCTCCATTTTTTGATTGGGGTGTGGTGCTATCTGGGCCGGCAATGGGAGCTGAGCTATCGCTTGGGCATGCGTCCCTGGATTGCGGTGGCGTTTTCCGCTCCGGCGGCGGCGGCTACGGCGGTGCTCTTGGTTTACCCCATCGGCCAGGGCAGTTTCTCGGAAGGCTTGCCCCTGGGGATCGCCGGCACCTTCTACTTCATGCTGGCTTTCCAGGCGGAGCACAATATCCTCATGCACCCTGCTAGCTGGCTGGGGGTGGCCGGCGTCTTTGGCGGCGCTCTGCTGGCCTCCCTGCACGGCTCCCTAGTGATCTCCAGCCTAATCCGCGAGACCTCGGAAGAAGAGTCACAAAATGCCGGCTACCGCTTCGGGCAGGAGGAAGTCACCTACAACTTCCTGGCCGGGCACTACGCGTTCTTGGGGCGGCTGGGGTTCCCCGGCCTGGGCCTGAGAAACAGCCGTTCCGTCCACTTCTGGATGGCGGCCCTGCCCACAGTGGGGATTTGGGCGGCGGCAATAGGTATCGGCATAATGGCCTTTAACTTGAACGGCTTGAACTTCAACCAGTCCATCCTGGACAGCCAGGGCCGGTTCATTCCCACCTACGCCGATCTCCTCAACCGCGCCAATCTGGGGATCCAGGTGATGCACGCCCCCAACGCCCACCATTTCCCCCTGCTGCTGGCGGCTCAACCCTAAGGCAGGCTAGGGGCAGTCCAGCCGGAAAGCGCGGTGAATAGCTTGCAAGGCCGGGATCCCTCGATCCCGGCGCACTACACAGCTCACCTTGATCTCCGAGGTGGCGATCATCTCGATGTTGATTCCGGCTTCGGCTAGGGCTGCAAACAGGCGAGCAGCCACGCCAGGGTAGGTTTCCATCTCGGCGCCGACAATGCTGACCTTGGCAATGTCGTGATCCGCGTCAACTCCTGCCGCCTGGAGCTCTTCGGCCACCTGCCGGCAGACTGCCTCAGCAGCCATCGCTTGATCCTGAGGCACGGTAAAGGCAATGTCGGTACTGGGGATCCCGTTGTGGTAGCCCCGCTGGCTTTGGATGATGGTGTCCACGATGATCCCGGCAGCCGCCAAGCGCCCGAACAAATGGGCGGCAGTTCCCGGACGATCCGGCACTTTGCGAAGGCCCAGCCGCGATTGCTTCAAATCCAAGGCAACACCGCGTACCGGGTGGCTGTCTTGAGGGGCAGCCGGCATCTTTGCCCGATGCAAGTGGGGGATCACCTGGAACGACTCTCCCAGAGCCAAGGCGGCATCACCGGCCCGCTCCGCAGCCACCACACAGCTCACCTTGATCTCGGACATGGAGATCATCTGCAAATTGATCCCGGCCTCGGCCAGCACCTGGAACATTTGCGCCGCGATCCCAGGTCGGCCCATCATCCCCACCCCGGCAATGCTGACTTTGGCCACCGCCTCATCCACAATCACCGCTGCACACTGCAGCTCTTGGCCAATCCGCCGGGCAACGGCTGCAGCCTCGGTCACCTGCGACCGACTGACCGTAAAGGCAATGTCATTGGTGGGCTGGGGCACGGATCCCTGCGGCAAGGAGTCCGTCCCGCTGGCGTGAGCGGCTGTGAACTGGAGCGACTGCAAAATCAAATCCACATTCACCCCTGCCGCCGCGATCCCCTGAAAGAGCTGGGCGGCAATGCCAGGGCGATCCGGCACCCCCACCAACACCAACTTGGCCTGATCCCGATCCAGCTCCACCGTATCCACCGCCAGGCCCAGCTCGATACTGCTGTCGGCAGCACGAGGACGGGGGGGAGGAGAAAGAATGAGAGTGCCCTCGCATCCCGCCTGCAACGGCTCCAAGCTGGAGCGCACCCGCAGCTTCACACCGTAGTTGCGGGCAATTTCCACCGAGCGGGGATGCAGCACCTGGGCCCCCAAGCTGGCCAGCTCCAACATTTCATCACTGGTGATCTCCGGCAACAGCCTGGCCTCAGGCACCTTACGCGGATCCGTGGTGAAGATCCCCGGCACATCGGTGTAGATCTCACACAGCTCTGCTCCCAAGGCCACTGCCAAGGCCACCGCCGTGGTGTCGGATCCCCCCCGACCCAGGGTGGTGATCTCCAGCTCCGCCAGGCTGGTGATGCCCTGAAACCCGGCCACCACCACCACCTCTTCCCGCTCCAGGTGCTGCCACAGGCGGTCGGTGTGGATGTGCAAAATGCGGGCCCGGCTGTGATCCCGAGTGGTGACAATGCCCACCTGGGCTGCCGTCAGGGAAAGGGCAGGACACCCCAAGCGTTGCAGCGCCAAGGCCACCAGGGCAATGCTCACCTGCTCACCGGTGGAAAGGAGCATATCCCATTCCCGCAACTGGGCCGGTGTGGTCGGGGATCCCTGCAAGATCTGCTCCCCCAAGCCCACAAGGCGATCGGTTTCATCCCCCATCGCCGAGACCACCACCACCACCCGATGTCCCCGCTCCACCGTGTGGGCCACCCGTTGAGCCACGGCCTGGATACGCTCCACAGAGCCGACAGAGGTACCGCCGTACTTTTGAACAATTAAGCTGCGTTCCATGAGAGAAGAACGAGGTCAGGGGCGGTTTGGATCCTACCCCGGATCTAGGCCAAGCCCAGTCCATTTTGCAAAAACGGCGGTACCGGCAGCAGGATCAGCACCAGCAGCGTTAGCATCCCCAGCCCCAGCAGATCCCGGGCCTCGTCCAGTTCCGTCACATCGTTGAGGGCCGGCTCGTCAGCACTGGAAATCACAAACAGCAGCAGCGCCCAGAGCAACAGCCAAGGCTGCACCGTCAAAGCCAGCAGCAACACCAACCAGCGGGCTACCCGGCCCACATTCGCTCCCATCCGCTGTCCATACACTGCGTGGACAATGTGCCCTCCATCCAGTTGGCCCACCGGCATGAGGTTAAAGGCAATCACCACCAAGCCCAGCCAGCCGGCAAAGGCCAGCGGGTGCAGCTCGATCACCTGCCCCGGCTGCAACTGATCCCCCAGCACCATGCGGGCCAGAATTGCCAGCAGCACCGATAGGCGCGGGTCAATGCGATGAAAACTAATCGGGGTCGGCTGCCCCTCCGGCACCGCGGGAGGATCTGCAGGCGCTGAAAACAACAGCCCCAGCAACAGCATGCCCAAAGCAACAAGACTCCCTGCCAGCGGCCCAGCGGCGGCGATATCAAACAACACCTTGCGGTTGGGCACCGGCTCTTTCAACTGGATAAACGCCCCAAAAGTCCCCAGGACAAAAGGCACCGGGATGAAATAGGGCAGCGAGGTTTTGATGTGGTGGCGGCGGGCCACCCAGTAACGAGTCCACTCATGGGATCCCAAAATGGCAAGGATCCCGACCGCATAGGGCAATCCTTTCATCAGAGAGGGCAAATGCAGCAGCCGGTCAGGGCTAACCCCAGCCGCGTGGGCCCCAGCACTGAGGGTCGTCCAGAAGGTGAATAGCAACAGCCCCAAAGCCAGCAGCGGCAACTCTCGACTGTCCGCCAGGGAGCGCCGCGCCGCCGGGTTGGGCACCAGGGCAAAAAAGGGCTTACCGGCAAACCCCTCCTGCAGCACCACCAAAAAGCGTTTGCCGAAAGTGGTTTCCACGTTTTGCTGCACCCGCTCATAGGCTTCACTGGGATCCGCCCGCAAGTTGCCCCGGCAGATGATCGCCTGGGGGCGGTACTCCACGTTTTGCAAATAAAAGACGTTCCAGGGGAAGCAATGGCTCAGCTTCTCCCGCGGCACTTCGGAGATGGGGGTGTGGGCAAGAGCCAGCGAGACCGGATCTGCGGCGCCGTCTTCCTCCTCTTCCTCCGGCTCAGGTTCCCCAGCCGGCGAGGGATCCGCTTCTGGAGAGGAGTTTTCCACCTCTGGCCGACGGCCTCCGGTTGAGGGTCGAATACCCCCTCGTCTCACCAAGGTCATGCTGGTAAAGTAGGAGGTGAGAAACAGCAGCAACATCAGCAAGGGAGGCAATTCGTACTGAAACACCTGACGCCCCAGCACCCAAACCAAAGGGGGCAGCATCATCACCAGCCACAGGATCCGCCACGGCACCTTCGAAAGGCGGGCCACACTTTTTTGCAGCAGCAGGTAGGTTGCAGAACCCACCAGCGCCAACAGGATCCAATCTGCCATGAGTTCAAAAAACGGAGGAGAACACCTCTACCAAGCTAGCGGCAAATCCAATCCCCTCGCTACAGCTTGCAGCCGGGATCCCTGAAGAGCCAATTGAGGCTTGGCCTGCCCATAGACCGCCACCATTCCGGGGCAAACTTTTCATTCGCGCGAGCGGTGCGGAGCACTTTACTTCTTGTCAGCAGTGGGGCGAAAAAGAGGGATCCCCTTGAGGCGTGCTTATGCTGCCGGCGTCCACTGCACAGCTTCGCCCATGGGCCCCAACCTCAACCCAGTATCTATTCTGGCCAAAAGGTATTCCCTGTCATGCCTCGCAGGGTGAAATAAACAAATAGAAGCAACAAAAGGGATCCCAGCGTAACCATAGCCGCCGCTGTTGGACTTTTGCGATACAGGCCGACAAAAGGCTGGAGGCCAGCCCAGATCCCCCCCAGCAAAACGGTAATAAAGTAAGTGGGATAACGGGAGACATTCTCCACAAACTGGTCTTCCAGTCTTCTGGGGGGCTGCGGTTGTGGCATAAGAGGCTGGGGCTCCAACTCCTTTTTTCTCAGTGTGCCATAGGTAGCTGTCAACCATCTGGAGGCTGGCCATCTTCAGGGAACTGGCGGCAACTCAAAAAGTGTAGTCATCTCAAACTAGATTGAGACACTCCCCAAACGCTCCGCGCCGCTGCCGCGACCCCCCAGCTCATCTCTCTGGGAGAGGGGGGTTGGAGAGCAAGGCAACGGAAATGTTTTATTCCTATTCAAAATGACTATAAATCTCCTCCATTGGCGCTCTTTTGGCAGCCGAGCAACCTCGGCTCCCCAGCCGCTGTGGCACCAACCGACCGGTAAGCAGCCTCTCTGCCGCTTGGCTCACAGCCTCCGCGAGGGAGAAAGTCCATCGTCCCCTCATATCAAAAAGAACATCTACTTCACGAAGAGTGGTTGGAGCGAAGGGGAGACTGCGCAGATTCAGGAAACCGAGAACCTGATATGGTAGGCGTTATCCTGCCTGATCTGCTCTTTTGCTCAGTGCAGCCTCCCCTCTTCATAGACTGATGCGAGAATTGCCCTCTGATCCTTCCAATCGTGCCGGCGTACCCTTTGGGGATCAGACCCTGGCTCTGATGCGCGTCCAGGAGGCCCTGGATCAATTGGAGGCAGCCATTCTCAGTAGCCCTCGCCTGTTTTGGTCTCGCACCCTTATTGAAGAGGAAAAGATTCTGGAGCAGTTAGACTTTATCCGCCTGAACCTGCCGACAGCCCTGGAGGAAGCGGAGGAACTGCTGCGCCAGCGGGATCGGATCTTGGCAGAGGCCAATCGCTACGCCCAAGAAATTGTGGCCGCGGCCCAACGTAGGGCTGAGCAGCTCCTCAACGAATCGGCGATTCTGCGACAGGCCCAAGCTCAGGCGGAGCAGTTATTGCAACAAGCCTATCAACAGAGTGAGGAGGTGCGGCGACAGACACTGCAGGAATCGGAGCGCCTGCAGCGGGAGGCCCACCGTTACGTGGATCAGGTGTTGCAAGACTTGGAGTTGCGGTTGGTGGAGTCCTTGCGGGTGATCCGCAACGGGCGGCAAAATCTGCAGACCTAACAGAGAAGAGTCAGACTGGGGCTTGAGCGCTGCCTTCAACCTGTGCCAGGAGCATTTTTATCCCGCGTTGTGCAAGTCTTTTGGAGCGGTGGGTTAGGGATCTCCTGAGCAGGCGAGGGACGGCTCCCCTCGCTAGACTTGAGCAGAAGACGTTCCCCAGCGGCCCTTGACATCCTCTCTGCCCATCATCCTTGGCGTATCAGGCGCTTCAGGGATGCTCTATGCTGTGCGCGCTCTGCATGTTCTGCTCAGCCTGGGCTACCGCGTCGAAGTGGTGGCCTCCAAAGCGGCCTATCAGGTGTGGCAGGGAGAACAAGGGGTGCTGCTGCCGACAGACCCCCGCAAGCAGGCCCACTTTTGGCGACAGCAAGCCGAGAGCAGCGGTGGATCCCTAGTTTGTCATCGCTGGCAGGATGTGGGGGCAACCATTGCCAGTGGCTCCTATCGCACGCAGGGGATGTTGGTGATCCCGTGCAGCATGGGTACAGTTGCCAAGTTGGCTGCCGGCTTGAGCTCGGATCTGCTGGAGCGGGCTGCTGATGTGCAGCTCAAGGAGGGACGACGCTTGGTGGTGGTGCCGCGGGAAACCCCCTTTAGCCTGATCCACCTGCGCAACTTGACCACTCTGGCAGAAGCGGGGGCGCGCATTGTTCCGGCCATTCCAGCTTGGTACCACCAGCCGCGTACCATCCTAGATTTGGTGGATTTTGTGGTGGTGAAGGCGTTGGATCAGTTCGGTATTGATGGCGATCTCATTCGCCGCTGGCAGGGGATGCGCCAGCATCAGATCCTCAAGCTGCCCCCTGATCTCTGAGCGGGATCCCTTTTCCCGGCGGCAGGCTGGGATTTGGCTTGGGGGTGTTCCAAGCTGGGGGGGCCCTGTGCCGATAGCCCTCACTTGTGGCACCTTGCCGGGAATAGCTCAGATCACTTGCTGAGCTAGCCGACTCGGGGATCCCGCTGAAGGGGGGTGGGCAAGTCAGGGCAGGTCTCCAGACTGGCCGCCCATTCCCCGATGAGGGTGTTGACCCAGTGAGGCAGCTCGTCGTGGGCGCAGTGGCCTACTCCCGGCAGCTTCACCAAGGTGAGGGCAGGTTGCCAGCGCTTAAATTGGTCTGCCAAAAAACTGGGCACTGCCGGATCTTCTCGGCCCCAAAGTAGCAAGATAGGCATTTTTAGGGTGGGCAGCAGGCGTTTGGGGCTGTCGAAGCGGCGGCAGAGAATGGCCCTCAGACCGTCCAAAAACACGTGGGCTGCCCCCGGCTCAAAGGCCGGTCTCTGGAAGATCTGCACCAGCTCGTCATCCACCTGCTCATCCCGCTTGTAGACATTCTTGATCCAAGCTCGTAGCACCTCGGTTTGTCGCAGCCAGTTGAAGAGGTGGGGATAAGTGAGGGGGCACCCCAGCAACGACAGAATCCCTTCGCAGAGGGCTCGCACCAGAGCATCCCAGGGAGAGGGCAATTCTTCCGGATGGGGCCCATCGGCGCAGCTAATCAAGCACAGGCCCTTCACCATCTGGGGATAGCGGGCGGCGGCAATGACTCCCACCAAGCCCCCGATGGAATGGCCCACCAGGATGCTGGGCTGCTGAATGTGAGTTTGCCAAAACTCGTGTACCTGCTCCACCCACAGATCAACGCTGTAGGCAATCTCCGGCTTGGCACTCTTGCCAAATCCCAGCAGGTCGAGGGCATAGACGGAGCGCTGGGATCCCAGAGGGAGAATGTTGTGGCGCCAATGGCCCACCGAAGCCCCAAATCCATGGATTAAAAGGGCCGGAGCTGCCGTCAAGTTGACGACACCGGCAGGGGTTTGGGCACGACTGGGGGTGTAGGTGAAATGGATGGGCCAGCCCCGCCAATGCCAGGTTTGGGAGTAGCCGTAGCGAGGCAAAGCCGACAAGGGATCCCTGTCGCTACCCGTTGGGGAAGGGGGGGGCGCATCAACAGAGGAGAAACCGGGATTGCCGACGGAATTGGCGCTGACCCGAGCAGAAGGGGAAGGATGGGAGTTGAGTCTGTGCAAGGGAGGAGTGGGTGACAACAATAGGCTCATCTCCAATTTAGGCTAGACCAATCTTAGTGGTTTCCTCGGCTCATCATTTAATAGGACGTACTTTGCCACCGGTTCTTCTATATCTTCCAGGACATGCCAGCATGACTGTGTCCATAACCCCAGACCCAATGGATGAAGCCTTCGGGATAGACCCGATTACCGCTGCCAGCTTTCGCCAGATCGATCAGGAGATCGGCCCCCACCCCTGGCAAGGGATCCCTTATGAGGTGGTGCGCCGTGCCATTCATGCCACTGCCGACTTTGAGCTGCGGGATCGCTTTTTCTTCGGCCCCAACGCCGTTGAACACGCCCTGGCAGCCCTACGGCAAAAGCAGCCTGTCATTGTCGATGTCAGGATGGTGGCAGCTGGGATCCAGTCAGGTCTGAAAGCCCAAGGGATCCCCCTCTACTGTGCTTTGGACTGGGTGGAGGAGCCCCGTTGGCCCGGTCAAACCCGCGCCGCCAATGGGATGGTGAACTTGGCACGCCGCTATCCAGAAGCCCTGTTTGTCGTTGGCAATGCCCCCACCGCGTTGCTGGCTTTGGTGGAGGAGATTCGGGCACAGCGGGTCAAGCCGGCTTTGGTGATCGGAGTGCCGGTGGGATTTGTGGCGGTGGAAGAGGCCAAGCAGGCGTTGGCGCAAACGGATGTTCCCCAGATTCGGGTGGAGGGCCGCAAAGGCGGATCCCCAGTTGCTGCTGCCATTGTCAATGCCCTTCTCTTGGCAGCTCAACGGGATCCCATCCCCAACTGACTAGAATTGAAGGGATATCTTCAGACCTTTCCCATGACCCCAGAACAAGAGGAGTGGCTGATTCGCAACCTTCAGCAACAACAAGAACAAATCCAAGAAATGCGGGCCGAGCAGCAGCGGTCGGCTGAGCGCTTTGAGGCTCAGATGGTTGAGATGCGGCAGGCCTTTGCAGCCCAAATCTCCGAGATCCGGGCTGAACAGCAACGATCTGCCGAGCGCTTTGAGGCTCAGATGGCCGAAATGCGGGCTGAGCAGCAGCGGTCGGCTGAGCGCTTTGAGGCTCAGATGGTTGAGATGCGGCAGGCCTTTGCAGCCCAAATCTCCGAGATCCGGGCTGAGCAGCAGCGGTCTGCCGAGCGCTTTGAGGCTCAGATGGTTGAGATGCGGCAGGCCTTTGCAGCCCAAATCTCCGAGATCCGGGCTGAGCAGCAGCGGTCTGCCGAGCGCTTTGAGGCCCAGATGGCCGAAATGCGGGCCGAGCGGCAGGCTATGGAAGCCCAACTCCAGACCGAAATCCAGGAGATCAGGGCGTTGATCCAACAGAACCAGGAGCGGATTCGACAGAACGAAGAGCGGGGAGACGAGCTGGAGGTGGCCATACAGGAGTGCCGCCGAGATATGCAGGCTGGGTTTGCCGAACTGAGGGAAGCGCAAGCCATGATGATGGAGCAATTTCGGGAGCGCGATGGCCGCCTGATCGAGGCTCAACTCAGCTTTATTCGGGAGATGCGGGAAATGCAACGGGAAGTGGCGGAGCTGCGACTGGATTTTCTCAATCACATGCGCCAATACCACCCACCTGTCGAACGTTAAATGGCTACGGCAGCACCTGGGCGGTCACCTCAGCTTGCGGTCGTAGGGGTAGCGGGGGATGGCTCTGTGGCTTCCTGGGGGATCCCCCCCCTTTCCCAAGCCAGGGTTTTGGCAGGAGCCCCTCATCTGCTCCGGCACTTTACCGATCATCCGGCCCGCAAGATCCCGCTCACCGGGCCGGTGGAAAGTTGGATCCCGCTTTTGCAGCAGGAGATGGCTCAGGGATCCCTAGTTTTGTTGGCCAGCGGGGATCCGCTTTTTTTCGGGATCGGGCGGCTGTTGACGGAGTATTTCCCAGCGGAGCGGTTGGCCTTCTATCCGCAGGTGAGCTCGGTGCAGCTGGCCCTGAACCGCCTGCAGATCCCCTGGCAGGAGGCGACCATCCTCAGCCTGCACGGGCGGGGAGTGGAGCGGTTGGAAGCCGTTCTCAAGCAGGGATCCCCTGTGATAGTGGTGCTCACCGATCCGGAGCATACACCGACCGTCTTGGCCCAGTTCATTGCCGACCTGCGGCTGCCGGTGCGTTACCAAGCCTGGGTCTGTAGTCAACTGGGATCCCCTCAAGAACAGGTCGTGCCCCTCCAAGAAGGGGAAGACGCCGTTTTCCCCAGCCCCAACGTTGTGGTGCTGCGACGAGTAGAGCCGGAGCCAGATCCCCATCGCTGGCCTTTGGTCGGGATCCCGGACGACCAGTTCTACACCTTTCCCGACCAGCCCGGCTTGATCACCAAGCAGCCCATCCGCCTGCTCACCTTAGGATCCCTGCAGCTCCCCCAAGAGGGCGTGGTGTGGGATATCGGTGCCGGCACCGGCTCGGTGGCCATCGAAATAGCCCGCCTCTCTTCTCGGCTCCAGGTCTATGCTGTCGAGCGCAACGCCATGGGCATCTGTCTGATTCGGCGCAACCGGCAACGCTTTGGCCCAGAGAACCTGCAGGTGATCCCGGGGGCAGCCCCCCAAGTGTTGGCCAACTTGCCCGACCCAGATCGGGTGGTGCTGGGCGGCGGCGGCAAAGGGATCCGCGACCTGCTGCCGGTGGTGGGAGCCCGCCTGCGGCCTGGAGGGATCTTAGTGGCCAACTTCGCTACCCTAGAAACCTGCAGTGAAGCCCTGCAATGGCTGCGTTCTCGGGGCTGGCAAGTTCGAGTAGATCACGTTCAGATCTCCCGCTCTGCCGTCCTGGCCGAGGGCACCCGCTTTGCCCCCCTGAACCCGGTTTACCTGCTGCAAGGGATCCCTTCAAACTCGGAATCACAGTGAACTTACTGAACTGATCGCCCCTCTCTTTTGGGGAGAGGAGCTAGGGGTGAGGGATGAAGTCACCCCTCGTCCTCCTCATCGGCGGTGAACCCCGGTCGGTACAGGTAGGCGGAGGAGGGACGGTTGGTCTTCTTGATTTGGTCTTTGATGGATTCCAGGTCGATGTAGCGATCCGCCAAGTTGATCAGTTGATCGCTGGTCATGGAACGCAAGCTGACCACCTCCACTCGTGCCCCTTGGTAGCTAACGGCATTGACCGCATAGGCCAAGTCTCCATCGCCGCTCACCAGCACAGCCGTCTCATACCAGCGCACCAGCGACAGCATATCCACGGCAATTTCCACATCCAGGTTGGCTCTCTTGGATCCATCGGGCAACTGGGTTAGCTCTTTGGTAACCACGCGGTAGCCATTGCGGCGCATCCAGAGCAAAAACCCCTGCTGCTTTTCGTTGTTGCGATCGACGCCGGTGTAGAAAAAAGAGCGCAAAAGGGGCGACCGACCACTCAGAGTCTTCAGCAGACGGGTGTAGTCGATCTCAATGCCCAGTTGCAGAGCGGCGTAGAACAGATTAGACCCGTCGATGAATATGGCCACACGCCCACGGTTGTCCTGCAAGGAATCCCCAGGCTGAAAACTGGGATCAGGATCAAGACGCAGCATTCGGGTTTTCTTCTCCAAGTTTTGACAAAAGGGCAGAAAAAACGAGGTGTTAAATGGGTTTAATCGCCAATACAGCTCTTTCCGGCAGCACCGACTACAGATAATGCAGACGCATCTCTTGTGCGATAGGGATCTTACTGCTTCGCAGAGTGATCTGCAGAATTCCCATGAAGTCGGAAAGAGCTGTAAGAGGGTGCCCCAAGCCCTGGGACACATGATTTACCCTAGCGCAGGAGAGACGATCCCCGGAGAAGATTTCCAAAATCCTAAAGAAAAATACCTACGACAAGGAGAGGCTTTGGGGATGGAGTGCGGGGATGGGCCGGTGCCTTACCGCTTTTCGAGCCCCTTGCACAGAGGGGTGCTGCGCAGCCGCTACAAGCGGTTTTTGGCCGATGTGGAGCTGGAAAACGGGCAACAGATCATCGCCCATTGCCCCAACACAGGGCCGATGAGTGGGGTCTGTCAGGTGGGGGCACCTGTGTACCTCTCCCATCACCCAGAGCCGAAACGGAAACTGGCCTACACCTGGGAGATGATCCAGGTGGATGGAGTATGGGTGGGGATCAACACCAGCTTGCCCAATCGCCTGGTGGAATGGGGGCTGGAGCGAGGGTGGTTTCCCCAGTTGGCAGGGTTTTCTCGCCGGCAACGGGAGGTGACCTGCGGCAGGAGCAAAATCGACTTTCTGCTGACAGGAGACTCTGGCTCGGCCTATTTGGAGGTGAAGAATACCACCTGGGCTGTGGGATCCCGCGCGCTGTTTCCCGATACGGTGACCACCCGCGGCCAAAAACACTTGGAAGATCTGATCCAGATCCGCCAACAGGGTCAGCGGGCCCTGCTGATGTACTGGATCAATCGCGCCGATTGCACCGAGTTTGCCCCCGGCGAAGAACGGGATCCCCGCTATGCCCGTCTGTTTTGTGAGGCCCTGCAGGTCGGGGTAGAGATGTTGCCCTATCGGGTCGAGGTTTCGCCGGCAGGGATCCGACCCTTGGGTTTGGCCAAAATCGTTGTCTAGGCACCCCAAAAGAAGGGTCAGGCTCTCTGGAAACGGCTGGGGATCGCCTATAATTCTGTTTTCTCCAGATTCTTCCATTTTCCAGGCATTTGAGGACCATGAGCGAACCTTCCTCCCGTCCTCATCACATTGTCCTGACTTCCCATCCCTCCCCTTATGGGACGCAAGCCCAGCCGATTCGCTGGGGATCCTTGGATCCACTGCAGCGGGGGCCGGTGGTGGGTAGCCTGACCAATCTTGCCCATCGCAATGTCATCGGCACCCATGCGGGAGCCTACGCTGTCTATCGGGCATTGGCTGTGGCCAGTGGCTCTTTGCAGGCGGATCACCGCGCCGATTTAACCCATACTGCCCCGGTGGTGTCGATTGGCCCTCACCCAAGCTGGGGAGATCCAGACCGGATTGTGTCCTTGGATCCCTGGGGAGCAGTTGTGGGGGAAGTCTTTGCTCCCCTCTATGCCCAGGGCTACGATATTCGCCCTACTATTGCCATTACTCAGGCCCACATCCACATGCCAGAACTGCAGGAGGCGGTCAACAAAGGGCGGTTACGGGTGGATGGCCGGATCCTCAAAGACAATGGCAGCCTGGTGGTCACCAAAGCCGCAATCGAGCCGGTCTGGTACCTGCCGGGGATCGCCAAACGATTGCAGGTGAGCGAAAGCCTGCTGCGCCGCACCCTCTTCGAGCAGACGGGAGGCATGTTTCCAGAATTGGTGACTCGCCCAGACCTATCGGTGTTTTTGCCGCCCATCGGTGGCCAGACGGTGTACATCATCGGGCAAGTGGCCGCCATCACCGACCCGGCTTTGCCCCTGGCGGTGCGGGTTCACGACGAATGCAATGGTTCCGATGTGTTTGGCTCGGATATTTGCACCTGCCGCCCCTACCTGGTGCATGGCATTGAGGAATGCGTTAAGACGGCCCAGGCCGGTGGAGCTGGGGTGATTGTGTACCTGCGCAAAGAAGGCCGCGCCTTGGGAGAGGTGACCAAGTTTTTGGTCTACAACGCCCGCAAGCGCCAGGAAGGAGGGGATCGGGCCGATGCCTACTTCACCCGTACCGAGTGTGTGGCAGGGGTGCAAGACATCCGCTTTCAGGAGTTGATGCCGGATGTGCTCCATTGGCTGGGCATAACCCGAATCGATCGCCTGATTTCCATGAGCGACCTCAAGTATCGAGCCATCACCAACTCCGGCATTGAGGTTCTGCAGCGGGTGCCCATCCCAGAAGAGCTGATCCCGGCGGATGCCCGTGTGGAGATCGAGGCCAAAAAAGCTGCCGGCTACTACACTGAGGGGGAGGTGCTGGATGCGGAGCGGCTGGCCCAAATCCGAGGAAGAGCCTTGGTGGAGTGAGCGGGATCCCTCATGCAAGTGGCTACCTGGAATGTCAACTCCATTCGCACCCGGCTGCCTCAGGTTTTGGCTTGGCTGGACAGCCAGGGATCCCTGGATGTGCTCTGCCTGCAGGAGACTAAGGTGGTGGATGAAGACTTTCCCCGGGCGGCCTTTCAGGAGCGGGGCTTTCATGTGGAGGTCTACGGGCAAAAGTCCTACAACGGTGTGGCTCTGATCAGCCGGGATCCCCCGGAAAAAGTAGAACGGGGGTTTGGTGCGCTGCTGCCTTCGGCGGCAGATTTGGACGAGCAAAAGCGGCTGATGAGCGCCATCTACCGCGGGATCCGTATTCTCAACCTTTATGTGCCCAACGGTTCTGAGGTGGGATCGGAAAAATACGCCTATAAATTGCGCTGGCTAGCCACGCTGAAGGATTACCTCGCCGTTGCCCTGAGCCAAGGGGATCCCATCCTGCTCTGCGGGGACTTTAACATTGCCCTGGAAGATCGGGATATTTATGATCCCCAAAAAGCGGGAGAAATCATGGCTTCCGAACCGGAGCGACAAGCCCTGCGGGAGATCCTGGCTTTAGGGTTTGAAGATGCGTTTCGCAGGTTCACCCCAGATCCCGGCCATTTTAGCTGGTGGGACTATCGCTCGGGGGGGTTTCAAAGGAATCGCGGCTGGCGCATTGATCATCATTATCTGTCTCGTGAGCTACAGGAGAAAGCCACCGCTTGCTGGATCGATGTTGAGCCACGGCGGGCCGAAAAACCCAGCGATCATGCCCCTGTCATTGTTGCCCTGGATATTTAAGCGCCTTGTTATAGTCATTTCAAGCTAGGTTGAGACACTCCCCAAACGCTCCCTGCCACTGCCTTCACCCCTTCTCTCAGAGGAAGAGGGGAGCCAGGCGGAAATGTTTCATTCCTGTTTAAATGACCATAACAGCTCACACCAACCAGCCATCCAATTAAAATGGAGCGGCCTCTTCGAGAATTTTCAGCAGGTGTTGCCGCTGTTCTGAGCTGAGGACCTGTCGCATTTCCAGAACTGCCTCAAAACGTTTGGCATTTACTTCTTGGCTTAGCTGTTGTACCCGCTGAAATTGAGCTGCCACTTCTGACTCAGGGGCATCGCCGACCAGCAACTCCCGCAATCGACCGCGGGCTGCCCTCAACTCCAAAATGCGCTCCAACAACTCTTCCTGTTTGCGGTGGCGGATCTGCTGCAATTGCCGCAACTGCTCGTCGGAGAGGTTCAGCTCCCGCAAATTGCGAGCAAAGGGGCGGCGCAAATCCATCATTCGCAGGGGGCGGGGTTGGCCCATCACCGGTTCACCCAGGGATCCCAGGTAGAGTGGCAAAATGGGGATCCAAATCCAAGCATTTCTCATGGTTCTTTGCAGGCTTTTTCTAAGAATCTGACCAAGAATCTGACCAAGGTCTCAGAAGTCTCAGCGGTGTAATGGTCAATGAAGGGGGATATTCGTGAGGCTGATGGATTTAGGATCCCTCTGGATCGCGTTCTATCCACCAAGTTTCGGTTTCTGTTCCCTCTGGGCTCAGCAAGCTTCCCCAAGTGCTCACCAAAAAACTTTCTAGGGCTTCGGTCTCCTGGGCCACCACCTGTACCTGCCAGCGCTGATAGCCAATCCAGCCCAGCAAAGCGCCCGCCAAAAGGGAGATGCCAACCCAACGCCAAGGGTGCTTGAGCCGGCCATGAAGTGGATGAGTCGCCACAACTTGAAGGATCTGCTCCTCCAGCCCAGAGGCCGCAGGGGGAGGGAGGGGGCGATATTGACGCAAAAAGTGGCGCAGCCGCTCGTCTGCTAGGGGGTTGGGGTGCTCACTCATGGGGTAATGCCCTCCTGAAGTAGGTGTTGACGGATGGTGGCACGGGCGTGAAACAGCCGGGACTTCACCGTTCCCACCGGGATCCCTAAAATCTCGGCGATTTCTTTCTGGGGCAGATCTTCTAGGTCGTGTAGAATCAGAACCATTCTGTGTTCAGGGCTAAGCTGAGCCATGCTTTGCTGTAGAGCCTGTTGGTAGTGCAAGTGCATCAGGTCGGGGCCAGGGTGAGCGATATCCGATCCGAGGGCCAGGTTTTGGGTTTGGGAGTGTTGCCGGGCGCAGCGCCGTCGCTGATCTGAGGCCATATTCCAGCAGATGCGATACAGCCAAGTGGAAAACTGGGCCGAGCCGCGAAACCGAGGCAACCCTTTCCAGGCACGAATAAACACTTCCTGTACCAGGTCATCCAAAAGATCGGCTCCACACAAGGGATAAAGGATATTCCGTACCGACTGCTGGTATTTGCGGTAGAGTTGGCGAAAGCTCTGGCTGTCGCCGTTGAGGCAGCGCTGGATCAGCTCCCAATCGGATGTATCCTTTGCCGCCTGCACGAGAGGACGCTCCCTTGTTCTCAACCTTGCTTTGTCTGACTCCCAATGCCCCCAAAAGGTTCAAAGGATCCCTGTCTACGATGGCCCTCCACTTCCCGCCAAGCAAGATATGGTCGTTTAGGCTAGAGTGAGACACCTGGGCTATACGAGAAAAGCCTTATGGCCCCATGCATTATTGCTCCGCAGCGCTGACGCGACGACGCGACCAATGTTTTAGGTGTGGGTGCAGTGTCCTAGTTTGAGTCGAAATGACCATACCGGCATCTTCTGATTGCCGTTTTCCCTCAAAGGATACCCGCCGGCAGGTGTAGACAAGCCAATCCCTCTTGCCTGTTCGCACTTTCTCAATCCCAATTCTGTTGAATTCTATTGGCTCGTCGACCTACAATTCCAATAACACCAAAAAGAGGGAATGAAAAGCTGATCTTCATGCCTGCCTGGCCATGGCCAAAACAACTCAGATAACCGATAAACCCGATCTGTTTGGATTCCTCTATCATCACCCGACGCTCATCCTTGCCATTCTGTTGGGGCCACCTCTCATTTGGTTGCTGGTCTTTTACTTGGGGCCGCTGCTGGCGCTGCTGCTGCAAAGTTTTTATCATCTGGATCCCTTTACCGGCCTGATCCTGAGAAAGTTGACTTTGGCCACCTATCGGGAGCTGCTCACTCCTGCCAGCGTGGATATCTTTGTCCGCAGCTTGACTATGGCTTTGGCAGTGACCCTAGCTGCAATTGTGTTGGCTTTTCCTCTGGCTTATACCATGGTCAGACTGGCCTCTCCTCGCTGGAAGGACTTTTTGTACTTGTTGGTGCTCCTACCGCTTTGGTCTAGTTATTTGATTCGGGTTTATGCCTGGAAGTTGATCCTGGCCAAAGAAGGGATCCTTACCTATCTACTCACCCATGTGGGCCTACAGGGCTGGGTGGAAAAGATTTTGCAGTTGCCCGGGATCGGTGGGCCATCGCTGGCTGTATCCAACTTGGGTATTTTCTTGGTGTTTCTCTATGTTTGGCTGCCCTATATGATTCTGCCGATCCAGGCGGCTTTGGAGCGAGTGCCTGATAGCTTAATTGAGGCTTCTGCAGATTTGGGAGCTCAGGGTTGGCAAACGTTCCGCCATGTTACTCTTCCCCTCGCCTTGCCAGGGATCCTGGCCGGGTCGGTCTTCACCTTTTCCTTAACATTGGGAGATTTTGTGGTGCCTTATTCTCTGGGCAATTCCAGCTATTTCATCGGGCAGGCAGTTCTCGCCTTTCAGGGCACCTCTGGCAACATTCCCTTGGCGGCAGCCTTCACGGTTGTGCCGATGGGGATCATGATCGTCTATCTGCTAGTGGCCAAGCGGCTGGGGGCTTTTGAATCGGTGAGCTGACCCGATCAAGGATTTTTCCAACACATGAGGAGCCAACTGAGCTAGGCTGGTAACTGTTGACGAATGTATCGGGCTGTCCCTATGGTGCTCTTTGGCTTTGGCAAACTTGGCAAGAAACTGTCCCTGCCCAAACCGGAAGAAGCCTTGCCGGGCCGGGCCGAGCCGATGGTGATCGTGAATCGGCATTTTGTCAACGGCAATCCGCTGCAGCCGCCTTTTCCCGAGGGCATGGAGCTGGCCATGTTCGGCATGGGCTGCTTCTGGGGGGCAGAGCGCAAGTTTTGGCAGGTGCCAGGGGTGTTCAGCACAGCGGTGGGCTACGCTGGCGGGTTTACCCCCAACCCCACCTATGAAGAGGTCTGTACTGGCCTGACTGGCCACAACGAGGTGGTGCGGGTGGTTTACGACCCAGCTCAGGTCAGCTATGCCCAACTGCTGAAGGTGTTTTGGGAAAATCACGACCCTACCCAGGGGATGCGCCAAGGCAATGATGTGGGCACCCAATACCGCTCCGGCATCTATGTGTATTCTCCGGCGCAGCGGGAGCTGGCGGAAAAAACCCGCGATCTCTATCAGCAGGCCCTGACCGCCCACGGCTACGGCCAGATCACCACCGAGATCTTAGACGCGCCTGAGTTTTACTACGCCGAAGACTACCACCAGCAATATCTGGCCAAGAATCCGCGCGGCTACTGCGGCCTGGGGGGCACTAAGGTTTGTCTGCCGGAGATCCTCACCGAGCCCGTCTGATCCACACCCTGACGGATCAAAAGATCCGGCGGGAATGGGATCCCCGCTCAAGGAACTCCCTAGCCACTAGGGTTACCACCGCCAGCAAGGAGAGCACCACCGCCGCCGCATAGGCTGAGCCGGTGGCATAACTGCGGTAGGCATCTTCCACGAACAGGGGCAAGGTCTGGGTGCGGCCAATGATGTTGCCGGAAACCACAGCCACAGCGCCGAACTCCCCCATGGCGCGGGCATTGGTCAAGATGACGCCGTACAGAAGGCCCCAGCGGATGTTGGGCAGGGTGATTCTCCAGAAGATCTGCCAGGGGGTCGCCCCCAGCGTTTTGGCGGCTTCTTCCTGGTCGGTGCCTGCCTCCTCCAACACCGGCAACACTTCCCGCGCCACAAAAGGAAGGGTGATGAAAGCCGTTGCCAACACAATGCCCGGAAATGCAAAGATAACCCGCAAGTTCCAGGATCCCAGCCAACCCTGACGCCCGAAGATGAGCACCAGCATTAGGCCGGCCACCACCGGGGAAATGGAAAAGGGCAAGTCGATCAGGCTCAGGAGCAGGGCCCGCCCCGGAAAACGCCGGTGGGCAATGGCCAAGGCGGCACAGAGGCCGAAAAAGGTATTGAGGGGCACAACGACCAGCGCCGTCAGCACCGTCAACCGCAGGGCACTGAGCAACTCCCGCTCCGTCAGGCGATGGAGAAAGGCTGGGATCCCTTCTCGAAACGCCTGATAGAAGATGTTCACCACCGGGATCCCGAGCAGCAGCGCGATGTAAAGCCCGACGATCCCGATCAACAGGCCCGACAGCCATGTTGAGGGCTTCGGTTTGACACCTGCTACCTCGTCAGGTTTCATGGCGACTTCCCCAGGCTTGCAGAAGGTTAATTACCACCAGCGACAGGAAAGAGATCCCCAACATCACCGTTCCGATCACGGTTGCCCCAGCATAGTCGTGTTGTTCCAGCCGCTGAATCACCAGCACCGCCGCAATCAAGTCCCGAAAGGGAATGCTGGAAGCGATGATCACCACAGAGCCGTATTCCCCCACGGCGCGGGAAAACCCTAGGGCTACCCCGGTGAGCACCGCCGGCAGGATCTGGGGCAGCACCACGCGCCGGAAGGTCTGAAAGCGGGAAGCCCCCAAACTCCAGGCTGCCTCTTCCACATCTTTCTCCAGCTCCTGCAACACCGGCTGCACCGTCCGCACCACAAAGGGAAAAGAAATAAACAGCATCGCCACCCCCACCCCCAAGCGGGTAAAGGAGATGCGGATCCCCAAGGGGGCCAGAAGGGATCCAATCCAGCCGTTGCTGCTGTAAACCGTTGCCAGGGTGAGGCCGGCCACGGCGGTGGGCAAAGCAAACGGCAGATCGATCAACCCCTCGAGAAGCTTTTTGCCGGGGAAGGCGTAGCGCACCAGCACCCAGGCAGTCAGGGTGCCCATCACGCCGTTGATCAGAGCCGCCAGCAACGCGGTTACAAAAGTAACTTCATAGGCGGAGAGGGCCACGGGATCGGTCGCGATCCGCCAAAACTCCGCCCAGCCCACGCTGCTGGACTTGGCAATCAAGGCAGCCAGCGGCAGAATCAACATCAAGAAGAGATAGCCCAGGGTCAGCCGCCACGGCCAAGACAGTTGAGACAAAGCTTGCAGCAACGTTTCTCAAGCTCCCACCGGCATTGCGGTCATCTCGGTTTTTTTGACGGGAAAGGCTTTCACCACCTTGGGGCGCACATAGACCTGCTGCCCCACCTGCAGGGGTTGGTTGGCATATTGCTCGCGGCTGAGATGGGCCCACAGGGATCCGCCGTCGCTCAGAACCAGCTCTGCCTGAATCTCCCGACCCAGGTGGATGATCTCCTTAACGCGGGCAGAAACACCACTGCTGCCGGGGTTGACCTCAATCTGCACATCGTGGGGGCGCAAAAAAAGCTGATGCGGGCCGGCCTGCACCTCGGGAAGCTGGCAAAAGAGTTGGGAGCGGGGAGAAAGCTCGTTGACCGGGCCGACAAAGCTCATCACAAAGGGTGTAGCTGGATGGTCATAGATTTCTGCCGGGGATCCCACCTGTTCGATCCGCCCCTGGTTCATCACCACGATCTGATCCGCCACCTCCATGGCTTCCTCTTGATCATGGGTTACAAATACCGTTGTCACATGCACCTCATCGTGCAGGCGCCGCAACCACTTGCGCAGCTCTTTGCGGACTTTGGCATCCAGGGCCCCAAAGGGCTCATCCAACAACAACACCTGCGGCTCCACCGCCAAAGCGCGGGCCAGGGCCACCCGCTGCCGCTGCCCCCCAGAGAGTTGAGAGGGGTAGCGATCCCCGAACCCCGATAGCTGCACCAGCTCCAACAGCTCATCCACTCGCGCCCGGATCTCGGCCCGTGAAGCCTTGCGGATCTCCAAGCCAAAGGCGATGTTCTGCCGCACCGTCATGTGCTTGAACAGGGCGTAGTGCTGAAAAACAAAACCAATGTTGCGCTCCTGGACGCTGGCATGGGTAGCATCCCGCCCGGTGAGGGAAATCCGCCCCGTATCCGGCTTTTCTAGGCCGGCAATCAGGCGCAGCAGGGTGGATTTGCCAGAACCCGACGGCCCCAAGAGGGCAACCAGGGATCCCGTGGGAATGGTGAGATCGGTGGGGTGAAGGGCCTGAAACTGCCCAAAACGCTTCGATACCCCTTCGATGGTGATACCCATAGGTTCTGCCTAGCTAGTGGTTTGCCTGAGAAGTTGCTGGATGGTTGCCGGCTGAGTCTTCTGGAGAGGGTGAGGGCAGTTAAACTCGCGGCTAATCTACGGTAAACCTGTCAACAAACCGTTGATACAGCTCCCAAGATAACTTGAATGGGGATCCAAAACAAGGGAGACTCCCTACAACTGAGCTTGGATGCGGTCAAACAAGGCCCCATCGGCAAAAAAGCGGCTTTGGACAACCTCCCAGCCTCCCAGGTCGGCGACGGTAACCCGCTTCTCAACAGGAGGGTACCGCCAGGCAAACTCTTGGGCCACCGTCGGCTCCACCGGGCGAAAGCCCACCTCGGCAAAAGCCCGCTGCGCTTCTGGGGTGAATAGGTAGTCCACAAAGGCTTCGGCCACGGCACGGGTGCCTTTGCGATCCACATTGGCATCCACCACGGCTACGGGGTTGTCGATGGAAATGTTGGGATCCGGCACCACATAGAACAGGGATTGGCCGCGCAGGCTGGCCAAGATCACCTCATGTTCGTAGGTGAGCAGGGCATCCCCTTGCCCTTTTTGGAAAAAAACATCGGTGGCCTCTCGTGAGTCCCGCGGCAAAATGCGGACATTCTTGTAGACCTGGGTGGTGAAGGCCAGAGCCTGGGGTTCAGGGACAGCGCTCCAGAGGGCTAAAAAGTTCCAGCGGGCGCCCCCTGAGGTCTTGGGGTTGGCGGTAACCACCTGCAAGCCGGGCCGAGCCAGATCTTGCCAAGAGCGGATCCCCTGGGGGTTGCCCTCCCGCGTTACAATTACTGCCACCGAACGGGTAACGATCCCTTGGTTGGGGGTACGGGCTTCCCATCCCGGCTGGATGAGACCCGCAGCCACGAGGCGCTCCACATCCAAAGCCAGGGCCAAGGCCACCACATCGGCATCCAGCCCGTCAATAACTGCCCGCGATTGCGTTGCCGAGCCGCCGTAGCTGCTTTCCACCCGCACCCGTTGCCCCGTTTTAGCCAGCCAGTGGGCCTCAAAGGCAGGAACGATTTTCCGGTAAGCGTCTCGAGTTACCGCAAAGGAGGCCAGGAGAATCGCTACTTCCTCTCTGGATCCCCCTGAGCCCATACCGCTGACACAACCACTGAGGCCAAGAAGAAGGCCAAAAATTAGGGATCCCATCCCCAGCCACCGCCCCATGCTCACCGGCAGCCTCTGGATCCCGCCTGTCTTTGTAACCTCCATAGCCGTCCTCAAAACCTCGGGCCGCCCTCGCCCCCAGCCTCTCTCCGACAGAGGGGCTCCGCTTGCTGTAGGCGGAAGGAGCAGGCCCTTGTTCCTATTCTACGGTAAGCCGGTCGGCAAACCGTTTTTATTTAAGGATCCCTAGGCAGGACAGGGGGTGGGGATCGCCGCATCGACAGCGAGATCCAGCGTGGCCTTGAGAATGCCAGGATCCTCTGGAGAAGGGCGCAACTGAAACCCCAGCCGCTGACACAGGCGGCGCATGGCCTCGTTTTCGCCAAGAACCTCGCCGGTGAGGCGCTGGATCCCTTCGCAGCGGGCCACCTGGATGAGGCGGGTCAACAGCTCTGTGCCAATCCCTTGCCGTTGATAGGGATCCGCCACCAGCATGGCAAACTCTGCTTCTTGGGGAAAGCCATGTTTTCTGGAGAGGCGGCTGATGCCGAGGATTAAGGACTTCGTCCCGCTGACGCGATTGGCCTCTGGCTCCTGTTTTTCTGCTACTAAGGCAATCTCGCGGTCGTAATCGTTAAAGCAAATGCGGGTAAGGCGCTCGTGGGCGATGCGGGCGCTGTATTTGATCGGGTGGAAGTAGCGCAGATAGACGCTGTAATCGGAGACGTGGCGGTGAAAATCGATCACCAAAGGCTCGTCTTCAGGGCGAATGGGGCGAATGGTGATGCCGTCCCGGAAGCTCCAGATGTACTGGGTGGGATAGGGGCGGATGGCCAAGGGCACCTGGGGATCCTGCTCGGTTCGCAAAATGACGCGGGCATCCAAAGCCAGCAGGCCCTCGCTGGAAGCCAGCAGCGGATTGATGTCGATCTCTTTAATCTCCCGCTGCTCGGCCACCAGTTGGCTAAAGCGCACCAAGAGCTGTTCCAGGGCCTCCAGATCGACAGCTGGGCGTCCGCGTACCCCCCTGAGGGCCTTGTAGATGAGGGTGTTTTCCATCAGGCGCCGCGCCAAGGTGGTGTTGAGGGGGGGAAGGCCAATGGAGCGATCCTGAAACACCTCCACCAGTTGTCCGCCACTGCCAAACAGCAACACCGGCCCAAACTGGGGATCCTGGCTGCTCCCCAGGATCAGCTCATAGCCATCCGTGTCCACCATCGGCTGCACCGTGACCCCCTGGAAGTGCTCCGGCCCCGCTTTCTCGCTGACGTTGCGGAGGATTTGCCCGAAAGCCCGGCGCACCGCCTCAGCATCGGGCAGGTTGAGCTGCACGCCGCCCACATCGGTTTTGTGGGTGAGGGTGTGGGAGTAGAGCTTCACCACCACTGGGTAACCCATGGCCTCGGCAGCTTCCACTGCTGCTTCGGGGCTCTCGGCCACCCGCGTCGGCACCACCGGGATCCCGTAGGCGGCCAGGATCTCTTTGGACTCCGCCTCGGTTAGAAGCGTTCGACCTTCCCGCCGAGCTTGGCTAAAGGTTTGCTGCACCTTGTCGCGCTCTACCGCTGTTGAAGGGGGCAGAGTGGGGGTCTCGTAGAGGGCCTTGAGGTTGTAGCTAAATCGCCACAGATGGCTAAACACCCGCGCCGCTTGATCCGGGTAGCGGTAGGTAGGGATCCCGGCCTGGTTGAGGATCTGCTCGCCGACATCCACGCCAGCTCCCCCCATCCAACTGGCCAGGATAGGCTGCCGGGATCCACTGCGCCGCCAGGTCTCCACCACTTTCTCAGCCGTGCGGGTGGGATCCGTCATGGCTTGGGGGGTGAGGATGACCAGGCAACCCTGGCTGCCGGGATCCCGCAACACCACTTCCAAAACTTGGGCAAAGCGCTCCGGATCTGCGTCCCCCAAAATATCAATGGGATTGCCGTGGCTCCAGTGGGGGGGCAAGAGCTGGTTAAGCTGCTCCAGGGTTTGGGGGGAGAGCTGGGCCAGGGATCCCCCGGCGCGGATGAGGGCATCGGTGGCCAGCACCCCTGGCCCGCCGGCATTGGTGAGGATGGTCAGGTGAGGGCCCTGAGGACGGGGCTGTTTGGCCAGCACTTCCGCCAGGTCGAAGAGATCTTCAATGTGATCCACCCGCAGCACGCCGCAACGGCGGAAGGCCGCATCCAACACTGCGTCGCTGCCGGTGAGGGAGCCCGTGTGGGAAGCGGCTGCTTGGGCTGCCGCCTGGGTGCGCCCCGCCTTGATGACAATGATGGGCTTGCTCAGGGCCACCTCTCGGGCCGCGGACAAAAAAGAGCGGGCATCCCCGATGGATTCCATGTACAAGACAATGCTGTGGGTATGGGGATCCTCGCCCAAGTAGTCGATTAAGTCTCCCCAGCCCACATCCAGCATCGATCCCAGAGAGATAAAGGCGCTGAAGCCCACATTTTCCTGCAGGCTCCAGTCCAGGATCGAGGTGCACAGGGCCCCACTTTGGCTGATGAAGCCCACATTGCCGGGCCGGGCCATCTGGGCAGCAAAGGTGGCGTTTAAGCCCGTGTGGGGGTTTTGGATCCCCAGGCAGTTGGGGCCAATCAAGCGCAGCTTCCCAAGGACTCCGTCCCGCTGACGCGATTGGATAGTCTGCTGAATTTGCTTCTCCAGCTCCCAGCCAGCAGGGCCCGTTTCCTTGAAGCCTGCTGAAAGAACAATGGCGCCCTTGACCCCGGCTTCTACGCACTCCTGCACCACCTTGGGCACCCCCGCTGCCGGAATGGCGATAATGGCCAGATCCACCGGCTCCGGCAGAGCGGACAGCCGCTCGTAGGCCCGGATCCCCAACACCTGGTGCCGCTTGGGATTGACCGGGTAAACCGTGCCGCCAAAGGGGTGGCTAATGAGGTTCCACAACACCGTCCGCCCCACGCTGCCCTCCCGCTCCGTGGCCCCCACCACCGCCACCGAACGGGGCAGAAAAATGGGATTCAGGGGATGGGATCGGGCCCTCCAGATATCCACACTGGGATCCAGTCGTTGCCACATACCCTACTCCTTAGGCCAACACTGGTTCCGGCTGGTGGTAGAGGGCAGAATCCACCCGGCAGCCCCGATAGGCCAAAACGTACAGCTCCTTCATGTCTTGAATGAGGGGATAGCGGGGGTTGGCGCCGGTGCATTGGTCGTCAAAGGCTTGCTCCGCCATCGCCTCCAGACGGTCGTAGAACTCCCGCTCCTTCTCGCCCAGGGCCTCGCGAATGGTGGCCGGGATCCCCAGTTTCCGCTTGAGTTCTTCGATGGCCTCGATGAGGCGCATGACCTTTTCATCGTCAGAGGACTCCGCCCCGCCCAACTGCAGGTAATCGGCAATTTCAGCGTAGCGGTGCTTGGCGTTGGGATAGCGGTATTGGGGAAAAATGGCCTGCTTAAAGGGGGCGTCGGTGGCGTTGTAGCGGATGACGTGGGTAATCATCAGGGCATTGGCCAGGCCGTGGGGCAGATGGAAGGTGGATCCCAGCTTGTGGGCCAGGGAGTGGCACACCCCCAAAAAGGCGTTGGCAAAGGCCATGCCGGCAATGGTGGCGGCGTAGTGGACTTTTTCCCGCGCTTCGGGATCCTCGGCGCCCTTCTCGTAGGCCCGCGGCAGGTAGGTCATGAGCAGCTTGATGGCTTGTAATGCCAGCCCATCGGTAAAGTCGCTGGCCATCACCGACACATAGGCTTCCAGAGCATGGGTGAGGGCATCGATGCCGCCGTAAGCCGTTAGCTTCTTGGGCATCTTTAAGGTGAGATCCGGATCCACAATGGCCATGGTGGGGGTGAGGGCGTAGTCCGCCAGGGGGTATTTGATCCCCACCCGGTCATCGGTCACTACGGCAAAGGGCGTCACCTCGGATCCCGTGCCGGAAGTGGTGGGGATGCAGATGAGCTGAGCTTTTTGCCCCAGTGGCGGCAGCTCGTAAACCCGCTTGCGGATGTCCATAAAGCGCATCGCCAAGCCTTCAAACTCCACCTGGGGCTGCTCGTACATCAGCCACATCACCTTGGCCGCATCCATCGGGGATCCCCCACCGACCGCAATAATCACATCCGGTTGAAACTGGCGCAACTGCTCCAGACCGCGATTGACGTTGCTGAGGGTGGGATCCGGCTCTACATCGTGGTACACATCCCAGCTCACGCGAATCTCATCCAAAACCTGGGTGATGGGATGCAATATGCCCAACTCAAAGAGCGGCTTATCGGTCACCAAAAAGGCGCGTTTTTTGCCGGCCAATTCCCGCAGAGCAATAGGCAGACATCCGGGCTTGAAGTAAATCTTGGGCGGGATCCGAAACCAGAGCATGTTTTCCCGACGTTGGGTTACCGTTTTAATGTTGAGCAGGTGGCGCGGCCCCACATTCTCGGAGATCGAATTGCCTCCCCAAGTGCCACAGCCCAAAGTCAGAGAGGGATCTAGCTTGAAGTTGTAGAGATCCCCAATGGCCCCTTGTGAAGAGGGAGTGTTGATCAAGACTCGACCGGTTTGCAGGGCATTTTCAAAGTAGGCAATATCGTCCCGATTGGCGGGATCTGTATACAAAACAGAGGTGTGTCCCCGCCCGCCGAAATTGACCAGTTGGACAGCAACATCTACGGCGCTGTGAAAATCCTTGGCTCGGTAGAGGGCCAGAACAGGGGCCAATTTTTCGTAGGAGAAGGGCTCCTCCGGCCCCACCTTCTCCACTTCCCCGATCAACAGCTTGGCACCTTCGGGAACCTGGATCCCGGCCAGGGCAGCGATGGTCTGCACCGACTGGCCCACAATGGCCGGATTGAGGCGACCGTCTTTGAGAAGGATGCGGCGCACGGCTTCGATTTGTTCCGGATCCAAAATGTAGGCCCCCCGATGGCCGAACTCGGCCTTGACCTGCTCGTAGATGGCATCCACCACCACCACTGCCTGTTCTGAGGCACAGATCATGCCGTTGTCGAAGGTCTTGCTCAACAAAATCGAGCTGACAGCCATGGGAATATCGGCACTGGCATCGATCACTGCCGGGGTATTGCCCGCTCCCACCCCCAAAGACGGGTGGCCCGAAGAATAGGCCGCTTTGACCATGCCAGGCCCGCCGGTAGCCAAGATCAGCTTCACCTCAGGATGCTGCATCAAAGCCTGGGACAGCTCGATGGTGGGCTCGTCGATCCAGCCGATCAACCCCACAGGAGCGCCCGCTGCCTCGGCAGCTTCTCTGACCACTTTGGCCGCGGCAATGGTGCATTGTTTAGCCCGCGGGTGGGGAGAAAAGATAATGCCGTTGCGGGTTTTTAGGGTGATCAGAGCCTTGAAAATTGTCGTCGAGGTAGGGTTGGTTACCGGCACAATACCTGCCAAAAGACCCACCGGTTCAGCAATTCTCTCGTAGCCAAAACTCTCATCCCGCTCGATAACCCCGCAGGTTTTCTCGTGTTTGTATTTGTTGTAAATGTATTCCGAGGCAAAGTGATTTTTGATCACCTTGTCCTCCACAATACCCATGCCGGTTTCCTGTACCGCCAGCTTGGCCAGCGGGATCCGTTCGTTGTTGGCAGCCAGAGCGGCTCTGTGAAAAATCCGGTCTACCTGTTCTTGGGTGAAAGTTGCATATTCAGCTTGGGCAGCCTTCACCTGCTGGATCAAGGTTTCCAGCTCGGCTAGATTGGTTACTGGCATCGGTGGATCCCTCCAAAACTCATCAAGACTTAGACGATAGGAACAATTGACAATCGGATAGTTGGAAATAGTCGAATAACTCGAATGGCAATCTAGGCGCCAACAGGAGCAGGAACTTGGATTTCGGTGGTCAGGGTGGGGGGATGGGTGAGCGTATTGTGAATGATGCAGGCATCAACTGCTTTTTCCAGCCCCTTTTGATGCCTTCCGTCCAGAGGGATCCCAGTTTTTACACGAATGTGAATGTTGTCTAGGCGAGCCGGATGCTCAACTTTCTCCGCCGTGACCACCACCTCTATTCCACTGGGATCCAACTGCCGAGCTTCCAGATATTTGACGGCATAAAAACCAACACAGGCGCCCAGAGAAGCCAGAAACCATTCCGGCGGCGTCATTCCCTGATCTCGACCGTGATTGTCCAAAGGCTGGTCGCTGAGAATGCGGTGCCCTCGGCTTTCCGCTTGAAACTGAACACCATCGCGGTAGGTGACGCAAACTTCCATTGGGGATCCCTCCTCTTGGGGTATTCTTCAGTTCACATAGAGTCCGTAAAGTTAGCCTGGGGATCAACTTGGATTCCAGTCAGCTCAGGGCTGGTCTGGAGATGGTTCAGAGGTCTTTGAGATCAACTGGGGATCCCTTCGGATCTGAGCATGACCTGGCTATGGTGACCCAAGCTGAAACTGCAGAACGGTCAAACAGCCACCAATCCATGGGCACGAAAGATCTGTAAGGCATGATTCACCTGTTCGGGTGTGGGTGGATCGACATTGGCAAGGGTGTAAGGCAATCCCAATTGCTGCCATTTGTATTCCCCCATCTTGTGAAAGGGCAAAACTTCTACCCGCTCAACGTTAGAAAGCGTCGCCACAAACTGAGCCAAACCCTTTATGTTTTCTTCGGGATCTGTCAGCCCCGGAACAAGTACAAAACGAATCCAGGTGGGCTTGTGGATCTGGTCTAAATAGCGGGCCAGATTAAGAGTGGGTTCTAGCGAAACACCGGTGACCTTTCGATACAGCTCCGGCAGATAAGACTTGATATCCAGCAACACCAAATCTGTATGCTCCAACACAGGCTTGGCTGCTTCCAGTTGCCCATAGCCAGAAGTATCCAAAGCCGTGTGCAAGCCCAACTCATGACAGCGACGGAAGATCTCGGCCACGAAGTCAGGTTGCAGCAAAGGCTCTCCCCCGGTAGCCGTAACTCCCCCCCCTCGCAAGTAATTCTTGTAACGTTGGATCTCGGCAATTAAAGACTCAACTGTAACAAGCTGTCCCGCCTGCGGATCCCGACAGTCGGGGTTGTGGCAATACAAACAGCGAAGTGGACAACCCTGCGTGAAAATCACGAAGCGGATTCCTGGCCCATCGACGGTGCCACAGGTTTCCACCGAGTGAATGCGCCCGGCAATTGGTGTCAGGGGGTTCATAACGGTATCCATACTTTTATCCTGGATGACTTTTGCAAAATATCAATCAATCTTGAGGTTTTCTTCCAGATTGCTAACTCAGGTTAAATAGAACACAGTTTCCATTTCTCTTTGGATTAGGTTGGGACTAGATTTTTTTAGATCCCTAGGGTCTTTTAGCTAGACCGCTGCTATCCTGGCTGGAAGGGAGAAAGGGGGATAAAAAGCCGAAAGGGCAGCTTGGGGATCCCACCCAGCTCAGACCGATGGGTCGTGTGGGCTAGGCACGGAGGTATCCACCGTGATGCCGTGCAGGCGGTGGGCCTTGGGATCGAAATCCTTCGGGAAATGGGTATAGGCATCGAAATCTGCGTGATCCAACAAGGCTCCTTCTAAGAGCGCCCCTCGGAAATTGCTGCCAAAGAGGAGACATCCCCGCAGATCGGCTCCCGATAGGTTAGCTCCGCTGAAGTCGGCATAGCTGAGATCGCACCCCCGCAAATTGGCCCCCGCCAAGTTGGCCCCACTGAAATCGGCATAGCTGAGATCGGCGCCAGCCAAATGGATCCCCTGCAGCTCAGCCCCCTGCAAATCGATCTCCCGAAAATCGCGCCGTCCTGAGGCATACTGGCTGACCAGATCCGCAGCGCTACAAACAGTCATCGTCATCGGGCCTCCTCGGTTATCGATGGGGGATCCCTTCCATCGACCCCGGTATGGGCGGACTTCAGGGATCCCCAGGCTGGTCTTTTAGCAGTGTTGATGGAACGTGCGGTTAATGACATCCAGTTGCTGCTCGCGGGTGAGCTTGATGAAGTTCACCGCATAGCCGGAAACCCGGATGGTGAGCTGTGGGTAGAGCTCCGGGTGCTCCATGGCATGCAGCAGGGTCTCGCGGTTGAGAACATTGACGTTGAGGTGGAAACCGCCATCCCGCATGTAGCCATCCAGCAGCCCCACTAGATTGGCAACCCGCTCCTCCGCTGTGCGACCTAGGGCCGCCGGCACAATCGAGAAGGTGTTGGAGATCCCATCCAGAGCGTCGTCGTAGGGCAGCTTGGCCACCGAAGCCAGCGACGCCACCGCCCCCTTGGTGTCCCGGCCGTGCATGGGGTTGGCCCCTGGGGCAAAGGGCTCGCCCGCTCGCCGCCCGTCGGGGGTGTTGCCGGTTTTCTTGCCGTAGACCACGTTGGAGGTGATGGTGAGGATGGACTGGGTGGGGATGGCATTGCGGTAGGTCTTGTGCTTGCGCAGCTCGGCCATGAAGGTCTGCACCAGTTGCACCGCAATGGAGTCAACTCGGTCGTCGTTGTTGCCGTATTTGGGGAAGTCGCCCTCCACCGCGTAATCCACCACTAGGCCCCGCTCATCCCGGATGGCCCGTACCCGCGCGTATTTGATGGCGGATAGGGAGTCGGCTGTTACCGACAGGCCGGCCAACCCAAAGGCCATGGTGCGCAGCACGTCCCGGTCGTGCAGGGCCATCTCCAGGCGCTCGTAGCAGTACTTGTCGTGCATGTAGTGGATGATGTTCATGGTGTTGACGTAGGTTTTGGCCAGCCAGGCCATCATCTGCGCCATGCGCGGCCACACCTCGTCGTAGTCCAGGACATCGGCGGTGATGGGGGCGAAAGCAGGAGCCACCTGCTCGCCGGAGATCTCATCCCGACCGCCGTTGATGGCATAGAGCAGGCACTTGGCCAAGTTCACCCGCGCTCCAAAAAACTGCATCTGCTTGCCGATGCGCATGGCCGACACACAGCAGGCGATGCCGTAGTCATCCCCCCAGTAGGGGCGCATCAAGTCGTCGTTTTCGTACTGGATGGAGCTGGTTTCAATGGAGACCTTGGCGCAGTAGCGCTTGAAGGCTTCCGGCAGCCGCTCCGACCAGAGCACGGTCAAGTTGGGCTCGGGCGCTGGGCCAAGGTTGTAGAGGGTATGCAGCATGCGGAAGCTGGTTTTGGTAACCAAAGGCCGCCCATCCAGGCCCATGCCGCCGATGCACTCGGTAACCCAGGTGGGATCCCCGCTGAATAGCTCGTTGTACTCGGGCGTGCGCAAAAACCTGACCATGCGCAGCTTCATAACAAAGTGGTCAATGAGCTCCTGGGCCTCTTCCTCGGTGAGGATCCCGGCCTGCAGATCCCGCTCGATGTAGATGTCCAGGAAGGTGGACACCCGCCCCAAGGACATGGCCGCCCCGTTTTGCTCCTTGACGGCTGCCAGGTAGGCCAGGTACAGCCATTGGATGGCTTCGCGGGCGTTGGCTGCCGGACGGCCCAGGTCAAACCCGTAGCGGGATCCCATCTCTTTCAGCTCTTGTAGGGCCTTAATCTGCTCGGAGAGCTCCTCCCGCAGGCGGATGGTCTCTTCGTCCATCGTGTCCAGGTCTAGACTGGCTTTTTGGGCCTGCTTGTCTTCGATGAGCCGATCCACCCCGTAGAGGGCCACCCGCCGGTAGTCCCCAATGATGCGACCCCGACCGTAGGCATCGGGCAGGCCGGTGATGATCCCGGAGCGGCGGCAGCGGCGCATCTCTTCGGTGTAAGCATCAAAAACGCCGTCGTTGTGGGTTTTGCGGTACTGGGTAAAAATTTCCTTGGTGCGGGGATCCAACTCGTAGCCATAGGCTTTGAGGGAAGACTCCACCACGCGGATGCCGCCAAAGGGCATGATGGCCCGCTTCAGAGGTTTGTCCGTCTGCAGCCCCACAATCTGTTCCAGCTCTGGGTCGATATAGCCAGGGGCGTGGCTGGTGATGGTAGAGGGAACAGCGGTATCGGCATCTAGGATCCCTCGCTCTCGCTCCAGAGCCATCAAATCCTTGACCTTGGCCCACAGCCGCTGGGTGCGCTCGGTGGCTGCAGCTAAGAAGGTTTCATCACCGGTGTAGGGGGTGTAATTGCGCTGAATAAAGTCTCTGACGTCGATGGAGCGCTGCCAGGATCCCGGCGCAAAATCGCTCAAAACTTTTTGACCGTCTGCGTTGGATCCCGTCCTTGGTTCCGCCTTCAATTCTGTAGGTGATGCTACAGAACGCTGCACACTGGCAACCATAACAATCCTCCCGGCTATTACGCCTGATAATCTATCGACAGGGCGAGGCAGCACCCCGGCCTTTGCCCCACGCAGGCTCTAAAAGAGAGCTAAAGAACCAATAGATCTCTGCAAGGCTTATAGGGATCCTACGAAGGGCTTTTAGCAACTCTTCTGTTTCTTTTTTAGGCGTTCTAAATACACCTCGCCTGATTTAATTTTAGTCCCTTGCGCTCTGAGGATATTTTCGGTTGCGTGATTTTTTAATCTTATTTTCATCCTATTTTTTAATGCTGTTTTAATATCTTCTTAACGTTGTTTTACGCTTTTCCATCGGCAAATGGCGGGCCTATGCTGAGGTAGGACGGCCCAGGTCGTCTGTTGCCGTGAGAACGTCAGGATACTCGGCCTTTACCTTAGCAGTGCCTTGCTCTATGAACCAGTCCAATCGAATCGTCCAAGGGATCCATCACCTGCACTTCTATCTTTGGGATCTGCCCCGTTGGCAGGAACACTTTTGTCAAGTTTGGGGCTTCCGAATGGAAGGACAGCTCGGCAGTACCCTCTGTCTGCGTCAGGGATCCCTGCGCTTGCGCCTATCTCAGCCGGCTCACGCCGGGGATGAGGTGGATCGCTATTTGCAGCAACATTCGCCTGGGGTGGTGGATGTGGCCTTGGCGGTGGAGGAGCAAGAGCTGTTGGGCTTGGCAGAGCTTTTGCAGAGGCGAGGAGCCCAAGTGGAGTGGATCCCGGCAGAAGAGGAAGGCGGCCCCACTCTGCGCCTGCGCACCCCCTATGGACTTCGGCATTCTTTGCTCCCCGGCTCAGGGATCCCCGATTCAGCCCCTGCTGAGGAGAACCTGTTTTCCCACTGGGATCACCTGGTATTGAACGTGGAGCAGGGATCCCTGCAGGCGGCAGCGGATTGGTATGGGCAGGTGCTGGGTTGGCGGCCTTTGTATCGCTACAGCATCCGCACCAACACCTCTGGCCTAGAAAGTGTGGTGGTGGGAGATCCTGAAGCCGGGATCCAGTTGGCCATCAACGAGCCCACCTGTGCCGCTTCCCAGATCCAGGAGTTTTTGGATGCCCATCATGGCCCTGGCCTGCAACATGCGGCGTTGCACAGCTCAGATGTCTTCGCCAGTGTGCGCCGGCTGCGACAGGGAGGCGTAAACTTTCTGCAGGTGCCACCGGAGTACTACACAAACCTGGCAAGGGAGCTGGCTTCTGGAGCAATACTCCGTTCTGGTGGGTTGCCCCCCGCCATCTCCTGGCACGACTTGGTGGAGCAGCAGCTCCTTTTGGATGCCACCTTGCCTGCTTCTAATTCCCCACACCCCCCCCTGTTGTTGCAAACCTTCACTCAGCCTCTGTTTGGTCGGCCCACGTTTTTTTTCGAGGTCATCCAACGGTTGGGTGGAGCCACAGGCTTTGGCGAAGCCAATTTTCAAGCCCTGTTTGAAGCTCTAGAACGCCAACAGCGACAACGGCAGAAGGCTCGGGCCTGTTAACACCCTCGTCAACGCTCTGGGGATCCAGTGGGAGCACCAGGGGAATGTCTCCAGTTAATCAACACGATTGATTGCCCCTGAGTTTCCAGCCGATATTCGGGTATGCGGAAGGCGGTCAGTCGGTGTTTTCGTTGCTCACAAAGGCCGACCCATTGGCCTGGGGTTCGGGCGATTCCAGCGCGTATTTGAGCGCATGCCAGGCCAGGTTGGCGCATTTGATGCGCACTGGAAATTGGGCTACCCCTTTCATGGCGTTCAAAGCCCGTTGCTCCCGCGGGAACTCTTCGCCACCGCGCATCATGGCTTGGAAGCGCTCCACCAACTGCAGAGCTTCGGGGATGGTGCGCCCCCGCACCGCATCCGCCATGAGATCGGCAGAAGCCAGGGCAATGGCACAGCCTGCCCCCTCGAATTTGATATCGACAATCCGCTCCTGGCTGGGATCCAGTTGTAAGGTGAGGTCGATGGTGTCGCCACAGGAGGGGTTGTGGCCACGTTGGTGGCGGTGGACGGGATCCACTCTGCCGAAGTTGTGGGGCTTTTTGTACCGCTCCAGAATGACTTGCTGATAGAGTCCGCGCAGGTTATCTAGAGGCATTGTTGCTCCTGGTTGGTCGCTGCTCTGGCCGGTCGGCAAAAGTCGATCCGCTCATAGCCCATTGCCGCCGGGAATAGCCATAGTTCTCAGATATTCAGGATTTGGGAAGCGAGCCCGACCTGGCCCATCTGGTTTTGATCTTAACCCCGTTCTTGGTAGAGCTTGAGTCAGTAGAAAAACTCCTGCCAGCGCAGGGGCTTAAGTTTGCGCATGTACAGCCAATCAAAAAAGTTCTTCAGCACCGTGGCTGCATAGCCGCGCCAGACCAGCCTGCCTTTCTCGGCAACGGCAACGCGGTTCCCCACCGTTACACAAACAAAAACCGTGGCCTGCGGTCGGTAGGGGATCAGAGGTTGGCCGCGGATAAGCCGCAGCAGGTTTTGGGCTGCAATCGGCCCCTGGCGCACCGCGTACACGCCGATCTTGGGCAAGAGGCGGGATCCCCAAACAAAGTCAGCGCAGTCCCCCACCGCCAAGATGTGCTCTGAGCCTTGCACCCGCAGGTATTGATCCACAAGCAGGGATCCCGTCGGCCCTGTCAGCAAGCCGCAGGTGCTCAACCAGGCCGGCGCCTGGAAGCCACCTGCCCACAGGCGAGTCTGAGCCATCAACTCGGTGCCATCCGAGAGCCACACCTGCTCCGGCCCAAAGGCTTTCACCTGACATCCGGCCCAGATTTCCACCCCCAGACGGCGGATTTCTCTTTCCACAGCACGGCGGAAGTGTTCTGAGAAACCCTCGACCAGATGGGCCTGGCGATGGATCAGGATCAGCCGGGCTTGAGCTAAGGGGATCCCTGTTTCTGCGCTCATTTCCCGGCAAAGATCGTAGAGTTCCCCCATCAGCTCTGTGCCGGTACAGCCTCCTCCCGCTACCACAAAGGTCAGCAGGCCCGGCGTCGGATCCCCCTGGGCTGCCCGTTGCCAGCACTGCCGGATCCAGGTTTGGGCGGCCACCAATTGTTCTGCCGGTCGAATGGTGAAGGCATGTTGGATCCCATCAATGGTGCGCAACTCCCGGCCCACATTCACCAACAGATAGTCGTAGGCAAGGGTTTGCATCCCGGCTTCACTCTCCAGGGTCAGGGTTCGGGCTTCGGGTTGGATGTGGGTGACTCGCCCCGGCAAAAACTGGGCGCCGTTGGCTTGAATATGCTCCAGCAAAGGGATCCGCACCAGCTCCAGAGAAAACCGACCACTCAGCAGCCGCGTGGACATGCCTGAATTAACACTGTAGGGATAGGGGTTGATGGCGATCACCCGTGCCTGCCCTTTGAGCGCCCGCAAGGCGTCGATGGCTCCATAGCCACATCCGGCCAAGATCACAGTGGGCAGGGATCCCCTCATGGCTGGAGCGGGAACCGCTGGGGATCCCCGGCTGCCCATTCCAGGATGGAGCCGGAATAACTTTTGGCTTGCCGGCCCAAGTGGGTTAAAACCACCGTGACCCAAGCGGCGCGAACCCCGGCTGTGCAGTAGGCAACGATCTCGGCTTCTGGAGAGATCCCGGCTTTTTGCAGGCGGGCGTGAATTTCATCGGGCGGCAACAGGAATCCCGCCATGTCCATCAGCTCTTTGTAGTAGAGATGCACAGCACCGGGGATGTGCCCACCGCGCGCCTCACCATAGGGGGTGGCTCCCTCGTATTCTTGGGCTTCGCGACTGTCGATGATCGCCACACGGTTGGAGCCAAGGCTGGCCCGCAGAGTGTCCCGGTCGATGTTCCACCGGTCGGTTCGCCGCACTACAAAGTCGCCCCGTTGCAGTTCGTCGGCGCTTTGTCGGGTTGTGGTCAGCACTCCCTCCTTCACCAGGGCCGGATAGCCCCCATCCACCATAACCGCCTGGGGATGACCCAAGCTGCGCAACATCCAAACCATTCGTCCATCTTCTCCCCAGCCCCGCAGCGGATCGGCCACCACCACCACCGGACGCTCCCGAAACACGCCAATGCCTTGCAGCTTTTCGGTGAGAAGGGCGTCATCTGCCAACAGCTTGCCGCT
Organism: Thermostichus sp. OS-CIW-33; assembly: GCF_054059615.1. Taxonomy (NCBI): domain Bacteria; kingdom Bacillati; phylum Cyanobacteriota; class Cyanophyceae; order Thermostichales; family Thermostichaceae; genus Thermostichus; species Thermostichus sp. OS-CIW-33. The sequence goes on from NZ_JBSSCH010000001.1 coordinate 104,412, forward strand.
GTTTGCAGCCTCTGGTTGAGTAAACTCCGTCCAGTTCACCGGAATTGAACCCTTCAGGATCCCGTCGGCTTGCAATTCCGCACTGCGTGCATCCAGAAGCGTTGCCCCTTGTTGGATGAGCTGGATGGCGGTTGCAGGGCTGACCACCCAACCTGGCGTTGGTGTCATGGGTTGAGAGAACCTTAACTGGAAGATCCTATCCCACCTTACGGGACGAGTAGGCCGGTATGGGCCTCTTCCATCTGTTTGGAGAGAAGCCGTTGCAGGCTCACTCTGGCTTCGGAGAAGTTGGGAGCGATTTCCAAAGCCGAGCGAAAGTGTTCAATGGCCTGCTCCAGCTTGCCTTGGCGGGCAAGGATGGATCCCAGACGATAGTGAGGTGCTCCATAGCTGCCATTGCTGCGAATGGCCCGTCGATAGCTGGCCTCCGCCGAGGTTAGATCCCCCTTGATGCGCGCCACTTCGCCCAGGCCAAAGTGAGCTTCCGGCAACTCTGAATCTCCTTCGAGGGCCTGTTCAAACTGCTGCATAGCCTGCTGCAACTGTTGGGGCTGGATGAACTTGCGCCCAGAGGCATCCCGTTGTTTGGGCCCCAAGTAGGCTAGGCCAGTGGCGGCCATCGCTGCGTGCAGATCGGGGGCCAGCTCCAAAGCCCGCCGGTAGTTCTTGATGGCTTCGCTGTATTGCTCTTGGCCTGCCAACACCAGACCCAAACCGTAGTAGGCGCGAGCCTGCTGTCTTTTGAACTGACCATTGAAGACCACCTGGCTGAACTCTTGGCTGGCTTGAGCCAGATGACCTGCATGCACCATTGCCAAACCCAGATCCACCCGCACACCGGCTGCCAACTCAGGAGCGAGATCCAGGTTGAGAGCAGTTCGGAAGGCTGCGATTGCCGCTTTTAGCTGTCCTTTGCGCATCAGCGCTTGTCCCATCACGGCGTGGCCCAGGCCCAGGCGATCATTCAACTCCAAAGCAGCCCAACAGGAATCGATGGCCTCGTCCCATTGCCCCAGCTTGAGGCGAATTTGAGCAATGCAGAGATGAGCCTCGCTGAAGTGGGGATCCAGCCCCAGGGCCTTTTGTTGCTGGGCCAACGCTTCTGCCCAGTTGCCCTTCTCTGCCCAGGCTTGGCCGAGCAGGCTGAAGATCTCGGCTTGAGCGGATCCCTGGGTGAGGGGCAGCGCTTCGGGCAAATGGATCAAGACTTCATCCGGCTGATGCTGGGCCAACCACTGCCGCGCCAGGGCCTTCAGGGTTTCCACCAGGTGGGTGTTGATGCCGCTCAAGTTCGGGTTCAGGCGTTTGGCCTGTTGGTAGTGGCTCAATGCCTCCTGCAGTCGGTTGGTTTTCGCCAACAGATGGGCCAGCTCAACGTGGGCCTCGACATGATTCGGCTGTTGCCGCACGGCCTCCCGAAACCGCTCCACCGCCTCAGGAATTGGATTGGCCTGTAAAAAGGACAGCCCTTCTGTAAAGGGATCCTGGGATCCCTCCCGCTCAAAGGTGTTGATGGCACGCCGGCCTTGCCAACCCAGCCAGCCCCCCCCTGCAGCCAAGATCAACAGCGGGATCCCCAGCCCCAGCGATCTGGCTCGGGCAGGAACATCGGCTTGCCCAAAAGAGCGCACCACCAACCCAGCCCCCAGCAGGAGAGACAAAGCCAGAGCTCCCCCCAAGAAGGGCCTTAGAGCAGGCCTGTGCAACCATTGATCAAGTGTCGGAAAGTTGGCCAGAACGTCGATAGGAGAACTGGGGCGAGCAGTTGTAGGCAGAGGGGTCGGGATCCCGTCTTGGGAAGGGGCATGGCCAACCGAGGCCTGGCTTGGAGCCGCTTCTGGCCAGCGCTCTTTCTGAATTTTGGGAACCGGTGCCCCCAGAGTTTTAACTTTGCGAAAATCGGAGTTGTGGTCGGGATCCACAACAGGTTTTTGGGCCTCCAGCACCTTGATCTCAGAAATCTTGGTGCCCGGTAATACAATCTGCGTGGCATCGGCACTGCTTTCCCCAGAGGACAAGTAGAAGACTTTTTTCCACTGCGGCTGTGTTTCCCCCTGAAGCCGACCGTACACCACCAGTTGGCTAACTCCCTGCACAGGCAAGCCCCCCAATTGGCTGGCAACTCGATGCAACACCATAGAGCGGCTAAACATCCCCTGCCGTGGGAGATCCACCATGAGGTAAAGGACATCTTGCTTCAGGGCCGAACGGGTTGGCAGGGGGGCCAGGGCCTTCTGCAGAGCCTTGATCAGGGTTTCCACGCTGCGAGCAGCAGATGAGCCAGCCATAAAGTTAGAGTTCGCAAAGTTAAGTTAGAGAGTGAAAAAATGGTCTTGTAACAACTCCAATCCAAGAGGGATCCACTTCTCTCGGCAAAAACGAGTACCCCCTCGCCAGAAGTCAAGGCCTCTGACCTCATCTTGCTGCCTCATTGTGCTCAATCTGCCGGAGTCCGTCAATATACTGAAAGAGCCTGTTACAAACGGGGCTGCCGGCCCATTCTGGGACGGAAGAGGTGGGTGTGGTCAGGGCTGTAGAGCCGCGAGCGGGCAGATCTGGAGCTTGACAAGCCTTTCAAGGCAGGGCTGACGAGATAGAGCACTGTGCGTTCTAAGCCGGCTTGCCGGGTGAGGGCGGCCATCTCGGCCAGGGATCCCAGCCAGATCTGTTCGTCCGGCCAACCCAAGCGATAACAAACGGCAACCGGGGTATCGGCGGGGTAGTGAGCCAGCAGATCTGCCTGCGCTTGTTCTACGTGGCGGGCGCTCAGATATAGACACAAAGAGGCGCGGTGGGCTGCCAGACTGGCCAGGGCTTCTGCTTCCGGTACCTGGGTGCGACCGCTGGCGCGGGTGAGGATAATCGTCTGTACCAACTTGGGTATGGTCAACTCCACCTGCAAACGGGCGGCTGCCAATTGAAAGGCGCTTACTCCCGGCACGATCTCAAAAGGGATCCCTGCCTCCGCCAGCCGGATCAGCAGCTCGTGCAGAGCGCCGTAAAGGCAGGGATCCCCATCCTGCAGCCGCACCACCCGCCGCCCCGCCTTGACCCGTTCCACAATTTGCGGCAGCAGCGTTTCCAGCGTGAAGGAGCGGGTGTCAATGGCCTCAACCCCAGGGCGACAATGGGCCAACACTCCCTCTGGCACCAAAGAACCTGTGTAGAACACTACATCGGCTTCCGCCAGCAGTCTTTGCCCCCGCAGGGTAATCAGCTCCGGATCCCCGGGGCCAGCCCCGACAATGTAGACAGGCCACGACGTCGGTTCGCGCATTTGCTTGCTTCCTACCCCTTCAAGGGCCTCTTTGAAGATCCCTTTTCCAAAGTCTTTTCAAACTGGATTCCAAGGGAACTTATCTGGAGGCTCAAGCATGCAAGATCACGACAGGCACTCGCATCCCATCTTAAGGTACGTTCGGAAAGACTATTATCCCTACGTTGTTTTACCCCAGCCGATTGCTCTCCTCCTGAGGGGGCCAGATCTCCCACCTTGCCCGCCGGAGCCTGAGCCGCCACAGATGCCTGCCCGTCCGCTGGAGCCGGAGCCGCCACAGATGCCGGAGCGCCCAACGGAACCTGAACTACCTCGAATGCCGGAACGCCCTGTTAGGCCAAATCTACCCGAGCTACCCCAGCCTTTGATGGGCAAGCTGCAATCGGCATGGGCAACTGGTGCTGGTGCATAGAGCAGTCTAGTGTCCGGTGCTATACCCCTGATATCGCAATGCAGGTATCTAGAGATGGAAAAAGATCACTCGTTTTACTCATTGACATTGAAATTGATGAGCCATGGTTTCTTGAAGGTAATCTGTGTAGGCCAGCCCATACTGTGAATGATCCTAAGCAAAGTAAGCGTGATGCTTATCTAGCGGATAGAGGCTGGGTTGTAGTTCGGTTCTCAGAACGGCAAGTTTATGAAGAAAGTGAAAAGTGCATTAATCTCATCTTTTGCTTGGTTTCAGGTGTCTTGGGTGCATTAGATTCTAAACAGCCAGACTTATCATTTTCATTTCCAACGGACCACAAGAGATGGGGTGATCAAAGTGCTCTTAGTGAACCTAGATTTCCTCCTTCCTACTTTTAATTCCCAAGGTTGAGACTGGCCCTACCGGGATTGAATTGAGCTAACGCGCTGGTCCGAGACGCTGCTGCAGGATTTGTGCGGCCAGCAACACATCCAGGGGGGTGGTTAGCTTCAGATTGGATTCCTCCCCTTCGACGATGTAGACTGGCCAACCCAGCTTCTCGAATAGGGCTGCATCATCGGTTACCTGCCAACCCTGGGCCAGAGCCTCCCGATGGGCTTGCCATAGCATCGACAGGCGAAACCCCTGCGGCGTTTGCGCTGCCCACAGCCGGCTGCGTTCTGGGGTTGACTGAATTTGGATCCCTTTTGGGCCTGCCTCAGCGACTTTAATCGTGTCCTTGACAGGGATCCCCGCGATGAGACCATCCACCTGCTGCAAAGCAGCACTACAGCGATCGAACAACTTAGGGGTAGCTAGGCAGCGGGCCCCATCGTGGATCAACACCCGCTCTACTGTTCCCAGGTTATAGAGATACTCAACCCCCCTGTAAACCGACTCCTGCCGCGTCGCCCCCCCTTGTAAAAGCTGCACCGGCGTGGACAGATCCATTGCCGCCAGGATCTGCTCGATGGCTGGCCAATCGCCGGGTTGGGAGAGAATGCCGATCCACTCGATGGAGCTGGCTCGATCCGCAGCCTGCAACGTCCAAGCCAAAATCGGCTGACCCAAGAGCGGCAGCAACAGCTTATTGACCGCAGCTCCCATTCGCTTGCCGCTGCCAGCCGCCGGGATCAGAAGGTGCATGGGATCCAAAAGTGCATCCAACCGGATCCCAGTGTACTGCTCAACCTTCCAACTCTCCCGAAGCAGTGACAAAGTCAGGGTAGGCAATGTTGCCGTGCTCGCCAATATCCAAGCCGGCCAACTCTTCTTCTGCCGAGACGCGCAGACCGATGGTGCCCTTCAAAATCAAAAACAAAGCCAGACAACAGATAAAAGACCATCCTCCCAGGGCAATAACCCCCAGAATCTGTACCGGCAACACCGCCCAAGTCACCCCCGCTTCCGCATGGGCAAACCACGGGATCCCTGCAGCAATGACCCCCCAAGCGCCGCACACCCCATGTACCGACACCGCCCCCACCGGGTCATCCACCTTCAAGGTGCCCTCGATAAACAGCACCGACAACACCACCAACACCCCGGCCACCGAGCCGATAAGGATTGCCCCCAAAGGATGAACAGTGTTGCAAGGAGCAGTAATGCCCACCAGCCCCGCCAGTGTCCCATTGGCTGCAAACGTCATGTCCGGCTTGGTAAAAATGGCCCAGGAAGTACAGAGAGCGCCGATGGCTCCTGCCGCCCCGGCCAAATAGGTATTGAAAGCAATCCAGCCAATATCAGGAATCGCTGCCGTTGTAGAGCCGGCATTAAAGCCAATCCAGCCCAGCCACAGGATCAACGCCCCCAACATGCCCAAGGGTAAGCTATGCCCGGGAATAGCCCGCGGCTCCCCATTGGGACCATACTTGCCCAAGCGCGGCCCCAACACCAAAGTTCCCGCAAAAGCTGCAGCCCCACCCACCAAGTGCACCACCCCCGACCCGGCAAAGTCAATGTAGCCCAGGTTTTCCAGCCAGCCGGCTGTACCACCGTTGTAGTCGGCAAACAGGCCATTCCAGGCCCAGCCCCCGGAAATCGGGTAGATCGCCCCAGAGATGACGATGGAGTAAATCAAATAAGCCAAAAAGCGGGTGCGTTCCGCCATTGCCCCGGAGACAATGGTGGCAGCGGTGGCGGCAAACACCAGTTGGAAACAGAAGAACGTGAAAGGCCAAGCATCGTTTTGACTGCCGGCTTCAGCTCCCTGTTGCCAGTTGAAAAAAAACCAGTTGGTGCCCAAAAAACCGGCCACATGGGATCCGAACATCAGCCCAAACCCCAAAAACCAAAAAGCGCAGGCCCCGAAGCAGAAGTCCATCAGGTTCTTCAGGACAATGTTGGTAGCATTTTTAGCCCGCGTGAAGCCCGCCTCCACCATGGCAAAGCCCGCCTGCATGAAAAACACCAGCGCCCCGGCCACCGTTGTCCAGACGATGTCGGCATGGTATTGCTGAGTTTTCAGTAAGGTTTGTAGCTCAGCCCAAGCCTCGGGTGGGAGAGCCTGTTCCAGAGCCGTGAGATCCGTCTGGGCCAGAGCAGGCGGGGCAACCAAACTTCCCAACCCCAGCAAAGCTCCAACCCCCAGCAGGACTTTCCCCCCTGTCCTCAAACCCAAAAGGATCCCCTGCCGAAGACGAGAGAAAACAGTCTCACCTATCTGACTTTTCATCTCGATTCCAAGTCCCACACCTCGATTTTGAGCTATTTCTCCCCTCCTACCCGTAACCACCTACACCAATGCCACCAAATACATCAACAAGCCACAAAAGAGAGGGCCAGCCCTGACCCTCCCTTTTGATGCTCATTTGATGCTCAGTTCAGCAATGCTCCGATCCGGCAACCCCAGGTCAGACCGAGCACAACGGCTCAAGATTGCTCCGAATCGGTGGCGGCAGTAACGAAGTCGGGGTAGGCCACGTTGCCATGCTCGCCCACATCCAAACCGGCGATCTCTTCCTCGGCGCTGGTGCGCAGGCCGGTTACAGCCTTGAGGATAAAGAACAGAATCAAGCAGGTAATAAAGGGCCAGAGGAAGTAGGCCAGAGCGCCCACCACTTGTACCCCAAATTGGGCCCAGGTGACCTCTTCAGCATAGTTGGCATTGGCAAAGAAGGGGATCCCTGCTGCCAACACCCCCCAGATACCACAGGTGCCGTGTACCGAAATCGCGCCCACCGGGTCATCAATTTTCAGCACCGTATCCAGGATCACCACCGAAATCACCACCAGAATCCCGGCCACCGAGCCGATGATCAGAGCACCCAAAGGATGGACGCTATCGCAAGGGGCAGTGATCCCCACCAAGCCGGCCAGGACACCGTTGGCGGCAAAGGTCATATCCGGCTTGCCAAAATGAACCCAAGAGGTGAACATCGCCCCAATTGCTCCAGCCGAAGCTGCCAGCAGCGTATTCATGGCAATCCAGCCAATATCGACAGAGGCTGCAGTGGTGGAACCGGCATTAAACCCGATCCAGCCCAAGGCGAGGATAAACACCCCCAACATCCCCAGCGGCAGGTTGTGGCCGGGAATAGCCCGCGGCTCTCCATTGGGGCCGTACTTGCCAATGCGAGGGCCAAGCGCGATCGCACCTGCCAAGGCCGCAGCGCCCCCTACCAAATGCACCACCCCCGACCCGGCGTAGTCGATGTAGCCCAGATTTTCCAGCCAGCCGGCTGTGCCGCCGTTGTAGTCGCCGAACAGCCCGTTCCAGGCCCAACCCCCAGAGATGGGGTAGATTAGCCCAGAAATAACGATGGAGTAGATCAAGTAGGCCAAGAACTTGGTGCGCTCCGCCATGGCTCCGGAAACAATGGTGGCGGCAGTGGCGGCAAACACCATCTGGAAAACAAAAAAGGTGAAAGGCCAGCCGTCTGCCTCGTAAGCCTGCTGCCAGCCAAAAGCAAACCAGTCGGTGCCGAAGAAGCCAACACTTTTGCCGAACATGAGGCCAAACCCGATGAACCAGAAGGCGCAACAGCCCATGCAGAAGTCCATCAAGTTCTTCATCATGATGTTGGCGGCATTCTTGGCGCGGGTAAAGCCCGTCTCTACCATGGCGAACCCCGCCTGCATGAAGAACACCAAGGCTGCTGCCACGATCGTCCAAACAACGTCAGCGTGTTTCTGAACTTCCTCGGCCTCTTGAGCAAAGGCAGTTCCCTGGCCGAATAGAAAAACCAGCGCAGCCATTAGAGCGGCAGTCAGACTCCACTTGGCCGGTCGCCAAAGCCACTGGGGCACCTGGCTCTTGAGCTTTTGGATCATTGTCGTACTCATGCTTTTCGACTCACCTAAAGTGACAGTACTTCTCGCAACACATTACCCGAAAAGTAGGGCAAGAACACCTCATCAGATATACAGCAAAAGAGACATGAAGCAAACTCACACGAGGCTCAGGCCGGGCAACCCAAACCCTGAACGTGATCCCTTCTCATAGGGCATCTTGGTTGAGTTCGCCAGTGCGGATGCGGATGGTTTTTTCGACGGGGCTGATGAAAATCTTGCCATCCCCGATTTCGCCGGTGCGAGCCGCTGCAATCAGCTTCTCCACCACCGTATCCACCAGGTCATCTTCAACCACGATCTCCACTTTCAGCTTTTGTAGGAACTCTACCGTGTACTCGGATCCCCGATAACGCTCGGTTTGTCCCTTTTGGCGACCAAAGCCCCGCACTTCACTTACAGTCATGCCGACAATTCCGGCATTGACCAAAGCAATTTTGACCTCATCCAACTTGAATGGCCGGATTACGGCCTCGATTTTTTTCATTTGCCTCCTGCACCCCGGACAATTCCGCTAATTTCTAACACTACTGACACCTGCAAATTGTAAAAACAGATACATTTTTATCTCCTACTGAAGATGCTTACCACTCTGGATTTGCTCCCGTCAAGACCGGAAGGCCAAGCTTAAGCTACCTTAACGGGAGGAAGTCTCCGATGGGGTCTCACCAACATCCACGGGCGGCTGAGGGCTAAGAGAGGCCAAGCTGGCTGTAATGAGCGCTACCGCAAGCCACCACAGCATTTGTACCTGGGGACGATACCAGATGGTATCCACCAAGCCGTGGGCCATCATGCCGGTGCAAGCGGCCAAGCCTGCTGCCACCCACAGACCCTGGGGATCCCGCAAGTTGAGCAAAGTTTTCCAGCATCTCCAGCCGTGATCCCAGAGCACCAAGAGGAACCAGGCGAAAGTTAAAGATCCGATGAAGCCAGTCTCTACGGTGAGCTGCAGCGGCACCGAATAGGCTCCAAGGGCGCTGAAGTTGCCTCGTTGGTAAAGGGGGTAGACGCGGTTAAAGGCGACATTGCCGGGGCCGATCCCCAAGATGGGAAAGTCGCGGATCATCTCCAGCACCGCCGCCCAGACATTGAGGCGAAAGTTGTTGCTGGTATCCAACCGCCCCCAAAAAAGGCTCTGCACCCGCAGCCGCAGGGAGCGTACCGTCAGGATCCCGAGCAACAGAGCAGCCCCCCCTCCGCCCAACAGGGCCGGCAAGGCCCAACGCCGCCAGCGGGCTGGCAAATCGACAGAATGCCACTGCGCCAACAGCACGGCCATCAGGGTGAGCGTGGCCAGCCCCCCAATCCAGGCGCCACGACTGTAGGTGAGCAACAGGCAAATCAGGTTCACCGCCGTCGTAAACCCGGCCAGGAGTTTCGCCCCCCAACTGGGCCAAATCCAAGTGGCGGCCAGCCCCAGAGGAATGACCGGGATCAAGTAGCCCCCATACAGATTTGGATTGCGCAGATAGCTGTACACCCGCGTCAGACCCGCCAAACCCGACTCCGGATCCACCCAGGTGGCCAGTTCCGCTGCCCCATATAAGTATTGCCGCAGGCCATGGATCCCCATCACCAAGCTGACCAAAAGCAGGGATCCAACGATCCCATCTCGGAATTGGGGTTTGCGCAGCAGACGATGCAACAACAGATAACCAGCCAGGTAGAGAGTCAACTTCAGCCAGCCATCCCGTGCTGCGTAGGCAACCGGAGAGAGAATCGTCGCCAAGGTGGCAATTCCCCAGAAAAGGACCAGGGGCAGATGCAGCGGCAGCCCAATCGGCGTTTCCACCAAAGTGCCCAGGCCCACCAGAGCGGCCATAGCCAGCAAAATCAGGCCCAGGATGCCGGTGGAGCTTTGCGCAGAGAAAATCCAGTAGAGCAGCACTAGCCCCAGGCCAATCCGGTCGGAAGTTTGAACCAATATGCTGCTCTTCCCCCAACTCTGCAGGGATCCCAATAGACGACCCAAAAGGCTTCCCTGCTGCCAAGCCTTGATGGGAAAATCGCGCAGCAGAAAACCGTGCCACCGTTGCGTTGCTCGTTCCATAACCCTCCGGAGCCTGTTGGGCACAAGTTCATACGCCCCAAGTCACCTTCCGATTGCGTCGGTGGGACGAAGTTCTAGCTTATATCCCCAGAGGCAAAGAGACAACGAAGAAGAGCGCAACTTCTTATCGCGCCAGCCGGACAAAGTCCTCGTTAACAAAAATAAAGAATCGGCTAACTCACAAGACTCTACAAGACGAAAAGCATCGAAGAATTGTCAAAGAAGAATTGTCAAAGTTGAGTTTTCGGTCTTAAGAAAAAATCGCTATAGAATGCAAAGAAAGAGTAACGAGAAAAACCACAAGAAAGATCTGTCCCAATTTCTAAGTAAGTGTTGGATCGCCGCAGTCAAAAATCCTCCTGAATTACCACAGATTAATTCTCGAAAGACTCTTCAGGCAACATAGGCTAAAGCTTGACCTTGGGATCCTCTTTCACCTTCGGCATTAGGAGAAGGGATTTGATCGCCTAAGCGGGATCCAGACCAACCTTCCTTGGCTCTAACTGCGTTCTGGGAATTGGAGTTGGAATAGTGAATCTGAATACGAGTAGGACGGCCCAGACCCAGGGCGGATCCCATGCAACGGGCTAAGATTTGCACCTTAAACTCAAACTCGCCAATGCCATCCATAATCTTTAACCCTGCAGTCTCTGCTCCTAATTCAACTGTAGGAGAAGGTCTACGAAACCTCTTCAGTGGGAATACAGAACTTTTTGAGCTGCGGAGACTTCTGGATTATGAAAGTTATGTAAAGATGCCTTTGTTTTCGCCAGACAGGGCGAGTACTTGACCTATTCTTAAACAACTTGAGTCAAGCTGGGCTCGGTATCTTCACTTGGACTGACTCCCTCCACCAAGTTGAGCAGGGATCCCAGCCAAATCGCTTAGACAAGGTGAGCTGGCTTACGCAAAATGAAGTATGGGGAAAATACGGATGAGGTGGGAAGGGGTGAGGATGAATGTCGAGACAAAGATCCGAGATAAAGATCATCTTGGGCTTGGGCTGTGGGATCTGTCTGGGAGCGCCCTCTGCTGAGGCCAGTACTCTCCAGGTGCAGGTGAGCCCTCCCGATCCCCCTTTGGGGTACACCGTTTCTGTGCAAATCACAGCCGCACCGGAAACTTTGCTTGGGGATTGGCCTAGGGTCAGCCTAATCCATCCCGATGGCACACAAGCCCACTACCCAGCTTTCCAGATAGCGGCCAACCGTTGGCGGGCGTTGATCCCCACTACCCCTTTGGATGCTCCTGGAGCTCGCCAGATTCAGATCCAAGGGTTTATCCAAGATGCCATCCCACCTCCCTTGCAACTGTCTTTGCAACCGCGAGAGTTCCCCGTTCAAAGGATTCGCCTACCGGCGGGGGCCAGCGTCTGGGCCACAGAGGTGGAATGGACTAAGGTAGAGGCTTTTCGGCAGCACATCAGCCCGGAGAAGTACTGGCAAGGGTATTTTCACCGTCCAGCCCAAGGCCCGGTTACCACTGCGTTTGGGGTGCGCCGCTACTACAACGGCCAGTTTGCGGAAGATTATTATCATCGCGGTATTGACTATGCAGGCCCTGTGGGGGCAGTGGTGGTGGCTCCCGCAGCCGGTTGGGTTAGGCTGGTGGGCTACGAATCGGAAGGCTTTCGCGTTCACGGGAATACCATCGGCATCGATCACGGCCAAGGAGTGACCAGCTTGTTGCTGCATTTGAGCCGCATCGATGTGCGAGAGGGAGAGTGGGTGGAAGCCGGCCAGCCGGTTGGGGCCATTGGGGCTACGGGAACGGCTACGGGGCCCCACTTGCATTGGGGGCTATTTGTCCACAACCATTCGGTGGATCCCGTGCCATGGCTGCATTTGGCTATTGAGTAGATTGTGAATAAATGGAGATCTCCGCTGGGAGATTGGGGATCAATCGGTCGAAGCGTGCCCGTTTACCTGTACTGGGGGGATGATACCTATCGCCTGATGCAGGCGGTACAGCAGTTGCGGGATCAAGTGCTGGATCCCCACTGGGCAGCTTTTAACTACGATCGCCTGCCGCCGGAATCCACGATTGCCGGGCTCAACCAAGCCATGACCCCGCCGCTGGGATCCAACGCCCGCTTGGTTTGGCTGGAAGAGACGACACTCACCCACCATTGCTCGGAAGATCTGTGGGAAGAAGTGGAGCGCACACTGGCCCAGTTGCCCCCCACCACCCATTTGCTCTTGACCACCAGCAGCAAACCGGATGGGCGCCTGAAATCCACCAAAATCCTCAAAAAAACGGCCATTGTCCGCGAGTTTTCGCAACTGGCCCCTTGGGATGAGGAGGGCATTCTCCAGCAGGTGCAGCGGGAAGCCGAACAACGGGATCTGGCCCTCAGCCCGGCAGCCGCCCAGAAATTGGCCGAGGCGGTGGGCAATGACTCCCGTCGCTTGGCGATGGAATTGGAAAAGCTGGCCCTGTTTACGGCAGGTCAACAGGATCCCATTTCTCCTGAACAAGTCGAGGCGTTAGTTCCCGCCAGCGCCTACAACAGCTTTCAATTGGCGGGATCCCTGCGCAAAGGGAATCTGGAACAAGCCCTACGCATCTTGACCCATCTGCTGGATCACAACGAGCCGGCTCTGAAGGTTCTGGCGGTGTTGGTAGGCCAATTTCGCACCTGGCTATGGGTGCGGCTGCTGCTGGATCAGGGAGAACGGGATCCCAAGGTCATCGCCCAGAAAGCAGAAATCGGGAATCCCAACCGGGTTTACTTTCTGCAAAAAGAGGTGGGATCCCTGAAGACCACAGCTTTACTGAAAGCAATGCAGCAGCTTTTGCAATTGGAATACAACCTCAAGCAAGGACAGCCGGAACGAGATGCCTTTCAAGAAGCGCTGATCCAAATCGTGGCTATATTGGGTGAAGGCCGAGCTCAGAGCAAGTAGAGCAGAATAAACAGCACAACCCAAACCCCATCCACAAAGTGCCAGTAGATCTCAGCAGCTTCGACGCCAAAATGATGTTGAGCGCTGTAGTGGCCGGGTTTAAAGGAGCGCCAGAGCACCGCCAGAATAAACAGCAACCCTGCCATCACGTGGAGACCATGAAACCCCGTTAAAACATAGAAGGTGCTGGCAAACAAATTGGTGGTGAGGCCAAACTCCAGGTTGCTGTACTCATAGAGTTGCCCTGCCAGGAAAACCGCCCCCATCAGCGCTGTGAGGGCAAACCACAGCCGCAGACCCCTGACATCATCGGCCTTGATGGCCGACCCAGCTTTGTGAATGACGAAGCTGCTGGAGAGCAAAATCACCGTGTTGATCCCAGGCAAAAGCAATTCCCGCTCTGGGGTTCCCTCCGGCGGCCACACCGGGGCGGTGAGGCTATAGGCCAGGTAGGCCATGAACAGCCCTAGGAAAAGACAGCCTTCTGCCACCAAAAACATCAAGATGCCAAAGACGCGATGATCTGGGTGCTCAGCATGGGCAGTGTGGGCCCTTGAGTGGCCAACCATCAGCGTTTCAGAGGCGAGGGATCCTTGCATATTCCTTTCCACCTAAATTCCTGAATTCCTGAGACTTCTTGAGGCTGTACAAGCAGCCCAGCCAAGACTGGAATACCCAGTGAGCAGGGGATCAGCCGCCCACCGGGCATCCGGCCTGCTAAGAAGAAGTAGGCTCCGCTTCCGCCAGTGCCAGCTCCCGCAAGCTCTGCAACTGAGCAGCAAAGTAGTCCAGCGTCTCTTTGCTGTGCAAGCCGTAGTCGTAGGGGCCAGTTAGCAGAATGGGATCCCCATAAAAGTTGTGATGGGGCGGGGGAGAAGAAGTTGTCCACTCCAGTGTCAGGGCCTGCCAAGGATTATCCCCAGCTTTTGGCCCGGCCACCCAGGAGTAGATGGCGTTAACCAAAAAGGGCAGGGTGGAAATGGCCAGAACAAAGGCCCCCACCGAGCTGATCCAGTTGAGGTCGGCAAATTGGGGATCGTACTGGGCCACCCGGCGGGGCATCCCCATCAGGCCCAGCTTGTGCATCGGCAAGAAGCACATGTTAAAGCCGACAAAGGTCAACACAAAGTGCACCCGCCCCCAAAACTCGTTCAGCAGCCGCCCCGTCATCTTGGGGAACCAGTGGTAGATGCCGGCATAGATCCCAAAGACGCTGCCGCCAAACAACACGTAGTGTAGGTGGGCCACCACAAAGTAGGTGTCGTGAACGTGGATATCCAGAGGCACCGAGGCGAGGATAATCCCGCTCAAGCCGCCGATCACGAACATCGAGACAAAACCCATGCCAAACAGCATGGCCGAGCGGAAGTGGATTTTGCCGCCCCACAAAGTGGCCAGCCAGCTAAACACCTTGATCCCAGTGGGAACGGCAATGGCCATGGTGGCGATCATGAAGAACACCCGCATCCAGTCAGGGGTGCCACTGGTGAACATGTGGTGAGCCCAGACGATCAACCCCAAAAAGCAGATGGCCAAGCTGGAATAGGCAATGGCTTTGTAAGCAAAGATGGGCTTGCGGGCATGCACCGGCAAAATCTCGGAGATCATGCCAAAGACCGGCAAGATCATGATGTACACCGCCGGGTGGGAGTAGAACCAGAACATGTGCTGGTAGACCACCGGATCCCCGCCGCCGCTGGGGTTGAAAAAGGCCGTGCCCGCCAACAGGTCAAAGCTGAGCAAGATCAACGCACCAGCCAAAACTGGCGTTGCAATGAGGGTAAGAATAGATGCTGCCAGCATGGCCCAACAAAACAGGGGCATGTCTTCCATCTTCATGCCGGGCATGCGCATCTTCAGAATGGTGGTGATGAAGTTAACCGCCGCCAGGATGGAAGAGGTTCCTGCCAACAAAATGCTCAGGATCCAGAGTTCTTCCCCCACCTTGCCGCTGATCAAGCTGAGGGGGGGGTAGGAAGTCCAGCCGGCAGCCGGAGCCTCTATGAACAGGCTGGCCAAAAGCAGGATCCCTGTGGGCGGAACCAGCCAAAAGGCCACTGCATTCAGCTTGGGGAAGGCCATATCCCGCGCCCCAATCATCAGCGGTACTAGGTAGTTGCCAAAGCCCCCTGTCAGCGCCGGCACGATCCACAAGAAGATCATGATCGTGGCGTGCAGGGTAAAGGCGCCGTTGTACCGCTCAAAGCCGAGAAAGTCGGCCTCTGGAGTAGCCAGCTCTGCCCGTACTGCCGTCGCCAGCGCCCCTCCCACCAAGTAGAAGAAAAAGGTGGTCACCAAGTACTGGATCCCGATGACCTTGTGATCGGTGGAGAAGGTAAAGAAGCGCCACCAAGGCTCAGCAGGAAGTTCAAGTTCAACCTTCGGTGCAGCAACAAGTCTTGGGCTGTCTTGCAGCTGGGTCATTGCACAAAAGCTCCTATATCGCGTTGGCAGAATGTTGTTCCCACAAGCGCAGGCCAAAGGGGCGTCAGGGATCCCGGCTAGCCTGCGGAAGGAAGGGATCCAGAATGGGACTGGAGAGACTTCAAATCTGAGGGGGAGACGCCCAAACGCTGGTGGTGGACATGGGCAAAGGCAGACTCGGCCTCAGGGGAGCCTGGCCGAGGAGAGGGATGGACTGGCGAGAAATCTGAAACGAGGGCCAAGGTGCTGCCCTCGCCACGGGCGGCCAAAACTTGCTCCTGCTGCCAGCGCTCGAAGTCTTCCGGCGTATCCACAAACAATTGCCCTGCCATCACCCCATGATAGGGGCCGCACAGCTCTGCGCAGACAATGGGGTACTGCCCCAGTTGGGTAGGCACAAACTCCAGGTGGGTCTCTCGGCCCGGGATCACATCCTGCTTGAGGCGAAACTGCGGCACCCAGAAGGCATGGTTCACATCCAGAGCCGTCATATCCAAGCGCACCCGCTTGTTCAGAGGAAGGTGCAGCTCGCTGGCCACCAGGCCGGAATCCGGGTAGGTGAACATCCAAGCATATTGCATGCCCTGCACTTGGACGACCAGATCCGGCTGGCCCATTTCCTTCCCGGGTAGCACTACAGGGGTATAAGCGTAGCCGGGATCCCCCGCCTCAGCTTCGTGGGAAGACTCCATCGCCATGGCCGCGTGGATATGGCCGCCGACGTGAGCACCCCCGTAAACAGCTTGATAGACATCTAGGCTGGCCAAGCCCAACCAAAGAATGATCACCGCCGGCACCGCCGTCCACACGATCTCCAGCAGCACATTGCCGTGGCTGGGATCCCCGTCGCCTTTGTCGCCTCGCCGCTTGCGGTAGCGGACAATACAGTAGAGAAGTACACCCTGTACCACCAAAAAGATCCCTGTGGCAATGGTTATGGTGCTGTTAAAGAGGCTGTCGAACAAGGGGGCTGATTCGGCAGCAGATTCGGGAAGCAGATGGTGGTTTTGCCCGTACCAAAGGCTGGCAAGGGTCAGGAGGATCCCCATAGCCACCAAGATGATGTTGCTCAGCGCACTCACGACTGCTTTTCCCCAATACAAAGAGCGTCCATCCTAGCAGATAATCTGCTCACAGCGTCTGCAAACTACCTTGCTCAACTTAATCCGTCGTTTTTTACTGTTGCCGTTTTTTATTTTTGTTTGCATTGTTTACGGAGTTTACAAAGTTTTCCGATTGTAGAGTCTGCTTCGCTGCGCACGGCTTCTCCACTAGTATCAGATAGTAGTCTGCGGGAGAGAGAAACCCTGCAGGCTTATGGATCTCTTCAGGATCTTTCAGGGTGAGCAGTGACGAGACAGAGCTTTGGTTCCGAGATTTTAGGCAGACCTGTGTAAGGGCGGTACCACATTGAAGGCTGGCTCTGGTTGAGGGTCATCTCTCCAAGCTGAGATTTTTGCTGGCTGTAGACTGAGGTAGGGTGGGATAACCCCGCAATTGGGCTGGTTTGGACAGGTTTTCTCTCTTTAATCTCTGCTTCTGTTTAATCTCTGCTTCGCTTTCCCCAATGTCTTCTCCTCATTCACTGGCGACCTTTTTATCCGATCTAGGAGATCCCTTGCCGATCCAGACTCCATCAACGGTCTCGGAATTGGCCGGAATCTTAAAGGAGTGCCAAGGGCGGAAAGTGCTGCCGCTGGGGCAGGGGAGCAAGTGGGGCTGGGCCCACTCTGTGGAGCCGGTGGATTTGGTTCTCAGCACGCGCGGCTTACGCCGGCTCATCGACCATGCGGCTGCTGATCTCACCGTCACGGTGGAAGCTGGCATGACTTTGGCGGAACTGCAACACATCTTGGCCGAGCGGGGGCAATGGTGGCCGGTGGATCCCCTCTATCCGGAGCGGGCTACCCTGGGGGGCATTATCGCCACTGCCGATACGGGTTCTCTGCGCTGGCGTTACGGCGGGATCCGCGACTTGCTGCTGGGCATAGCCTGGGTGCGGGCGGATGGGGAAGTGGCCAAAGCGGGCGGGCGGGTTGTCAAGAATGTTGCTGGCTATGACCTGATGAAGCTGTTCACCGGATCCTTGGGCAGCCTAGGAATTTTGACCCAGGTGAGCCTACGGCTTTACCCGTTGCCGGCAGCTCAGTCTGCTTTGCTGGCTACAGGATCTTTGCCGGAGCTGGAGGTCCTGTGTCAGCAGGTGCTGACCGGCCCGGTTAACCCTGTGGGGGTGGATCTCTGGCTAAGGGCAGAGGGATCCCAAGTTTGGCTCAGCTTTCACGGCTCGGAGCGGGCGATTGCCCAGCAGATGGCCCAAACGCGGCGGCTGGCCCCTGCAGGGCTGACTTTGCAGGAAGTGAATCCCGACTCTCTGTCCCTGCCTCAACCCGGCTCAGGAGCAGTGCTGGCCAAGTTCGGGTGCCTGCCCAGTCAGAGCTTGGCAACACTGGAGCAGTTTCAAACCCTGTTTCCTGGAGCTCAGGTGCAACTGCACCGAGGCTGTGGGCTAGGACGGGCTTGGCTGGTTCAGCCAGAAGTGGGATCCCTGATGCAACTGCAGCGCTACCTCAAGTCTGCGGGCGGATTTCTCCTGCTTCTGGAGGCGCCGCCGGCTCTGAAGAAGGCTCTTGCCCATGACTTTGGCCCGGCTGCAAGTCTGATGCGCAAGCTGAAGCAGCACTTCGACCCCGCCGGCACCTTTAGCCCCAGCTTGATATAAACATCGCCCTCGCCACCGCTGCTTCCTCGGGATCCCTCTGGCCAAACGTCTTGTTCCGGTGCATGATAGATCTATAAGAAATTGAAACATTTCTTAACATCATTTCTCAGTATCTCAGCGTCAAAGCTAAGAGAGGGATCAGCATGAGCATCGAGTGGCAACGGATACTCCGCGTTGGGGTGGGCTTTTGCCTTGGGCTGTTGATTGCGGTGGGCGGGGGATCCCTGACCTGGGCGCAACCTGCCCTGCCGGTGGTGCCGATGGAGCTGCCTCAGCCGCCTGTGCCGGTCTTGGACTTAGCGGATCAGTTGACCAGCAATCAGGAAGCTCAACTGGCCCAGCATCTGAACAAGTTAGAGCAAGACACCGGCTGGAAGCTGCGGGTGCTGACTCAGTTCGACCAAACACCGGGTCGTCAGGTGAAGGAATACTGGGGCTTGAATGAGCGCAGCGTTCTGATGGTGGCGGATCCCAGGGGGGGCAACTTACTGGCGTTTAATGTGGGGGATGCTGTGCGCGAGATCTTGCCACGTACCTTTTGGATTGAGCTGCAATCTCGCTTTGGCAACCAATTCTATGTGCGGGAGCACGGCACCCACCGCGCCATCTTAGAGACCGTTGATGTCTTGGATCGCTGCTTTCATCAGGGGGGCTGCCGTGTGGTGCCCGGCCTGCCTCAAGAGCAGTGGATCCTGACGCTGGAGACCTCGATTTTGGGGGGGATTGTCCTTGGGTTTGCCGGCAAGCCCCGCCATGCGGAGGAGCTGTTTAACTGGCGTTGGGCCTTGCTCATTTCTCCCCTGTGGTTCATTTTGTTCGGGGCTTTCGGTATCGGGCCGGTGGTCACACGTACTCAGGATTGGATCCCGGTCTTGCGCAACGTCTTGGGGTTTCTGGCAGGGGCTTTGGTGATCTACCTAGCTCCCATTGCTCGCCCGGCAGTGGATCAGCAGTAGCTGACTCGTGAAGTCGGATGGGTGAGTTATGATTAGATTTAGAGAAGATTAAGGCCCTCCCCAAGGGCTCTGGGCTGCTGCCCAAACGCTCCGAGCCGCTTCCGCCCCCCCAAAGGGAGAGGGCGGCCAGGGATTGAGGGAGCAAGCTGGCTATTTGAGATGACTATGGTTGCATCTCTGGAGAAGCTCTCAGCAGCAACTGTCCGAGCCCTTCTCTTGTGGTGCTGGGATCCACAGGACAAGGCCAAGGGGGAATCCTGGAAAATGCTAGGCTTGGTAAAGCCAAATTGCTGGTGTAGCTCAGTTGGTAGAGCACTCGACTTGTAATCGAGCGGTCGTCAGTTCGAATCTGACCATCAGCTTCTGGTGCCATGGAACTTGGCTCTGCTGTCTCCTCTCGCTGAAGCCGAACTCAGCTTCTACACTGGTGGTTAGATTGGCATTAGCGGGATCCCTGGGTCTTGTTGACAGGAGGCCAAGGCCGATCCCTGCTCAGTTTGGCATACCTACTCAGCCGATTGGGTTGTTCTCCTGATTCTCCTTGGATGTCTATGTCCGGTCTCCCAGCCGCTACGGTTCGTCGATTGCAAAAGCTGCCCCAGGTGCCCTCGGTGTGGGAAGGGGATCGCCACAAGCTCTCAGGATCGCCACCCATGGGATCCCAGACAGAGGGGGAGTGCATTCTTTGGGTGGATGGCGTTCAGGGCGTGGTACGGGCCATGGAGGTGGTGCCCGCCGGTTCTGGCTTTGAGCCGATGGTGCGAACCTTGATCATGGCTATGGAGCGGCCCCATGCTGCCCCACCTGCTCGTCCCCAGAAGATCATCGTGCGGGATCGAGAGGTGCAATTTTTCTTGCGCGGCATCCTGCACGAGCTGGACATCAAGGTGGAATGCCAGCCGGAATTGCCTCTGATCGACGAGATCCTGCAGAGCTTTGAAGAGGCCAACGAGCGGATCCCTCCCCCTCTGCCGGAACACTATGCTGAGTTGCTGGCCGGCAAAGCCCTTACCCTCTGGCGAGATGCTCCCTGGGATTACCTAGAGGATCACCAAATCCTGGCGATCGACCTAAATCACTGGGATATCCAAACCCTTTATGTCTCGGTGATGGGGCGGTTGGGCATGGAGTATGGGGTACTTTTCTATCGCTCGCTGCCCTCCCTCAAACAGTTTCGCCAGGATGCGGGCCAGCCGGATACTCCCGAAGAGATGGAGGAAGCCTTCCTCAGACAAGATTGTCTCTATCTCACCTTCCAAGCTCGCAATCCTGAACTTAACGAACTGCCGGATCTGGACTTGGCAGATTTGGATCCCGAGGAAGTTGAGCCGAACTTTGGCACCATTCACCCCCTGGAAGGCTTGCGCGTGACTTTGCAGGAGGATGAGGCGGCGGCCTTATCGGTGGCCTTGGAAGCCTTGCATCGCTTCTTCAAGCAGTACCACCGCAAGCTGGAAGATGACTTTCGCTCCTATCAAGGTCGGTACCGCATTCCCAACCCCCAAGAGAAGGGAGCAACCCTTTCGGTGCAGGTGCGCACTCTGCCGGACGTGGCTGAAGAGCTGCTGCAGCTGGAAGGGGAGGAGGAAGAACCTGCCCAAACCCTGCTGCGGGATGATTTGGTGCCCGAGGGCGCGCAGATAGGCCTGGGGGTCTTGCCGTGGACAACGGTGGAAATGCTGCGTCGCACGGGGCAATGGCATCCTCTCCCCCAAAGCAAGCTGGTGAAAAATGGAGAAGGGCTGCCGGTGGTGATTGTGCGCACCTCTCGATCAAAAGCAAAGCAGCTCATCGAGAATTTGCGTGGGGAAGGTGGGCCGCAAGGCGTTTGTTTCAACACAGGGGTGGATCCCTTCGATGGCGATCGCTACGACTTGGAAATTGTGCAAACGGGCAATCGCGATCTGCACCTGTTTGGGGAGTTTCCCGAAGATGATCCCGTTCACTCCATGGCTCGCAAGCGCTGGGAGCGGCGTTGCCGGGATACGGGTGGCTATTGCGGCTTGGTGGTGGCGATGGGGGTGAATTCTACGCGCCCAGAGCTGCAAGTGCGCCACATTCTGGCCTTGTTTGAGATGCAGGCTTTGAACCCAACGGGACTGGGACTGGGGCCGATGGTGCGGATTAGCCGACAATTGCACTTGCCTTGACCGTCCAGATGGAGGCAGGTTAGGTGCTGCTGGTAACCTGAGCAACTTTCTCCCAGCCGGGATCCCTTCTTTCTATCTCTGGCAGGTTGACCGGGCGGTGATTCGGTTTTTCCAGGGATCCACGCTATCTTGGCTCTGGTTCTCTCCTGGGTGCTGACCGGCAAAATAGCTCGACAAAGCATCTCGACAAAGCATACAGTGGCCCTATCATCTGGGGGCTCTGGTATTGACCCTCAGGTTGTGGCAAGTGCTTGGAGTTTAGGGCAAGGGATCCCAAGTATCCTGCCGCCGCAGGGTAGCTTGTCGCAGCCGAGCCAAGTTGGCCGATCCAGTGCAAAAGGCAACAATGCGCAGCTCCTCGATCACGGCGCGAAAGGTGTCCACCACTGCCTGCATCTGTCCTTGGGAGACGGCGTGTAAAGCGGGGGCGGCCATACCCACCACATCGGCTCCCAGACGGATAGCTTTGGCCGCGTCGATGCCATTGCGGATGCCGCCGCTGGCCACCAGGGGTAAGTCCGGCAGCAGGCGACGAATTTCCAGCAGGGACAAAGCCGTTGGGATCCCCCAATCCCTAAAGCTGTGGGCGATGCGTTTCTTGAGAGCATCTGGTTGGCGATGGGCCTCCACCTCGCTCCAACTGGTGCCGCCCGCTCCCGCCACATCTAGGGCCGCCACACCGCATTCGGCCAGCCGCTGGGCTACTTTGGCACTGAGGCCATTGCCCACTTCCTTCACCACCACCGGCACCGGCAACTGCGCCACCAACCGTTCGATGCGGCCATACAATCCACGCCAGTCGGGATCCCCTTGGGGTTGAACCGCCTCCTGGAGAGGATTGAGGTGCAGAATCAATGCATCCGCCTCGATCATCTCCACCGCCCGTCGCGCCTGCTCCACCCCATAGCCGTAGTTGAGCTGAACGGCACCCAGGTTGGCCAGCAGCAGAATATTCGGGGCCACTTGGCGCACCTGGTAAGTCCGGGCCAGCTCTGGATGTTCCAAAGCTGCCCGCTGGGATCCCACCCCCATGGCAATGCCCAACTGTTGGGCGGCGGCGGCCAGTTGTCGGTTCAACTCACGGGCAGCCTTTGTTCCCCCCGTCATGCTGCTGATGAGCAGGGGTGCCTGTAGGCGTTTTCCCAAGAACTCGCAGCTCAGGTCGATCTCCGACAATAGCAGCTCCGGCAACGCCACGTGCTCAAAGAAAAACCGCTCAAAGCCGGTGCGGATCCCTTTGGCAGCCACATCCTGCTGCAGAATAATGTCCAGGTGATCCTGTTTGCGCTCGGAAATGGGGGGGAGAGAATCGGCCATCGCGTCAGCAGTGCAGAGCCCTTTGGTCTTGGTAGAGATTGTCAGTCTACAACGCCGTGCGCTGCCAAAGGCGAACAGCATTGCCCGTTCGCGCTAGCGGGACGGAGTCCAAGGTGACTCGCTATCTACTGGGACAGCAGTGCGGTTCCCGGTAGGGTGCCGGAGGCATGGCACTGTCGCGTTAGCGGTGCGGTTCCCGGTAGGGTGCCGGAGGCATAGCACTGTCGCGTCAGCGGTGCGGAGCACTATGATGTGGGCGGGATCCCAACCGGACAGCCATGCAACCCTTGCACATCTTGCTGGCAGAAGGCAACCCTCATCTGCGCAGCTTGCTGTGTTGGCATTTGCAACAGGCCGGACACCAAGTTTGGGAAGCAGAGACCCTTCGCCAAGCAAAGACTCTGCTGCAACACCAGCCCATTCACCTGCTGATTTTGGATGCGGAGCTG
Source organism: Thermostichus sp. OS-CIW-33 (assembly GCF_054059615.1). Lineage (NCBI taxonomy): Bacteria > Bacillati > Cyanobacteriota > Cyanophyceae > Thermostichales > Thermostichaceae > Thermostichus > Thermostichus sp. OS-CIW-33. The sequence goes on from NZ_JBSSCH010000001.1 coordinate 127,368, forward strand.
TCCAACCGCGGCGGGCTGCAATTGTGCCGGTGGGCCCATCGCCAGTACGATCTGCTGATTTTGCTACTCTCCCACCGGGGATCCGAAGCGGACATTATCGCCGGCCTAGAAGCAGGAGCGGACGATTACCTCACCAAGCCCTTTAGTATGCAACTGCTGGATGCCCACCTTCTAGCCTTGGCTCGGCGGCGACAGCGTCATATCCCCCCTACCTTTCTGCAGTACGGGGATCTCAAAATTGACTTGGTGCAACGGCGCGTCGCCTTGGCCGGGGAAGGGATCGACCTCACGCCCCAGGAGTTTAGCCTGCTGATGGTGCTGGTGCAGGCGGACGGGGATCCCGTCTCTCGTCTAGAGCTACTAGAGCGAGCGTGGCCGGATTCCACCGATAACCCTCGCACCGTCGATACCCATATCCTCTCGTTGCGCAAAAAGCTGGAACGGGATCCGCGCCAGCCCAGCTTGATCCACACAGTGCGCAATGTCGGCTACTGCTTTGGCCTCAGCCCCCCGCTGCTTCAGGAACAGAAAACTCTGTCAGCCGCTGCAGGCGATTCAGGATCTGGGCCTCAGCGGCAGCGTCGTGGAGTCGCAGCGTCAGGCAAAGCACCTACTAAGGAATAGCTAGTTAACGTCAATTCCGCTAAGCAGAATCGGGATTGCTAAGTTGCAGCAGAGACCGGCGCACCCGCTGCTCCAGAGCCAGGTTGTGATGTTGGCGGCTGACCTGCAAAGCTGCCTGCAAATCCGAAAAAGCTGTTGCTTTATCTCCCATATTCCAGTAGGCCAGCCCTCGTCCGTACAAGCCATACTCGTCGGAGAGGTCAATCCGGTTCATATCCGCTTCCAGGCGAAAGGCCCGCTCGTAGTCGTCCAAAGCAGCTTTGATCTCCCCCAGCGCATAGAGAAGGTTGCCCCTGATGTAGAGAACGTTGGGCTGCTGGGGTTCTCTTTCTAAGCTGCGGCTGAGGTCGGCAATGGCCTCGTCAAAGTGATCACCACAGGCATAAGCCACACCCCGCTGGTAGTAATGGGCTGGGCTGGGATCCCAGTCAATAGCCTGCGACCAATCGGACAAAGCCGCCTCCCAGGTGCCCAGGTAGCTGTGTAAACGGGCCCGCTGGGAATGGGCAAGCGCTGAGGTGGGATCCAAGCGAATGGCTTCATCCAGATGAGCTAGGGCCAAAGGCAGGGATCCCTGTTGCATGAGCAGGTTGGCCAAGCTGAGGTGGTGGGGGACATTGGGGTGTAGGCGCACCAGCTCAGCAAACTCCGCCGTTGCTCCCTGGAGATCCCCCTGAGATTGACGAATCAGCCCGCGATAAAAATAGGGTTCTGGTCGCCGCGGGGCCAACCGGATCGCCTGGCCGAAATCCTCCAAGGCTTGGGGAACTTGGCCGAGGGCAAAGTAGGCTTCTCCCCGCAAAATGTAGGCGTTGGCCAGGCAGGGATCCCGTTGCAGAGCCAAGCTGAGCTGTTCAATAGCCCCCAGCAAATCCCGGTTCAGCCACCGTTCTCGACCACGGTTGTAGGCCAAGATGGCCGGACGGGTAAAGGCAGAGATGGCGGCTGCACCCACCAGGCCCATCACTGCCAAAAGACGATCCTGCCGCCAGCTGGCCATGCTCCCCAGCAACAGGGCAACCGCAATCAAAAGGCGCAAACCGGCAGAGTCGTGGGCTCTGAACATACTGCTCTGCACCGCTGTTACGAGCGTATCCTGTTTTTTTAATCTGCTCGCGAGCTTCTCTCTGATTCTGCCCGATTTGGCAGCGAAAAACGCCGAACAGCTCAAGCCCAAAAAGCTCCCGTAGCTCACTTGGATCAAGAGTAGAAAGGGGATCCCCGTGCTCCTCCCAACCCTTTAGCTTGTGGGGGTGTGGGGGTAGCTAAGCCCCGCACTGTACCCGTAGCGTCAGTGTCGGGATACAGATACCCCCACATGGTGTATGATGAGAGTAGTTGCACAAAACGGCTTTGCCGGAATCTGGTGCAGCTGCGCGGTGGGACATCCCGTGTCTGCTCGCAGAGGGTTCTTGCGTAGGCTCCCCGATGAAGCGAGAAGCCCACACTGTACCCGTAGGGTCAGTGATGGGAGTATGTCACGCCCAGAGCATCAACCGCAGCTCATAGGGATCGTGCATATCGGGGTGAAAGGGCAGCAAGCGGATGGCTAACCCTTGCAAGCCGCTGGCCTCATAGCAAATCTGGCCGGAAAAGATGGCCCGATCCTCCAGCGTCTCCACATAGCGCAGGGGGGTCGCCTGTCCCTTCTGAATCTGGCCCTCATCATTGACCGGCCCCTGATAAGCTTGCACGATCACATCCTGAGGTTGCAGGGATCCCAGCCGCACTTCCACCGTCACGGTGAGGGGATCCCTGGCCATCACCACTTGGTCATCCTGTGCCAAGGCAAGGCCGGCAGCGGCAGCTTTCTTCGGGGTTTCGATCTGGACGTTGAGAACCTGGATGTTGTACCAATGCTCCTGCAGGTGGTTTTGCCAACGAACGAACTGGCGGGCCGACTCGAAGTGGTCACGGCGCATGCGGTCGAAGTAGTTGCTGAGAGGAATGTAGGCTCGCTGGACGTACTCCAACACCATGCGCTGCGTGCTGAACTGGGGGCAATTGAGGCGAATCGCCTGCTTCATGCGCTGGATCCACTGATGGGGTAGGCCATCGCTGCCGCGCTGGTAGAAGAGAGGGGCAACCTCTTGTTCCAGCAGGTCGTAGAGGGCATTCGACTCCACCTCATCTTGATAGGCGCGATCCTCATACTCCTCACCGCGGCCAATGGGCCAGCCGGTCTGGTAATAGTCAGCCTCGTCCCACCAGCCGTCCAAAATACTGAGGTTCTGTCCACCGTTGGCTGCCGCCTTCATGCCACTGGTGCCGCTGGCCTCCCGGGGGCGCAAGGGGTTGTTCAGCCACACATCCACCCCGGCCACCATCAAGCTGGTGACATACATGTCGTAGTCCTCAATGAAAACCAAGCGCTGGCGAAACTCCGGCTGCCGCGACACCTGCACGATCTGGCGGATCAGCTCTTTGCCGGGTATGTCGCGGGGGTGGGCCTTGCCGGCAAAGATAAACTGCATCGGGTACTGAGGATGGTTGAGCAAAGCCTTGAGCCGTTCCAGGTTGTGGAACAAAAGGGTGGCCCGCTTGTAGGTGGCAAAGCGGCGGGCAAACCCAATGGTAAGCACCTCCGGGTTGAGGGCCTCAGAGGCCCGTTGGATCTCAGCCGCTGAGGCAGCCCGTTTCTGGAGCTGTTCCATCAAGCGCTCGCGGGTAAAGTTAATCAGGCGGGAGCGGCTGCGCTCGTGGGCCCGCCACAATTCCCCATCCGGAATCCGATCCACCTTTTTCCAGAGGGGATCCGAAGGAGGAGCCTCTGCCCAATCCGGCCCCAGGTAGCGGTCGTAGAGGGCTTGGTTCTCCTCCCCCACCCAGGTGCGGACATGTACCCCGTTGGTGATGGAAGTAATCGGCACTTCTTCCAGCGGGATCCCAGGCCACAGCCGGCTGAACATCTTGCGGGAAACCGCCCCATGCAGCTTGCTCACACCGTTCACAAAAGAGGCCATGTTGATGGCCAGCACTGCCATGCTGAAGGGAGATTGGAAGTCGCCGGTATTTTCCCGTCCCAAAGCCAAAAAGCGCTCCCGGCTCAGGCCCATCTGGCTGTAGTAGAAGCCGAGGTAGTAATCGATCTTGTCGGGCGGGAATAGGTCGATCCCGGCGGGCACCGGCGTGTGGGTGGTAAACATCTGGCTGGACTTGGCCACCTGCCAGGCCTCTTCAAAGCTCAGCCCCTGCTCCACCATCAACAGGCGAATCCGCTCTACTGCCAAAAAGGCCGAGTGCCCTTCGTTCATGTGGTAGACGGTGGGATGGATGCCAAGGGCGCGCAAAGCCCGCACGCCGCCGATCCCCAGCATGATCTCCTGGTGGATGCGCAGATCTTGGTCGCCACCGTACAGCTCATCGGTGATGTCTTGGTCGTACTGGCTGTTGGGCTCGATGTTGGTGTCCAGAAGATAGAGGGGCACCCTCCCCACCGTCACCTTCCAAATGCGGGCGAACACCTTGCGGTTGGGATAATCCACCTCAATGCGAATTTCGCGGCCCTCCGCATCTCTCTGCAGCTCCAGGGGCATGTTAAAGAAATCGTTAACTGGGTAGCGTTCCTGCTGCCAGCCGTCGGGGTTGAGGTACTGGCGGAAATACCCCTTTTGGTAGAGCAAGCCCACACCCACCAGGGGCAAGCCCAGATCGCTGGCCGCCTTGAGGTGATCCCCGGCCAACACCCCCAAGCCCCCTGAGTAAATGGGCAGACAATCGGCCAAGCCAAACTCGGCCGAAAAATAGGCATAGCATTCCCCCTCCACCGCTTGGGCCGAACGATACTTGCGGTACCAAGTGTCTTCCTGCAGATAGCTCTGCAGTTGTTGGCTGGCCCGTTCCAACTGGGCCAAAAAGCCGGGATCCTCCGCCAATTCATCCAGCCGTTCCTGCCGGATCCGACCCAGAAGAGCCACCGGGTTGTGGGCACAGGCATCCCACAGATCGGGATCCATGCGCCGGAATAGGCTGCGGGTTTCTACGTTCCAACTAAAATGCAGGTTGTAAGCCAACAAGCGCAGACTTTCCAGCGGAGTAGGCAGGTAGGGAGTGACCTTAAACGTGCGTAGCGGCTTCATAAAGACTGGGAGGAGCGTTGTTTCCACTGTCAGGCTACCTTGCCCTCAGCCTGAGGGCGTGGCTTTTTAACTTGAATGTCGATTTGTAATCCAGTGGATGCCGAGCTGTAATCCAACGGCTGCTCGAACTCCCTCAGGGCTCTATTTGGGATGGATCCGACTGCGCCCCTGGCCGATACGATCGCTGCCATTGCCACTGCGGTGGTGCCTGAACAGGGCAGCGTGGGGATTGTGCGCCTTTCCGGGTCACGAGCCCTTCCCATTGTCCAAGCCATCTTCACCCCTGCCCGCCGCAACGCAGTCTGGGAGAGCCATCGGCTCCTCTACGGCTGGATCCGCGACGAGAAAGGCCAAATCCTAGACGAAGCGCTGGCCGTTTGGATGCAGGCCCCCCGTTCTTACACCCGCGAAGATGTGGCAGAGCTGCATTGCCACGGTGGCATCATGGTGGTTCAGGCCACGTTGCAACAATGCCTGCGGCAGGGGGCGCGGCTGGCTCAGCCGGGGGAGTTTAGCCTGCGCGCTTTTCTGAATGGCCGCATTGACCTCACCCAGGCCGAGAGTGTGGCCGATCTGGTGGCGGCCCGCTCCCCTCAGGCGGCCCGGATGGCCCTAGCAGGCTTGCAGGGTAAGTTAGGGGGATCCATTCGCGCCCTGCGCCAGGAGCTGCTGGGTTTATTGGCAGAAATTGAGGCTCGCATCGATTTTGAAGAGGATCTGCCCCCCTTGGACGTTGCTGCTTGGCAGGCCCGGCTCCAAGCTATTCAAGCCCAGATGCAAGCCCTGCTGGCCACGGCAGAACGGAGACAACTGCTGCGCACCGGGGTGAAGGTGGCCATTGTCGGGAGGCCCAATGTGGGCAAGTCCAGCCTGCTCAATGCTTGGTCAGGACAGGATCGGGCCATCGTCACCGATCTGCCCGGCACCACCCGCGACGTGGTGGAATCCCACCTGGTGGTGAAAGGGATCCCCGTTCAACTGCTGGACACTGCCGGCATCCGCGCCACCGAAGATCCGGTGGAACGGCTGGGGGTGGAGCGCTCCCAACGCCTAGCCCAGGCTGCCGATGTGCTGGTGCTGGTCATCGACGCCCAAGCGGGCTGGACGGCTGCCGACGCCGCCATCTACGAGTCGATCCGCCATCGCCCCCTCATCCTGGTGATCAACAAAACCGACCTCGCCCCGCCAGAGGGGATCCCTCTCCCCCCCGAAATTGCCCACCGCGTCCCCGCCGTTGCCGCCCAAGGGAAAGGGATCCCGGAGCTGGAAGAAGCCCTGGAGCAGCTTGTCACCCAGGGACGTCCCCAGCCCAATCTGGAGATAAGCCTGAACCAGCGGCAGGCCGCTGCCCTCCAACAAGCCCAAGTCAGCCTGGAACAGGTGGGGCAGGCCATCCAAGCTCAGCTCCCCCTGGACTTTTGGAGCATCGACCTACGGGGCGCCCTGCATGCCCTTGGCCAGATCACTGGCGAGGAGATCTCGGAATCAGTGCTGGATCAGATTTTCAGCCGCTTCTGCATCGGTAAGTAGCCCCCTAACTCATACTCATTTTGAGTTTGTGTTACTATGGGCTCAGTTGGGAAGCCGAAGCGGATCCCCGATAATGGAAACACAGTTAGGAGGTTGGCCATGGTTACCGCCGAGAAAACCCGTCTCTACCCCACCCAGATCGATTTGCCAGCAGAGGCTCGCGCGCAACTGGTGGAGCTGCTCAACCAGTCCTTGGCAGACACGTTGGATCTGAAGACGCAGGTGAAACAGGCCCACTGGAACGTTAAAGGCATGCACTTCATCGCCTTGCACGAGATGTTCGACACTTTTGCCAGCACCCTGGAAAACTACGTGGACATGCTGGCGGAACGGGTTACGGCGCTGGGGGGCATCGCCCGCGGCACGGCTCGCATCGTTGCCCAAACCTCCACCTTGCCGGAGTACGATCTGGCCGCTGAAGAGGGTCGGGATCACCTGCAGGCTTTGGCAGCCCGTTACGCTCACTATGCAGCTTCCGTCCGCCGCAACATTGACCGCACCACCGAACTGGGGGATGCCGACACAGCAGACCTGTTCACCGAGATCTCGCGCCAGATTGACAAAGATCTTTGGTTTATCGAGGCTCACCTGCAGGCGTGACGCCAGCGAGGCCAGTCACAGGCAAGTGGATCAAGCAAAATGGGCGTTAACGTTCCCCTCCTGTATTTGGTGGCTCTGGCCAGTATCCTCGGCGTGGCGGGCTTCTTTGTCCTGCGGGAGGTGCTGCGGGTACGGGCCCAGGAAAAGGTCATCCGTGAGCTGCAGCCCCGCCTGAGCAAAGGCAAGGGATCCCCGCAGGAGCACTACGAGTTGGGCAGCGTCTATTTGCAAAAAGGCCTCTACGACCAGGCGGTTGCCCAGCTCAAAAAAGCCCTAGAAGTGGCCGGGGAGAACATTCCCCCCGTCTGCAACGCCCTCGGTTTTGCCTACTTCAGCCAGGGGCAGTACGACTTGGCCATCCGCTACTACAAGGATGCCGTGGCTGCGGATCCCGGTTATGTAACTGCTTGGAACAATCTGGCCCATGCCTATGAGAAGAAAAATCTCTATGGCCCAAGCTTGGAAGCTTACGAAACTGCCCTGAAGTTGGATCCCCGAAATGCCATTGCTAAGCGGCGCTCGGAGTCTCTGCGCAAACGGTTGCAGCCCAGCCCCTGAGGATCCCATCTGCAATTCCATCCGCAGAAATACTCTTGACCGCAGCACAGTTGTCCATAGGAGTTGGCTCTAAAGACTCCATCCTGCCTGTGCAGGCACTTCCTTATCCTCTCAAAAGAAGATTGATAATACTGAAATCTTGAGCGCAAATGTAAGATCCGGTATCGTGTTGCCTGGGCTGGTATTATGTCTTAAATAAAACGAGAGGCCATTTCATGGATTCGCAATCGGTAGCACCTGTGGTTTTGGTGATCCTGGATGGCTGGGGTTATCGGGATGCTCTCGATGGCAACGCGGTGCTGGCTGCGGAAACCCCTGTCCTGGATAGCCTTTGGGCTGCCTATCCCCACACCCTGCTGCAAGCTTCGGGTCGGGCTGTGGGCCTGCCGGCAGGACAGATGGGCAACTCTGAAGTCGGGCACCTGACCTTGGGGGCAGGGCGGGTAGTGCCGCAGGAATTGGTGCGCATCAGCGACGCGATAGAGACAGGATCCCTTTTCCAGGATCCCTTGTTGATGCAAGTTTGTCGCCAGCTCAGAGAGCGAGGGGGCCGTTTTCACTTCGTTGGCCTTTGCTCCGAGGGGGGGGTTCACTCCCACATCGACCATCTCTATGGGTTGCTCAAGCTGGCGGCCCAGGCTGAGATTCCGGCCTATGTCCACGCCATCACCGATGGCCGCGACACCTTGCCCCGCGATGGTGCCAGGGTTCTGGCCGCCCTGGAAAAAGAGCTGCAATGGCTGGGCAATGGCGTCATCGCCACCCTGAGCGGACGCTACTACGCCATGGATCGGGATCGCCGTTGGGAGCGCACCCAAAAGGCCTACGAGATCATGACCCAAGACGGCCCTGGCCGTGGACAAAGCGCCGCGGAGGTGATGGAAGCTTTCTATGCCCAGGATCTCACAGATGAGTTCATCCCGCCCACCCGCCTGGCTCCGGGGGCTGTGCAGCCGGGAGATGCGGTGCTTTTCTTCAACTTCCGCCCAGATCGCGCCCGCCAACTTACCCAAGCCTTTGTCTGCCCAGATTTCTCAGGCTTTCAGCGCCCCTTGCTGCCGGATCTCACCTTCATCACCATGACTCAGTACGAGGCGGAGCTGCCGGTGCAGGTGCTGTTCAAGCCCCAGAACCTGGATCACCTGCTGGGCCAAGTGGTGAGCGAGGCCGGCCTCAAGCAATTGCGCATTGCCGAGACGGAAAAATACGCCCATGTCACCTACTTCTTCAACGGCGGCATCGAGCAGCCCTTCCCCGGTGAGGATCGCATCCTGGTGCAAAGCCCGCTGGTGACCACCTACGACCAGGCGCCGGAGATGTCGGCAGTGGAAGTGACCGACAAAGCGATAGAGGCCATCGCCCGCCGCGAATACAGCCTGGTGGTGCTCAACTATGCCAATCCCGACATGGTAGGTCACACTGGCAACTACGAAGCCACCATCCGCGCTTTGGAGACGGTAGATCGCTGTTTGGGCAGGTTGCTGGCGGCAGTGGTGGATGCAGGAGGCACCACTTTGATCCTGGCGGATCACGGCAATGCCGAGCTGATGTGGGATGAGAACGGCAACCCCTGGACGGCCCACACCACCAACCCCGTTCCCTGCATTCTGGTGGAGGGGGAAAGGCGCAAAATCCCCGGCTGTGGCGGCGATGTCAAGTTGCGCTCCAACGGCACTTTGGCTGATGTGGCCCCCACCCTGCTGGAGATCTTGGGCCTGCCTCAGCCCCCCGAAATGACAGGACGTTCGCTTTTGCAGCCGGCAGAATACACCATCCTCCAGCGGCAACCCAGCCCTGTGGGGCGGTAGGTGCCAGGGATCCCTTACTCCGTCACTGGGATCCCTTCTTGGGCCAGCCATGCTGTTAGCTCTCCCCAGTTGCGATAGACAGCCAGAACCCGTGAGCGATCGGGGTGATAGGGGGCAGCCAAGCGCTCCAACTGCAAAAAGCGGGCCTGGGGAGGGATCACCGCCGCTTCGGGGTCGCTGGGGGTAGCTCGCCTCAAAGAGCTGCTGTAGCCTCGGTAGATAAGAACCAAGTCCATTTCTCCCTCGCTTTCCACCTCAACCCGGAGCACCTCCTGCGGGTGGTCTTGGCTGTAGCGCTCCAAGGCCAAGGGCCAAGGCAGGGCCCTCATGCTTCCAGTTCCCCCTTATCAGTTCCGGGTCGCAGCCGCCAGACAAAGTAGAGGCTGTAGAGCAGGTAGGCCACCAGCCCCCAGGCCCCCACGCTCCCCAGCAGCTCCGGCGATACATTGGGATGGAAGATCTCCCGAAACCCCAGCGGTGGCCCAAACCAAGCCCGGCACTCCTCCGGCAGAGAAGTGCGGAAAGCACAGGGCACAAAGGCCCCCGAAAAGAGGATCCCGGCCCCCATATAACCAGTCAGGCCCCACCGCCAGAGCAAAAAGGCTCGCGCCGCCCAGGTTCTCGACTGCTCGAGAGCAGCACTCCAGTCCCGCCAAAACCAAAGACAAACCAAGATCAACAGCCGCGCCATTGCTCCACTGAGAAAGCTGACGGGCAGGCCCCCAATCATCAGGTACACCGTCACCGCCAAGAGGCTCGATACCCGCCAATAAACGATCAATAGCTGAATCAAGGGCCGCAACCCCACCGCAAAAGCCCAAATCAGCAGCAGCAATGGCATCACCACCGTCAGCGCCACTGCCAAGCGGTAGTCCAGCCAGATTGCATCCACCAGCCAACTCTGGGGAGTCATCCTCACCCTCTGCCACTCCTGCCCCTTAGTATATGAAACCTGGGGGATCCAGGACGGGACACAGAGAGTTACGGAATGTTAACGCCTGCTGACCATCCCCAGCAAAACTTTACACCAGACAGCTTTCAGAAAGTTTTCCATTTTGCCGCTACCGATCCCCGAAAGTGGTAGATTCTTAGCTAGCTCCTCAGAGGAGTATCCCTGTCGTTCGGAAGGCCAGCTGCCTGTCTGAGCGACCAGCGGAGTCTCCTTCAGACCTTGGCCCAACTTAATCTCATTAAGTATTGTTACTTAATCGTGTTATCTTGGGTTAAGGTCAAACCTTGAGAGGCATGACCTCGAAACCATGGCCCGTTCTTCCAGACTCCTCTCTCACAGTTCTACCCGTTGGAAGGCGACCCAGTGGAAGCCCAGACCACTGCCTCCCTTGGAGAATGCACCTCCTTCTCCGAAGCGGGAGGAAGAGACAGGGGATCCAGTTGCGTCAGAGCCACCCCTTGCCCTGGGGAAGCCCGATTTGGCGAGGAAGGTGAAGGGTGGAGCTAGGGGGGCAGCAGTTGCTGGCAGCGGGAGCTATGAAGCGCTGCAGCTGTGGCTGGTGCTGGTTACCTTGGGGGTAAGTCTGGCCATTGCCGTGGGAGTGGCCCTGGTTTACTCTCTGGGGGTAGCTGCCAACTACTTGCTGGGGGCGGTTGTTGGCGTGGTTTATCTGCGCATGCTGGGCCGCGGCGTAGCGGAGCTGGGCAAAAGCCGCAACCGTTTGGGGGTGACGCGTTTGGCTCTGTTTGTCGGGCTGATCGTTTTAGCCACTCAGGTGAAGTCTTTACAGATATTGCCCATTTTCCTGGGGTTCATGACCTACAAGGTCACCCTGCTCATTCATCTTGTCCAGACCTTGACCCGTTCATCTTCTTCTGTGTGATGCCCATGAACCTGTCCTTCTCCTCTCCTCCTCTTTTGGCAGAACTCGAGGTCGGCCATCACCTTTACTGGCACCTGGGCAAATTCACGGTTCACGGGCAGGTTTTGATCGCCAGCTGGATCGCCATTGCCCTGATCTTGACGGTGGTTATCTTGGGCACCCGTCAACTGCAGCGGGAGCCGGCTGGTCTGCAAAACTTTGTCGAGTATGCCCTGGAATTTGTGCAGAGCATTGCCCGTGCCCAGATTGGCGAGAAAAACTTCCGGCCCTGGGTACCCTATGTCGGCACCTTGTTCCTGTTCATCTTCGTCTCCAACTGGATGGGCAACCTCTTCCCCTGGAAGTTAATTCCCCTGCCGGAAGGGGAGTTGGCCTCCCCCACCAACGACATCAACACCACTGCCGGGTTGGCGCTGCTCACCAGCATCATGTATTTCGTGGCCGGCATCAGCAAGCGGGGGCTGTCTTACTTCAAAAAGTACATCGAGCCTACCCCGATTCTGCTGCCCATCAACGTTTTAGAAGATTTCACCAAGCCCCTTTCCCTGAGTTTCCGTCTGTTCGGCAACATCCTGGCAGAAGAGCTGGTGATTGCGGTGTTGGTGTTGCTGGTGCCCTTGTTTATCCCCGTGCCGGTGATGATTTTGTTTCTGTTTACGGGGGCAATTCAGGCTTTGATCTTCTCAACCCTCTCGGCAGCTTACATTGGAGAGGCGCTGGAAGGTCATGGAGGAGGGGATCACCACGATTGATCCCGCTGGTCGGTCGATCCATCTTGAACCTTTTCGGGAGGATCATCTCAAATGGGCCAGCGCAAGGGATCCCTTCTTTTGGTAAGGTTTGTTGGGGCTGACAGATTGGTTCTGAAAGCCGCCGACAAGGGAGTGATTTGAGGCTGTAGTGTATCAGACCCGATCACCTCTGAAGCTCAAGAGACGTTGTTGTTGTGTCAATCACCAAGGAGCATCTCACTATGGATCCGTTAACCTCTGCTGCTTCTGTTCTGGCTGCTGCTCTGGCCATTGGTCTGGGATCCCTGGGTCCTGGGATCGGACAGGGGAACGCCGCTGCTGCTGCGATGGAAGGGGTGGCCCGCCAACCTGAGGCGGAAGACAAGATCCGCGGCAACCTGCTGGTTAGCCTGGCCTTCATGGAAGCTCTGACCATCTACGGCTTGGTGGTGGCTTTGGTGCTCTTGTTTGCCAACCCCTTCGCCTAGTGTCCTACGGGGGCGGGCCGCAGCGATGGCCGAGGTGAGCCATATCCGCCCCCCAACCCGGCCTGACGGTAGACCTAAGTTTCTGTTGGGGTCATAACACCCATGCTCTTCCAAACTCTATTGGCTGTTGAAGCGGCTGAAAAAGGTGGTCTTTTCGATCTGGATGCCACCCTGCCCCTGATTGCCATTCAGTTTTTGCTGTTGGTGGCAGTGCTCAACTCCCTCTTCTATGAGCCGGTTACGCGGGCTATCGACAGCCGCAGCGACTACATCCGCACCACTCAAGCGGAAGCCCAAGAGCGGTTGGACAAGGCGGTGTCGTTGACCCGACAGTATGAGTCTGAGATCAGCCAGGCCCGCTTGCAAGCCCAGCAGGTGATCGCTGAGGCAGAGGCTGCAGCTGCTCGCATTCGTTCCGAGAAACTGGCTGCTGTGCAGGCAGAGATCCAGCAGAAGCTGGAGGCGGCGCGGCTACAGGTCGAGCAAGAGAAGCAGGCAGCCCTCGAACAGCTGCAGCAGCAGGTGGATGCCATTGCCGCCCAGATTACCCAGAAACTGTTGGGCAGTGCTCGTTAGATCGCTGGTTGGAAGTACTTTTGGAGGAGCTTGCGATGCCTGTGTGGAGTTGGGTGGCCGGTTGGATCTTGGCTGTGGCCGAGACCACGGAGCTACTCCCAGAAGCCAAGGCAGGAGAGGGGGATCTCTTGGCCAAGATTCTCGAGAGCAACCTGATCAACATCGCGATCATTCTCACCTTGCTGTTTATCTTGGGTCGCAAAGTGGTGGGAGAAGCCCTGGCCAAGCGGCGGGAGGGGATCCTAGAAGAACTGCGGCAGGCGGAGCAGCGCAAACAGGAAGCCATCGAGAAGCTGGCGGAGGAGCAGCAAAAGCTGGCCCAGGCTCAGCAGGAGGCTGAACGTATCCGCAAGCAGGCGGAAGCCAACGCCGAAGCCCGTCGGCAAGAGTTGTTGGAGCAGGCGGAGCGGGAAGTTGAGCGGCTGCGGGCCAATGCCGAGAAAGAGTTGTCTAGCGAGCAGGAGCGGGTTTTTCAGGAGTTGCGTCGGCAGATCGTTCGCCAAGCCTTGAGCAAGGTGGAGCAGGAGTTGCCGCAGCACCTCAACGAAGAGGTTCACCGCAGCTTGATCGAGAGAGGGATCCAAATGATTGCCCGCTAACTCTCAAGGAGGAGAAAGGTATGATCAGCAGCACAATGGCTGAGAAGGTGGTGGATCCCTATGCCGAGGCTCTCATTGCTCTTGGGTCAGGCCAGGGATTGCTGGACACTTTTGCCGCCGATATGCGCTTTATTGCCGAGGTTTTGCGGGCTACGCCGGAGCTGGGCCAGTTTCTCGCCAACCCGGTAATCAAGGCCGAGGCCAAAAAGAACCTGCTGCAGCAAGTATTTGCCGATCAGATCCACCCTCTGCTGCTGAATGCGCTGAAGTTGTTGACCGACCGCCGCCGTATTATGTTTCTCGGGGCTGTCTGCCGGCGCTTTTTGGATCTGCAACGGAAGCTCCAGAACATCGTCCTGGCCGAGGTGACGACGGCGATACCCTTGACGGAAGCTCAGCAGCAATCGATTCGCGAGCGGGTGATGGACTTCACCCAGGCCAGCGGTGTGGAGTTGCAAGCCACTCAGGATCCGGAGCTGCTGGGAGGGGTGGTCATCAAGATTGGATCCCAGGTGATCGACCTCAGCTTGCGTGGACAGTTGCGCCGGCTTGCCTTGCAGTTGGCCTAAGTTGGTTTTTGAGGATCCCTTCCCATTACTTGAGAGGACTGCTATGCCTACCATTCGCCCAGACGAGATTAGCACCATCATCAAACAGCAGATTGAGCAGTACAACCAGGAGATGCAGGTCTCCAATGTGGGGACAGTTCTGCAGGTGGGGGATGGCATTGCCCGCATCTACGGTTTGGATAAGGTGATGGCCAGCGAGCTGCTGGAATTTGAGGATGGCACCACCGGTATTGCCCTCAACCTGGAAGAAGACAACATCGGTGCCGTGCTGATCGGCTCCGGGCGGAATATCCAAGAGGGATCCACCGTCAAATCCACGGGCAAGATTGCCAGCATCCCGGTGGGGGAAGCCCTCTTGGGCCGCGTGGTGGATCCCCTGTGCAACCCCCTCGACGGCAAAGGCCCGATCCAGTGTACGGAGTCTCGCCTGATCGAATCTCCGGCACCTGGCATTGTCGATCGCCGCTCTGTGTACGAGCCCCTGCAAACCGGCATTACCGCCATCGATGCCCTGATCCCCATCGGGCGGGGGCAGCGGGAACTGATCATCGGCGACCGCCAAACCGGCAAGACCACCGTTGCTGTGGACACAATCCTGAACCAAAAAGGGCAGGATGTGATCTGCATTTACGTGGCCATTGGCCAGAAGCAGAGCACCATCGCCCAGGTGGTGGGCATCCTGACCGAGCGAGGGGCTATGGACTACAGCATTGTGGTGGCTGCCGGCGCCGATAGCCCGGCCCCGTTGCAGTGGCTGGCCCCCTATTGTGGTGCCACCATTGCCGAATACTTCATGTACCAGGGCAAACACACCCTGGTGGTCTATGACGACCTCTCCAAGCAGGCGGTGGCTTATCGGCAAATGTCACTGCTGCTGCGCCGTCCACCCGGTCGAGAAGCCTATCCTGGGGATGTGTTCTACCTGCACTCGCGGCTATTGGAGCGAGCCGCCAAGCTGAGCAGCCAACTGGGAGAGGGATCCATGACGGCGCTGCCGATCGTGGAAACCCAGGCCAATGACGTGTCGGCCTACATTCCCACCAATGTTATCTCCATCACCGATGGGCAGATCTTCTTGGAATCGGATCTGTTCAACGCTGGCATCCGCCCGGCCATCAACGTCGGGATTTCCGTCAGCCGCGTCGGCTCTGCGGCTCAGACCAAGGCGATGAAAAAGGTGGCTGGCTCCATCAAGGTGGAACTGGCCCAATTTCGGGATCTGGAAGCCTTTGCCCAATTTGCCTCTGACCTGGATGAGGCCACCCAAAAGCAGTTGGCCCGCGGCCAACGGCTGCAGGAGTTGCTGAAACAGCCGCAATACTCTCCCCTGTCTCTGGATCAGCAGGTGGCCATTATCTATGCGGGAACACGAGGCTATTTGGATGACATTCCGGTGGAGAAGGTCTCCAGCTTCAAACAGGGCCTTTTGGCTTACCTGGGCACCACCCATCCCAAGTATGGCGAGATCGTCCTCTCCACCAAGCAGCTCACCGACGAGGCAGAAGAAATCTTGAAAACGGCCATCACAGAGTTCAAGCAGAGCTTCGTGGCCAAGGCGGCCTAGGGTGACGCGGATCTCTCCTGGCCCGGATCCCTGTCGACCACCAAAATAGAGGGAGTAGGTTATGGCAAACCTCAAGCGCATCCGCGATCGCATCAAGGCGGTGAAAAACACCCGCAAAATTACCGAGGCCATGCGGCTGGTGGCAGCAGCTCGGGTGCGGCGCGCCCAAGAGCAAGTGATGGCCACCCGTCCCTTCGCCGACCGGCTGGCCCAGGTTTTCTATCGACTGCAGACGCGGCTGCGGCTGGAGGATGTCAACTTGCCTCTGCTGAAGCAGCGGCCCATCCAGACGGTGGGGCTGTTGGTGGTGGCCGGGGATCGGGGCTTGTGCGGAGCCTACAACGCCAACGTGATTAAGCGCACCGAGGAGCGGGTTCGCGAGCTGCAGGAGACAGGGCAGCAGGTGCAGCTTTACCTGGTGGGCCGCAAGGCGGTGCAGTATTTCCAGCGGCGCTCCGCTCCCATCGCCAAGACCTACGTGAATTTGTCGCAGATCCCCACGGCGGCTGAGGCTGCCCAGATTGGGGATCAGCTCCTCTCGGCCTTCTTGTCGGAGAAGGTGGACAAGGTAGAGCTGCTCTATACCCGCTTTGTCTCTTTGATCAGCTCCCGTCCGGTGGTGCAATCCCTGTTGCCCCTCGATCCGTCGCGGTTGGCCACTCAAGACGATGAAATTTTTCGTCTTTTGGTGCGGGGCGGAGAGTTTACTGTCGAGCGCAGCAAAGTCATCGCAGCGGTCTCGGCCCCACCTCAGGACATGATCTTTGAGCAGGATCCCGTGCAGATTTTGGATGCACTGCTGCCGCTGTACCTGAACAACCAGTTGCTACGGGCCTTGCAGGAGGCGGCGGCCAGCGAATTGGCAGCTCGCATGACGGCCATGAACAACGCCAGCGACAATGCCAGCGAGCTCATTCGCACGCTGGGTCTTGCCTACAACAAAGCTCGCCAGGCGGCTATTACCCAGGAGATCCTGGAGGTGGTGGCCGGAGCGGAGGCCTTGTAGGGTTCTCAAAGGAGATCCCCTGAGGAGCCGAGGTTGCGTTGCCGCGCCATCTGGGAGTTGAGCAGAACCACCGGCAAAATCCCCACCAAGACAATGGCCAAAGCCGGTGCCCCTGCCTCCGCGAGACGCTCATCGGCTGCCAAGCGGTAGGTTTGCACCGCCAAGGTGTCGAAGTTGAAGGGCCGCAGCACCATCGTGGCCGGCAGCTCCTTCATCACATCCACAAATACCAGCAGCATAGCCCCCAAGAGGCCACCCCTCATCAAGGGCAAATGCACCTGCCACAGGGTGCCCAGGGATCCCTGCCCCAGGCTGCGGGCTGCCTCATCCAAACTGGGGGGAATGCGCAGCAGCGTGGCCTCAACGGTGGCCAAAGAAACGGCCAAAAACCGCACCAGATAGCCGAACACCAAAGCCGTGAGGGTGCCACTGATCACCAGGCCGGGTGGCTGTTGCAGCACCACCTGCCGCAGGTAGCTCAGCAGTTGATCCAACCACCCTAGGGGAATCAGAACCCCCACTGCAATCACCACCCCAGGCAGCGCATAGCCCAGAGAAGACAACTGCACTGCCAGCCGCAGGCCCCACGGGGATCCCGCCCGTCCTAGCCCCTGCATGCGCAGCCCGTACAGCACCACCACCGACACGGAAACGGCAATGACAGCCGTGATGGTCGATAGCAGAAAGCTGTTCTGGGCGTAGCTCCAAAAGCGGCGACCCAGCTCCCCCTGGCGCAGGGTCATATTGAGCAGAATCAAGGCCGGCACGACGAAGCCCAGCCCAATTGGGATCCCACAGGCTAGCCAAGCCCCCACCGCCCGGATCCCTTGTAGGCGGTAACGGGTTGGGGTGGGTTTGAACCCTTGGCGATAGTAGCGCGCCCGCCGGCGGGAGAATTGCTCCACCGCCATCAGCAGCAACACCAGCAGCAACAGCAGCGCCGAAAGCTGAGCCGCCGCCACCGGATTGCCCAGGGCCGTCCAGGTGCGGTAGATGCCGGTTGTAAAGGTATCTACCCCGAAATAGCTGACGGTGCCGAAATCGTTGAGGGTTTCCATCAAGGCCAGCAGACAGCCGGCCACGATCCCCGGTCGGGCCAGCGGCAAAGCCACCTTGAAAAAGCTGGCCCAAGGCCCGTAGCCCAAGGAGCGGCTTACCTCTAAGCAGGCCACCGATTGCTCCTGAAAGGCCAGCCGGGCCGAGAGGTAAACATAGGGATAGAGGGTGAGGATCAGCAGCAGGATCGCCCCCCACAACGAGCGAATGTTAGGGAACCAGTAGTCGCCGATCCCCCAACCTGTTACCCGCCGCAGCCAGATCTGGAAACCGCCGGTTACCTGCAAAAAATCGGTGTAGGCGTAGGCCAACACATAGGTGGGGGCCGCCAGGGGCAGCACCAACATCCACTCCAGCCAGGCCCGCCCCCAAAACTGACACATGGTCACCAGCCAGGCAGTGCCACTGCCCACCAGGATGACCCCCGCCGCCACCCCTGCCATCATCACCAGGCTATTGCGCACATAAAGCCCCAAGACCGTATCGGCCAGGTGCTCCCAAACCTGCCGCTCGTCCGCAAAAAGGCTGAGCAACACCGTAAGGACAGGAACGAGAATGAGACCGCTGAGGGTCAGAGTCAGAAGCGCCCAGCCGTTCAGAGGAAAGAAGCCACTTCCCGGCAGAGATTTGCTCAACAACTTCAACCTCATCTCTTTGTCCATCTCAACAGGCGGGAGCTACCTCTTGAGCAACTCCTGGGGAAGAAAAGGGGATCCTCCAGGGATCCCCAACCAAGTTTTCTCTCAAAACAAGCTCTTGGGCAGCTTAACGAAATAAACGATGTTCTCGTCTTGCTTGTTACCAAGGTAAGGCATAGTTTTTTCTTGAACCGCGCCCTTTTCCGAGACGATGCCAAAGTCGTCGTCGTTAACTATCGCTAGGGTAGTTGAGTTGAGAATGGCCAACCCCTCGGGCTTGTCGTGGGGATAATTGGGGATCGACATAATGTCAAATACTTCTTCTTTGGAAACGGGCTTGATCCCCGCTGCAATGATTTCCTCTTGGGTTAACTGCTCCAGAGTCTTGCCGTTAACCAGCAGGCCATTTGGACCAGGATCAAAGACATCCGTGGCAGCGGCAGTATCGATTTTGTAGATCTTCTTCGTAACCTCTTTGTCCTCTCCCGGCGTTTTGCCATCCCGTTCGAGAACCAGGAAGGTTGTGTCGGTAATGGCGACAATTTCGCTAACAGCGGTGCCAGTTCCCTCTAAAGGATAGAGGTATTCTTTGAACTTGCCCGTGGCCAGTTCATAGAAGAGTATCCTGCAAACAGTTGCGGTCTTTTGAACATCTTTGTTGGGGTTCAAAAGCGGAGACTGCATGATGCCGACCAAGTATTTCTGATCGGGCGTCAGAGTTAGCCCCTCCATGCCGCGATTGGGGCGCCGATTTTTGTAAACTTCTGGAAGCTTTTTGCCGCCAACTCCACTTCCAAAAGGATTTAGCCACTCGATGGCCTTGCCATTGGAATCAAAATGGATCAAGTGAGGTCCGTATTCGTCGGCAACCCAAAAGCTTCCATCTTTGGCCACCGCGATCCCCTCTGGATCGATACCTTTGGGATCCGGCGCAAGCTGCTTGCCGCTGAGATCGTAGGCATTCTCTCCCGTTCCCCCCGAGTCAGATGGATTGGGGATCCCGGTGAGATTTTTGCCTGTCTCGTCTTGCAGCAGGATGACCCTGTCCAACTTGAAGCCCTTGCCGTCCAAAGACAATCTGGCAACTTGAGGGGTAAAGTCTGGCTTAGGGAAAATCTTGTCGTTTGACTCAGCTCCATCAATATTGGGACCGCGATCGGTGAGCACATAAAAATATTGGCCATCAAAGGCAAGGCCAGAGCCAAACCCACCATTGTAGATTTTGACGCCGTTTTCTGTGGTCAAAAGCAGATCCCGCTTTGGAACAGGAGCCTTTTCGGGAAGGTTTTCAATTGCCTTTGCCGGGCTATTGGTGTAGAAAGAAGTTAAAGAAAGCAGGAGCAAGAACAAGCCTGCTGTTCGCAGTTGTTTCATTTGGCAAACCTCCAGAAGCTTTTGAAAAAGAAAGACAGGACGCCTGAGCGGCCTCGAACGGAAGCAACGCCGTCCTAGAGTATCGACGCTTGGCCAAGAACCGTCAAGCTGCTTAACGTTCACGGCGTCAAGCAATGAAAGGCTGCACTCAGGGCCTGTCCTGGAGGCCTGATCTACTTCCAACCGGCCCGATCCATTACCTTTAGGGCATCAGGGGTGACGCGGCCAATGCTGGCGGCGTTGATCGTATCTTCCTTAAAGGTGCCAAAGCTGGCCACCACCGAGTCGATCTCAGCCCCGGGCAGTACCGGGTACTCATTGTTGCTCTGGGCAAAAATGGCCTGCGCCTCTGGCCCGGAGAGAAACTCCAAAAATTGGATGGCCGCGTCTTTGTTGGGAGCTGTTTTCAGAATGCCGGCCCCGCTGATGTTGACGTGGGTGCCACGATCCTGCTGGTTGGGGAAGAAGACGCCGATTTTCTCGGCTACGGCGCGCTCTTCTGGATTGTCGGATTTGATCAAACGCGGCAAATAGTAGGTGTTGGCCAAAGCCACGTCTCCCACCCCGGCGGCCACGGCCTTGATCTGATCCGTGTCTCCCCCTTCCGGCGGACGGGCAAAGTTGGCCACCAAGCCCCGGGCCCATTGCTCCGTTTCCGGGATCCCGTGGGCCAAGATGATCGAAGCCGTCAAGGATTGGCTGTAAACGTTGCTGGAGGAGCGGGTGAGCACCTTGCCCCGCCACTTGGGGTTTGCCAAGTCCTCATAGGTGGACAACTCCTTGGGATCCACCTTGTCTTTGTTGTACATGATCACCCGCGCCCGCTTGGTGAGGCCAAACCAGTACCCCTCTGGATCCCGCAGAGACTCGGGAATATTTTTGGAGAGCGTCTCCGACTGGATGGGTTGAAACAAGCCCTCGTTCTGAGCGCGCCACAACCGGGCAATATCCACCGTCATGAAGATGTCGGCGGGGCTGTTGGATCCCTCGCTGCGGATGCGCTGGACGATCTCATCGGCGTTGCCCTGCACCCAATTCACGGTAATGCCCGTTTTCTGCTGGAAAAGTTCGTACAATTTCTCGTCTGTGCCGTAGTGCCGCGAGGTGTAGAGGTTCACTTCCCGATTGGCGCCATGGGCCGGACGCAGAAGAGACCCTGCTGCCAGAGCCGCAGAACCTAGCGTGGCTCCACTGACAAATTGCCGTCGCGATAAGCGCATACCCAACTCCTAAGTTCAAAAACATCTCAAGAGACACAGCTCCACCGGCCAGGCTCTCTCTGAGAAAGCACCGGAAAGCCAAGCCCAAAGGACAAAGACAGTCCCCGCAAGCCTCACTCTGTTGGCTCTTATCTTGGGCCAACCTTATTGAGACTTTTATTCAAGAACTTTGCCTTGAGGAAATGATAGGAGATCTCAAGTACCAGGTCAAGCTCTTGGGAGTTGTTCTCACTTTTCACCCTTTGGGATGAAACTGGGTGGCTTCCCCTTGTCCTCGACAGCGCCTGAGATGGCCAGCAACGCAGCCGGTCTTGTTGAGCAACGGGTCTCTACCCAGGGCTTTGCGGTCAGCGGTATTGACAGCACTCGCGAAAGCTGAAGAGGCTTCGGGTATAAAGGGAGCAGGGTAGATGACAGAGCTATGGTGAGCTCCCTTTCGAGATCGCCTCATGCACAGGTGCAAGAGAATAGCAGGGATCCAGGTGTCTCTATCCTGGTCTGCGGCTACAACGATTTGGTGGAGCTCACTCTCCAAGCCCTAGAAGCTTTTGGACATCGCGCTGTAGTAGTTGCTCCCGATCTGCCCCCTCATTTGGAAGAGCAGTGGCAATACCTACAGGCGGATCCCCGCCAGCCGGGGGTGTTGCAGCGGGCTGGGATCGAGCGGATTAGGGTGGCGCTGCTCCTGGAGGACAGCGACCAAGCCAATTTCGAGCTGGCTTTGCTGATTCGAGATCTCAATCCACAGGTGCGTGTCGTCTCCCGTCTGTTCAACCACAGCCTTGCCCGCTATCTCGACTCGGCTTTGCCGCAGCATTTTTCCCTATCGGTGGCGGCTTTGGCTGCCCCGGCTTTTGCCCTTAAGGCTGTTTCCGACGAATTTGTTGGCTACTTTGAGCTGCCCCAGCTGGAAGCCCAGCCGGCCACGCTTCCGCCAGAGCTGGCAGATCCGGCTTACTTTGTCTCAGACCGAGAGACCACCCTCTGGAACGTGGTAGAGCTGACCATCGGATACAACTCCCGCCTGCTGCATATGCCCCTCTCGGAGCTGGAGGAAACTTTTGGGGCGCGGGTGCTGTTTCATTACCCGGTGGATGGGCTTTCTAACTTTTCCAAACAGCGAGTTTTCGACGACTTTGACCACGAGGCAGAGCTGCTGGAGGGGGATCGCGTTTTGGTCATTTGCGATCCCAGAGCCTACCTGCAACTGTTGGAACGCAACGGGCGACGGGGCTCCTCACGGGCACAGCGCTGGGCCAGCGGCCAGATGCAGGACAAGCGACAACAACGGCAAGGCAGGTCGTTGGGGCGGGGATCCCTTGGGTCTTGGCTGCGCAGAGGAGTGCAGGGACTCCTACAGGTCAAGCCCATCGTGCGCACCCTCACCTTCACCTTGGGGGCCATGCTGGTGCTGGGGGTGATCAACTTCAGGATGATCGGCAAACCCCTCATCGATGGGCTTTTGCTGACGATCGTGGTGCTGACAGGGGGCTACGGGGATATTGAGGCTTTTCAACAGCCGGAAACACCGCTGGGGGTGAAGGTGCTGGCGGTGATGATGACCTTGGTGGGGGCTGCCCTGGTGGGGTTGATTTACGGCTTGGTGACCGACAAATTGGTGAGCAGTCGCTTTGGCTTGGGTCGGGCTGCCCGTATGCCCAAAGAGGATCATGTGGTGATCGCAGGGTTGGGGCGGCTGAGCTATTTGGTGCTGCAGTTGTTGCGGCAGATGGGCTACGAGGTGGTGGTGGTGGATCCCAATAGCGAGAACCCTCTCTTGGAGGCAGCGGAACGGGAGGGAGCGGTGGTGGTTCGTGGGGATTATGCCCTGGCAAGCACGCTGCAGCAGGCTCGCATTCAAGGCAGCCGCTGCCTGATCTGCACCACCCCTGACGATCTCACCAACCTGGAGACGGCCCTGACGGCCCACAGCCTGCAGCCGGGGATCCGCACCATTTTGCGGGTTACCGATCCCGAATTGGCGGCTCGCATGCAGCGCCACATGCAGACCCTGGGGATCAGCTACAGCGCTACCGGGTTGGGGGCACGGGCTTTTGCCACAGCAGCACTGGTGGGATCCGTCTACGGCACTCTGGCTTGGCAAGGGGAAACTCTGCTGGTGACGCTGCTGGAGGTCTCGGCCGATTGCCACTACCTGGGGCTATCCTTGCGCCAACTGGCCCAGGACTATGACCTGGTGATCTTGCTGCATCGCTCCCGACCGGGGAAACCCTGTGTTTTTCCCAAGATCTGGCAAAAAGAGGGCAAGACCCTGTTGAAAGAAGGCGATCAACTCTATGTGATGGGAACGGTGGAATCCCTGATTCGCTTAACCCAAGGACGGCCTCTTCCCCCAGAGCTGTATCAGGTGCGCCTCCTAGAGTATCGCAACCCCTATTTTGAAGAGGAGATCCTCTCGGCTTTATCGTTCTACGCACGCCTGCCCAAAACGGCCCTGAAACCCCTATTGGGCTGTCTGCCGGCGGTGGTGAGCCCACCCCTTCCCCGCGACAAGGCAATCAAGTTAGCCCGCCAACTGCGCAAGATGAGCACTGAAGTGCAGGTGTTTGCCCAGGCGCAGCCTGCCCATTGGATCCCTGCAGCCATGAACGAAAACAGCGAGAGTAATCTGAATTGATTTGGACACTGTTCTGTTTATTGGTCTATTCTGCACTCCGTAGTCCAAAACATCTCGTTATGGGCAGTTGGACATTCAGGAGATAGGCTTTTCGGCTGCAAGTCGCACAAAGCGATTTTGGTTGTAGAGCTGCTGAGCCACCACTGCGAAACCCACCTTCTCCAGCAACCACACCAGGTCTTCGGCGCTGAAGCGATTGTGCTCGTAGAAGTGGGTAAACTGATCCAGCAGCGTTTCCAAAGGCGTGTCCGACTGGAAGAGTTGGGCCTCTGTATCGGCATCGAAGTAGAGGCTGAGCGGGGCGCGC
This sequence comes from Thermostichus sp. OS-CIW-33, assembly GCF_054059615.1. Classification (NCBI taxonomy): domain Bacteria; kingdom Bacillati; phylum Cyanobacteriota; class Cyanophyceae; order Thermostichales; family Thermostichaceae; genus Thermostichus; species Thermostichus sp. OS-CIW-33. The sequence continues at coordinate 151,168 of NZ_JBSSCH010000001.1, forward strand.
ACCCAATCCACCAGCAAAAATCGCCCCCCCGGCTTGAGTAGACGCAGCACCTCCTGCAACAGGCGCAAGGGCTGCACCATCTCGTGCAACACCACCACTGCCTGAGCTGCATCGATGCTGTTGGCCGCAAGCGGCAAGTGAGGGTCGTGCAGGTCGGCCTGCAGCAAATGGACTCCAGGGATCCCTTTCAAATCTGCCGCCGCTCGCTCCAACATGTAGGGCATCACATCCACCCCGATGAAGTGTCCTCCGGGATAGCGTTGCGCCCACTGACCCAGAGCAAACCCCGGCCCGGTTCCCAGATCCAACAAGCGCGGTGCAGGAGGCAGACAGGGCTCGATGTGCATCTGCCAGAACTGCCAAAACGCCTCGTTAAAGCGCCCAGGAGCCGTCGCCACCATGCGCTCGCAGAAGCTGGGGCCACGGTGGTGCTGGTAGAGAAGCTGAAAGGTATCGAGGCCGGTCTGGGGCATGGCTGAAGATTGTTGAGAAAATTGCTAGAGGGATCACCAGAATTCGCTGATGGGCTGAAAAGAGCATCGGGGGATCCCCAAAAGTAAGGCCTAATGTCGGCCTAACGAGCAGTGGGAGCGCTGGAAAAGTTGGCAATGCCGGTCTCCAGGTCGCTAAAGCAGGTCAGTACCTTTTCCATGGAGGTGAGGTTGAGGACGAGGGCCACACTTTCCGGCACGCAACAAAGGCTAATGTTGCCCCCGGCAGCACGGCACTTGCGCAAAGCCGAGATCAACACCCCCAGCCCAGAGCTGTCCATAAAAGTGACCGATGACATGTCGATCAACATATTGGGATAACCGAAATCTAAAACCTGCTGGAGCAATTGCCGAACTTCTGAGGCGGCCTTGGCGTCAAAACGACCTTCCAGGGGCACAATTGCCAGTTTTTGCCCTTGCGGAGTTTCAGCAGTACGGATGCGCAGCTTGAAATCCATCGTTTCCAGTGAAGACCTCATGCCCCACCTTAACACCATCCGCTACCGCCCACCAGGAAATCTTGTGAAGATCCCCAGGGACAGCGCGGCTCCCTCCAAAAACATCTGCCCTCTCGCCCCCAGCTCCTCTCCCAACAAGCCAGAGGGAAGCCGTGTAAACCCATGAAGTAAGAGCCGCCCCAGAGCTTAGCAGGAACTCCATCCCCCGCAGGGAAGGGATCCGGCCTCGGCCACAAATTCCGCATCTTAGGCGGATCTACCTACAGCATAGGTTGCAGGGTTAAAGCCTCCGAGTCTATGGAGGGAAGGGACATGTGCAAACGGGGACGGTGCATAGAGAGCAACTGGGCCAGCCGCTTGCGCAGCTCAGTACGGGGCACAATCGCGTCGATGAGCCCTTGGGCCAGCAGGTACTCGGCGGTTTGGAAGCCTTCTGGCAGCTTGCCCTTGCCAATGGTTTGCTCGATTACGTTGGGCCCGGCAAACCCCACCTGCGCGCCCGGCTCGGCCAGGATCAAATCTCCCAGCATGGCAAAGCTGGCAGTTACCCCGCCATAGGTGGGATGGGTGAGCACGGAGATGAACAATTGTCTGGCGTCGCGGTGCCTTTGTAGGGCGGCTGAGGTCTTGGCCATCTGCATCAGGCTGAGGATCCCTTCCTGCATGCGGGCCCCCCCCGAAGCCGAAAAGAGGATCAAGGGCAGGTGATCGCAGGTGGCCCGTTCCGTGAGGCGGGCGATCTTCTCTCCCACCACCGAGCCCATACTGCCGCCCATGAAGCGAAAGTCCATCACTCCAATCGCCACCGGGATCCCTTCCAGACTCCCCAGCCCTGTGGCGATGGCATCCTTGAGCTGAGTGCGCTCCTGATAAGAGGCCAGGCGCTCGGAGTAGGGCTTTTGGTCGAAAAAGTGCAGGGGATCCGTGGGAGCCAGGTGTTCGTCCAGGGGCTGCCAGGATCCGGGATCCAAAAGCTGTTCCAGACGCTCTGGGGCTGTAATGCGGTGGTGATGCCCACAGCTAGGGCAAACTTGCCAGTTTTGCTGCAGATCCTTGGTGTAGGTCAGGGTGTCACAGGCAGGACACTTTTGCCAGAGGCCATCGGCAATTTCTCTCACCTGACGCTCTTTGTCGAAGGGGCTGCTACCTGTCAGGTTCAGAGAGGTTTGTCTGCGCCGCTCCGCAAACCAATCCAGTAGAGACATAGCTGTTGAAATATCCTCCCTACTCAGGGATGTCGAGAGCCCTGCCGGTAAGCTGCGAAACACATCTCAACGTTCTCAAGCTATCAAAGAATCGCCCGACTGAAAATAGAGACAACAGCAAGCGATGGAGACTCGGTGGCAGGTGCTGACCACAGGGGATGGATCCCTGACCTTTTTCTCGGAAGAGTTTGGACAGGCTTTTCACAACGTCAGTGGTGCCGCCCAGGAGGCTCTGGAGAAGTTTGTCCGCCCTTGCCGGCTGGATCGGCTGCCGTTGGAACGGGATCCCGCCCAGCCCATTCGCCTTTTGGATATTTGCTTTGGCTTGGGCTACAACTCCGGCCTTGCCCTAGAAACCATTTGGCAAATCCGGCCCCACTGTTCTGTAGAAGTAATCGGCCTGGAGCGATCCCCGGAAGTGCCTCGCCAGGCTTGGCAGGCGGGGGTGGGATCCACCTGGAGCTTTGGGCAAGAATGGCAACACTGGATTGAACAGGGATCCTGGCAATCGGAGCGCTGGCGCGGAACGTTGCTGTGGGGCGATGCCCGGCAAACGGTGTTGCAGGTGCCGCTGGGGTGGGCAGATGCGGTGTTTTTGGATCCCTTCTCCCCTTCGGTTTGCCCAGAGCTGTGGACGGTGGATTTCCTGCGGGCCGTGGCTGAACGGATGCGACCAACCGGCATTTTGGCCACCTATTCCTGTGCAGCGGCGGTGCGAGCGGCTCTGTTGGAAGCAGGGCTTTTCATCGGCTCTACCCCCCCGGTAGGTCGTCCTTGGCCGGGGACAGTGGCCTCGCCCCAACCTGACCACCTGCCGCCTCTTTCCCCCATGGAGTGGGAGCACCTGAAAACTCGCGCTGCCGTGCCCTATCGGGATCCCACCTTGCAAGGGGAGCGATCCCAAATCCGGCTGCAACGCCAGCAGGAACAGCAGGCCTCCTCTTTGGAGCCCACTTCCGCTTGGAAACGCCGCTGGCCTGTGCAAGCCTAGAGAGTGGCGTTGCCGGAGTTCAGATCTGGACAACTTTTCCCAGGATTGCTGCCCGAGTGTATCCAAGACACCTGCGCTATTCCCGTACCCTTACGCAAGCCACCATTTCTTGACAAAGTTAAGCTAGGATGAAACTTTTCTGCTGTGAATGCCATGTCCTCTGAGGAGTCCCTCCCGCTGACGCGAGCAGCCTCTGCCGGTACGCTGGTTGCCCTTTGTGCTGAACAGCACCGCGTCATCCTGCAGTTTTTGACTCGCCTGTCTCGAGCGCCGGAGTTGGATCTGGAGCAGCGACGCCTCTGTGTACAAAGGTTGCGACAGCGCCTCTCCCGCCACATTCAACTGGAGCGCCATGTTCTCTACCCCCTGCTCAGGTCGGCTCTCCAGGCGGATCCCCACCTTAGCGCCCAAACTGAGCGGCTGGAGCAACATCTGCGGGATCAGATTCCAGAGCTGACGCGCTTTTTGCACCAATCAGAGCGCACTCCCCAGCAGGTGGATCCCTCTGCTGCCCTTCACTTCTATCGGAAACTGCGGGCCCAGTTTGATCAGGAGGAGAAAATCTTGCATCCCCTCTTTGCCCAGCATGTTTCTCCCGAAGCAGAGCAGCAGCAGTTGCGTCTGTTCCGCAAACGCCTGCAAGCCAGCGCTGCCGCCAATAGCTCTGCAAGTAGCCGCCGCGTCGCTCTGGAGGAGCTGGAACGGCAAGCGGTAACCCGTCCTGTCTTGCCCAACGAGCGCTTCTGGTCGCTGCAGGGCAACGCTGTGCAGATGGCCGCTCCCTAGCCAACGACGGTCTTGTTGTTGGAGGCTGCCTGGTGGTGTTCGCAGGCGAGCTTGTGGTATCTTTGCCGCAACCGGCCTGCTGACCCTAGAACCATGCAACCCTGGGATCCGGAAACCTACGTCGACCAGATGGCCCAACTGCTGCAACTGCCCCTGCATCCCGACCACCGAGCAGGGGTGATCGAAAATTTTGCCCGCTTTCTGCCCATTGCTCAACAGGTGCTGGAGTTCCCGTTGCCGCCGATAGTTGAGCCAGATCCCACCTTTGACCCTCAGCCATGACCGGGGATCCCCACCTTCTCGGCAGCGCTGACGCGGTCTCTATTGCCAGGGCTGTCCGCCAGGGATCCGTGAGCGCCCAAGCGGTGGTGGCCGCCTGTCTGGAGCGGATTCGCCGGCGGGATCCCCAGCTCAATGCCTTTACAGCTGTCTTGGAGGAATCGACCTTACAAGCGGCGGAGCAGGTGGATCGACAGGTGGCTCAAGGGATCCCTGTAGGCCCGTTGGCAGGGGTGCCTTTTGCCGTCAAGAACTTATTTGACGTGGCCGGCCTCACCACCCTGGCTGGCTCGGCGATCAACCGCGAGAATCCCCCGGCCATCCAAGATGCAACGGTGGTGGCTCGTCTCAAGCAGGCAGGGGCAATCTTGGTGGGCACCCTCAACATGGACGAGTACGCCTACGGCTTCGTCACCGAAAACAGCCACTACGGCCCCACCCACAACCCCCACGATCTCAGCCGCAGTGCGGGGGGATCCTCCGGCGGCTCGGCAGCTGCAGTAGCAGGAGGTTTGGTGCCCCTTGCCCTGGGCAGCGACACCAACGGCTCGATTCGGGTACCGGCCTCTTTGTGTGGCGTCTACGGCCTCAAGCCCACCTATGGCCGTCTATCGCGGGCAGGAGCGGCTCTGTTTGCCGCCAGCTTTGACCACGTGGGCCCCTTGGCCCGTTCGGTGGCCGATATTGCCCTCAGCTTCGATGTCATGCAAGGGCCGGATCCCCAAGATCCCGTCTGTACCCGGCGTCCTGTAGATCCCACCTTTGGGCAATTGGGGCAGGGGATCGAGGGCTTGCGCATCGCGGTGGCGGATGATTACTTTGCCCGAGGGGCAGAGCCCCCCATCTTGGCCGGAGTAGAAAAAGTGGCCCAAGCCTTGGGGGTCGGCCAGACTGTGCGGATCCCGGAAGCCCAGCGCGCCCGTGCCGCCGCCTTCCTGATCACGGCTGCTGAGGGAGCCAACCTGCACTTGCCCAACCTGCGAACTCGCCCCCACGACTTTGACCCGGCCACCCGGGATCGCTTTTTGGCCGGAGCTTTGCTGCCCGCCAGTTGGATCTTGCAGGCACAGCGCTTTCGCCGCTGGTATCGCCAGCAGGTGCAGGCCATTTTTCAGGAGATCGATCTGTTCATCGCCCCCACCACCCCCTGCTTTGCCCCCTTGCTCGGCCAAGAGAAGATGGTGATCGATGGGGTAGAGGTTCTCACTCGGCCCAACCTCGGCCTCTACACCCAGCCCCTCTCGTTTATCGGTCTGCCGGTGCTTTCGCTGCCGTTGCGCGAGAGTGGATCCCTGCCCTTTGGCGTACAACTGGTGGCCGCCCCCTACCAAGAAGCCAAGTTGCTGCGGGCAGCCGCCTATTTGGAGAAGCTAGGGATCCCCAATGCCCAGCCGGTCTGAGCCATGAAGAGCCCTGCTTTTGCAGCGTATCTAGCGTTAGGACTCGCGGGCATCCTCTTGTAGACACTAAATGTGTAGATAAACATTTTGCGGTCAAGAGAATGATTGCCTTGGGGGAGAAGCTCTAGTCTCCGTATGGCCCGTGGGCAATGTCTGAAGCTGGATTTGGGCAGACTCTTTGGCCTTGGCTCGCAAGAGAGATTGGGGCACCGGATATTAAAGTAAAATTAAGCCCCCAGTTGTTGTATCAAATGCCTCCTTCTCCAGGCTTGGCCAATAGAATGAACAGCATAAAATAGACACGGCACCCCCACCTGGACTCTATAACCCTATGGATCATCCTGATTCTGTGGCTCGGCGCTACACGAAACTCTGCGAGGCTTATCTCTCTCTCAATGAAGCCTTCGCCAAATTGGATCAGTCCCACAGCCGCCTACAGCGCTACATCAAACGACTCTTTCCGCTCAAGCCGATTTTGCAAGAGCAGCTTAAGCAGAGCGACCGCTGGATGAACTCCTTACGAGAAGAACTGCAAGCCAAAGAGGCCCGGCTTGGCGAGCTAATCGCCAACTACGACCAAGTCTGCGGCGAGCTGGACTCTACCAAAGCAGAACTGTTGAGCGCTCAAGCGCTGATTGAGAAACTGGAAGCCGAAAATGCTCAGGTTTTGGAACGCTTGAGTCGGCTCACCAACATGGAAGAGGAAATGGCAAACTTGGCGGAACAGCTGGCCCAAGCGAACGAAGCTTGTCAGCAGATGGAGGCTCGAAATCGCGAGCTGGAGCGAGCTTTGGGAGACCGGGATCAGCACATTTACAGCCTGCAAGAGCGATTGGCACAATTGGAGCAAGAGATGGCCTTCCTGAAAGCTCAGCGGGATGAGGCCCAGCAAGCTGCACAACTGGCTGTATCTCGCGCTGAGCAGGCGGAAGCTAGGCTGAAGGTGCAAACCGAACAAGTTCAGACTTTGCAAAATAAGCTCCATCAAGCCGAGGAGCAGCTGGCCATGGTAACCCTGAACGAGCTGGAGCTCCTGCTCAGCCATAACTCGATGAACCTCTTGCGAGAAGCGGGGCAGGCTGCAGAAGTAGATGCCCAGGTGCTGGCAACCGTACCGACCTCTCTGGCCGAGGCGGAACACATTCTGCTGGAGATCGACCAGTTCATTCAGTTCATTTTGGCCTACTCGGAGCCCATGAAGTCGCAGGCTGCGTGACATACTCCCGACGCTGTAGCTAGCTTCCCGCAGGGTTGCTACGCACACAGCGCGGGCTTCTCAGTGACCCCTGCTATCGCTTCAGACATTTCCTGAGCTTAAGGACTACGTCCCGCTGACGCGAAAAGGACGGGATGCCCCACCGCCCTGTAGAGTAGTGCGTAGTGACTAGTCACTAGTCACTAGCCTTTTTATTGCTTCATGGAGTGGGGTGACGGCTTCGGTTTTGCGTGGGTATGTTGACCCTGCGCATACAGCGCGGGGCTTCTCGGCGGTTTAGCTAAAATAGGCTAGAGAGCAGCTGCAAGACTCCGCAGGGTTGCAAAGCAACACCCCAATGGGGAGATGCCCATCTTCTCATCACCAGAACAAACTCTACCCTGCATCCTTTGAGCGGGCCAACCCAACTGAAGCTGACAACTTGAGCGCATGAAAGCCGTAGTCATGAGTGTGCCCGGCGGGCCAGAGGTTCTGCAGCTCCGAGAAGTACCTGAGCCCCAAATTCGCGGCGAGCGGGAGCTGCGCATCCGTCTGAGGGCAGCCGGCGTCAACCCCATCGACACCAAACTGCGGCAACGGGGCACCTTCTATCCAGAGGAGATGCCCGCCATTTTGGGGTGTGACGGTGCCGGCGTTGTGGAAGCCGTGGGATCCGGAGTTAGGCACTTTACAGTGGGAGACGAGGTGTACTTCTGCCACGGGGGTCTGGGCAGGCAGGCGGGGAATTACGCCGAGCTGATCGTGGTGGACGAGCGTTTTGTGGCTCCCAAGCCCAGAACTCTGAGCTTTGCGGAGGCTGCTGCTGCCCCGCTGGTGCTGATCACCGCCTGGGAAGCGCTTTACGACCGGGGGCGTCTCCAGGCCGGCCAAAGTGTGCTCATCCACGGGGGAGCGGGTGGAGTTGGCCATGTGGCCATTCAACTGGCCCGTCTACGGGGATCCAAAGTGGCCACCACCGTGAGCACCCCGGAAAAGGCGGAGTTTGTCCGTTCCCTAGGCGCCGGCTTGCCCATCTTCTACCGGCAGACAGACTTTGTGCGCGCCGTTTTGGACTGGACAGGGGGAGAGGGGGTAGATCTTGCCCTAGATACCTTGGGCGGCAAGCTATTGGAGCAGACCTTCCCCGCAGTGCGCGTGTACGGAGATATCGTCACCCTGCTGGCCCCGGCCCCAGAGATCGACTGGCGGGTGGCTCGCGACCGCAACTTGCGGGTGGGATTTGAGCTGATGCTCACCCCGATGCTGAAAAGCCTGACCAACGCCCAACAAAATCAGGCGGAAATCCTCAGGCAATGTGCCCGCCTCATCGACCAAGGCCAACTGCGGATCCAGCTCAGCCACACCTTTCCTCTGGCCGAAGCGGCTGCCGCCCACCGGTTGCTGGAGCAGGGATCCGTTCTGGGCAAAATTGCCTTAACCATCCCCGAGTAGGCATGCTGGAGAAAGCCCGTTGAGGATCTGCCCATGGTTGCTCCTCTCACCCCCCACCTGCTGGAGAACGAGAGCTTCTACGAAAATGCCCTCTGCTGGCTAGGGCGACCCCAGACGGCCTATCGACTGTTGAGCGAAGCAGTTTTTCCTGCCATCTCCTCTTGGGTGCGGGGGGAGGTAGATAGCCACTCTTTTAACCACTGGCAACTGGAGGATGTGCGCACCTTTCTGTATCCGGTGGTGGCTCTGGGGGATCAAGAAACCCTTGTTCTCTCCAGTGAAGCCCTGCTCCTCTGCGGCATCGGCAACTATTACAACCCCTGCGACTTGGCCATTGTGGTGTTTGTGCAGCAGCCCCAAGAGCTGTTCAGCCAACTGATGCAGCGCATTCGCCGGGCCGAAGCCACTATCAGCCGCGGGCCAGACGTGCGCATGCTCTCGGAACAGGTAAACCTGGCCAAGCGCGGACAAGACTACATCAACACCAAATATCTGGTCTGGCCCTACGCTCTTTCCGGTGCTGCTCAAGATACGCTAATTCAGCAGGGGATCAGCCTCATCCGTCTTTCCCCCCAAGAAGCCGCCTTGCCCTTTAAGGAATAGGTGGAGGACAATCTGCTCTGTCGGCGGAAGATAGGGATCCCCGTCCAAGCCCTTTTTCCATCTCTATCGTTTTTCATGGTCGATACCCACCTGCCCCCCTTGATCCAAGCGATGCTGGATCCCGCCTTCTACCCTCATCCGGTACAGGATCCCATTCGGCTTATTCAAACCCACATTTCCTATATTCTGCTGACAGGCGACTATGCCTATAAAGTGAAAAAGCCTTTGGACTTTGGCTTTTTGAACTTCACCACCCTGGAGAGGCGGCGCCACTTTTGCCAAGAAGAGCTGCGCATGAACCAGCGCGGTGCTCCCGGCCTTTATCTGCAAGTGTTGCCCATTGTCCAGACCGATGGCCGATTTCAGTTCAACAGCAGCGGCGAGCCCATAGAATACGCTCTGCAAATGCGGCAATTTCCCCAAGAGCAACTGTTCAGCAACCTGTTTGAGCGGGGAGAGCTAACGCCGTCCTTGATGGAGGAGCTGGGGCGGGTGGTGGCGACGTTTCATGCCCAAACCGAGACCAACGACTACATCCGCAGCTTTGGCCGGCCAGAACGGGTGCGAGAAGCCTTTGACGAGAATTACGCCCAAACCCAGCGCTACGTCGGCGGCCCACAAACAGCTCAGCAATATCGAGAAACCCAAGCCTACACCGATCGCTTTTTTGCTGAGCGGCAGGAGCTGTTTCAACAAAGAATAGAACAAAACCGCATTCGTGAATGCCACGGAGACCTGCACCTAGGCAACATCTGTTTTTGGGAAGGGAAGATCCTGCTTTTTGATTGCATCGAGTTTAATGAAGCCTTCCGCTTTGTGGATGTCATGTACGACATATCCTATGGGGTGATGGATTTGGATGCCCGCCATCGCCCCGATCTGGGAAACGCCTATTTGAACACCTACCTGGAAGAAACCGGAGATTGGGAAGGGTTGAAGATCTTGCCTATTTACCTCAATCGGCAGGCCTACGTGCGGGCCAAGGTCACCTCTTTTTTGCTGGAGGATCCCACTGCAGCAGAGGAAGCCAAGGCCACAGCCTTTAGCACCGCCGCCCGCTATTACCGTCTTGCCTGGGAATACACCCTCCCCAAGCGGGGGCAGTTGTTCCTGATGTCGGGATTGTCGGGATCCGGCAAAAGCACGGTAGCCCGCCACTTGGCCCGTCAGCGGGGAGCCATTCACATTCGCTCCGATGCGGTGCGCAAGCATTTGGCCGGGATCCCTCTGCGGCAACGGGGGGGGCCGGAGGTTTATACCCCGGAGATGACCGATAAAACCTACCGCCGCTTGGTGCAGTTGGGAGTAGAGCTGGCCCAGGAAGGCTACACCGTGATTCTGGACGCCAAGTTTGACCGGCAAGCCCTGCGGGGGATGGCCATTGATCAGGCCCAACGCCAAGGGATCCCACTGCGCATCCTCCACTGCTACGCCCCTGAACCTGTTTTGCGGGAGCGCCTGCAACGCCGCAGCCCAGCTCCTCAACCCCTCTTGGCCCCAGCCGGCTGCATCGATGGGGATCAGCAGCACTCTGCCGACATTGCTGATGCCACCGCCGAGATGCTCTCCCAACAGCAGGCCCACTGGCAGGATTTTTCCGATTCGGAACGGCCTTTTTTAAAGATTTTGGATACCAGCCAAGATTGGCCATCTCAACTTCAGCAGGTCTAGATCTCGACTCAAACTGCACAAACTCGAGAAAATTGCTATCAGCAAGATGGATTTTGCCGTTTCTGGGCTAGAGGATGGCAGCAGCTTTTGTTGTGCAGGGATCCCTTTCCAAAGTAGCGGTAAAAATTGGGTCTAAAGCCCTGCCCTATCGCTACGCAGTTCGCCTCGGCGGGCCATAGACCTGAGAGAGACGGTAGGCTGAGGGGCATGTTGACGTGTCTGTGCAGGCCCACCCTTTTCCCATCCCACTCGACCAGAACTGACCACGTGCAGGAGGATCCCACGGTGAGCGATGTAACTCCAGATGACCTACGCCTGATGCTCCTGTTTGAGGGCTTTCCTCCTGAGAGGCTAGAGCCTCTGGCCGGGCAAATGTCGTTGCGCTCCCACCCGGTCAACCAGGCCATCTTGTTACAAAATGACTGGGGTAACGCCGTTTATTTCATCCTGGAAGGGTGGGTCAAGATTCGCACCCATGATCTCGAAGGCCGGGAGATCACCCTCACCATTCTTGGTCCAGGGGAAATCTTCGGGGAAATGGCTGCTTTGGACGAAGCGCCTCGTTCCACCGACGTTGTAGCCCTAACAGCCACCAAAGTCAGTTGTCTGTCGGCCCAACACTTCCTGGCTTTTTTGGCTTCTGATCCTCAGGCCGGCATCCGCCTTGCTCAGCTCATGTCGCGCCGCTTACGGCAGATCAACCGTCGTCTGCAGTTGCGCGAGGCCAGTAGTACGGCCCGTGTTGCCGATATCCTGCTGTTTTTGGCCGAATCCCGTGGCCGGGTTAGCCGAAGTGGCGTAGAGATCCCCAACTTGCCCCATCGGGAGCTGAGCAGCCTAAGTGGCCTAGCCCGGGAAACGGTCACTCGCGTCCTGTCCAAGCTGGAGCAAGAGGAGCTGATCCGCCGGGATCGCAACCGAGATGTTCTCTGCATCCCCCAGATGGAGGCTTTGGAGAAATTGATTGGCTAAATTGGGGGCGCCACCAGTTGTCAAAACCCCCCTCGACATCGTAAGATAGTAGGTCCAGAGCCGGGATAGCTCAGTTGGTAGAGCAGAGGACTGAAAATCCTCGTGTCACCAGTTCAAGTCTGGTTCCTGGCATCTGGTATGAGTATGCTGAGGCGGGCTTGGGTCAACGACCTAAGCCTTTTTGCTATGTCGGTCTGGGGAGTTCTGCTCTTCTCTCTTCACGTGTATGTACATATAGCCACACAGCTCCGGGACTGAAGAAAATTGTTGTAGGAATCCTCACCTCAAGCATAGGCAAGTTATAATCCCGGCAGCCTCTGTGGAGATTGCTCTCTTATGTCTGTAAAGCTCCTGCCTCAGTGTGAGAACTTGAAAGAGCAGGTTGAAGCTATCCTGCAACTCTGGCATCAGGATTCCACTTTTTCAGGCAAGCAAGATACCACTCGGATTCAAGCTTCCCTCAGCAAAGCTATTTCTCCAACCTTCGAGATTGTCTTTGCCGGTGCTTTCAGTGCTGGCAAGTCTATGCTAATCAATGCCCTCTTAGAAAGAGAGCTTCTCTACAGCGCCGAAGGGCACGCCACAGGGACAGAGTGCTACATCGCCTACGCAGAGCCAAATGCGGAGAGGGTAGTGCTCACTTTTCTTAGCGAGCAGGAAGTGCAAGAACAGATGACCGCCTTCTGCGCTTTCCTAAACTTGGCTCCGTCACTCAGCAGGCTGGAAGACACTGCACTGAATCCCCTGAAGGAGCGTGCTGAGGCTATTATTCAGCAGGAGGGAGGCAAAAGCAAGTCAGAGCGGGCGAAGCAGGCGGATGCACTTCGCTTGTTGATTACAGGTTTCCAGCAGAACCGGGACAAAATTCACCCTACCGAGAACAAAGTTTTCTCAATGGAGCAGCTCAACTTCGGCAACCTAAGAGAAGCTGCGGGTTTTGCCCGGCGCGGCGCCAATAGCGCAGTTCTCCGAAAAGTCGAATACTACTGCCATCACCCCTTACTGGAAGATGGAAACGTTATTGTCGATACTCCTGGGATCGATGCTCCAGTCAAAGCGGATGCAGAGCGTACTTATCGAAAAATTGCCGATCCGGATACGTCTGCAGTTGTTTGCGTTCTCAAATGTGCTGCAACGGGTGAGCTGACCAAGGAAGAGACAGAGCTTATTGAGCATATTCAAAGTAATGATAGCATCAGGGATCGCGTCTTCTATGTATTTAACCGGATTGACGAGACTTGGTACAACGCACAACTAAAGCAGAGACTAGAAAACATTATCGACCAGCAGTTTCGTCAACTCCGCGTATTTAAGACAAGCGGCCTTCTTGGCTTCTATGGTTCCCAGATCAAGGCAACTACCCCCGAGGATCGATTTGGACTGGATACGATTTTTTCAGAAAGCATCAAAGAATTGGGTGGTGGGGAAGAAACACCCCAGTTTGTCAGCGAGTTTAACAAGTACTGCACGTCAGGTAGGTTGGTTGGATCCCCGTTCCGCCCTTCTGTACATGGGTACGACACACCCATAAATAACTACGTTCGGATTCTGAGGGAGTGGGGAAAACCTTTGATTGAGTATATGATTAAAGATAGCGGTATTGAAGACTTTCGGGCTGGGATCACTCGTTATTTAACGGAAGAAAAGCGACCACAGCTATTTTCTGCGCTGGCTGATGATTTGCAACCTCTCTGCATCGAGATGAGGAAGTCCTATCTAGATCTCTACCGAGACATTGATAGCCAGCCCAAAGAGATTGACAGCATGATTTCCTATGAGCTGACGCTGATCAATCAGCAGCTAGCCAGTATTGGCCGAGAGTTTGACGAGCATATCCAGACAGTAGTCAATAAAGTTATTAACGGAGAAAACAAAGAATTTGAGAACGATTTCCGTAAATTGCAGGCTAGGATGGTACGGAGGCTAGATGAGCTTTTGGATACTTTTTCGTTGGACAATGTTTACAGTCAAGCCGTTCGCATTCGTCCCCGCAACTCCACAGCTCCATTCTTAGCTGTATTGGTCGAAGCCTTTTATTATTTGTCCAACCATCTAGAAGACATCCTGGTAGAATCAGCCAGCACGCTTGTAGAGAACTTCTTTCGTCGCCTTGTTGATGAAGTTCGCAGCTCGAGCTACTACAGGCAGTTGTTTCGCCTACTGGGATCCGATGGGGACTTGGAGAAAAAGCTTCTTTTGGTTAGAGATGTAACTTTGAGCTCTCTTGTCAATGGTGCCCGAAAAGAGTGCGACCGCTACCTCAGAGAAAGCCCCCGCTTCTATGACGAAGGAACATTCTCGATCTACCAGTTTCGAGAAGTCCTAAAGCAAACCAGCCAATCTTATGACATCTCTGCTATTCGCGACGCAGAGCCTGGAATCCGACAATTACTCAAGCTTGACTTTGAGCCGAAAATTAGCCAGACAGTGCGTTCTAGCTTCCGACAAGAGACCAACAACACTCTAAAAACTCAGCTATTGCCGGTTGCCAAGCAAGTAGCCGATGAGATTTTGCAAAAGTACCCAGAAGCAAAGCAGTTCATGGAAGCAACTCTCAGAAAAGAGGCTGAAGAGAAAATTGCGCTTAACCAACAGCGGCTGAAAGAACTGGAGGCAAGCATAGACAAGTACAACCAAGCTGTTTCTAGGATCAACCTCTGCTTGCAAGCTTTGGGCCTCAATCGTGAGATGCTGCCCTTGATTACTCGTCCTGAGCCTTCCTCTGTTGGTGAGTCAGTTCAAATTTTGGCAAGTCTTCCTGAACAGCAAGTAGGTGACAGCAATGCAAGCGAAGCAGTCGCTCTTGGTCGTTCTACACCCATAGACGAGAGTTTTCCAGAGTTGGATAGCATTCTCGATGATCTGAGATAGAGCGGCTTGTCTTTGTTTTTGGCCTTTCACTTGATCCAGATAAAGTCATGGGATCCAAATCGATACCTCTACAGCAGCACCCAGAAGGGATCCTCTCTGTAAGGGAGAAAACTTTCAAGGTTGCCAACTTGGTCAAAGCAGCCCAAGAGGACTTGACCAAGAAAGAAGAGCTGCATCGCTTGTTCATTGCGGCCTTGAGATCCTCAGGGATCCTGCCGCCGGAAGACTTGCTCAACATTGCCAGTAGCCTTCTTGCTCCCAAGCCAGAAGAAAAATTGTTGCAAGAAGCGAAGTGGTTTGGGCAGGGACTTGCTTGTCAGCTCTTGGTGCCGGGCAAGAAAGATTGGGAAAAAGGCAGAGTCAGATTGCGGATCACTGTAGAGTTTGAGCCAGAGGATACAGGCTCAGAGAGCAGCAGCGGATCCCCTCTGGATGACCTTCGCGAAAGTGAGAGCTAGCCTAAGCCAGAGAGACATAGAGGGGGTTGGGCAAGTGTCAAGTAATGATCAATCTCAGGAGTGCTTTGTTGAGCTAGATATTTTCCAAAATACTGTCATTGATATAGGAGGACGCCTAATCTACTCGCAAGAGTTTGCTCAGGTGTACTCAGAGATTGTTTATGAGAGTATCAGATCCTACTTATCCAGCAAACTTAGCGAAAAGGGAGTCTCGATTCTATGGAGCAACTTGAACGGAATAACTAACGTGAAAGGAATTCCTGCTAAACTCTTACGTCCTGGCTCACCGTGGATTGCTGGTAGAGTTAGGATGAGACTAGTGGTTGAGTTTGAGCCAGAAGAAACGGGATCAGGGAGCAGTAGATCGCCTTTGGATGACATTCGGGGAGATGTCAGTCAGTAAAGTCTGTTAGCAATAGGAGACAATGCCGTGGTCGATCCGATAGTTTTTAGGTCAGATGATAGGGAAACTGTCGTTGAAATTGGTGATCAAGTCTACCTTCCAAGTAGCTTGCATAGAGCAATTATTAATTACCTTCTTTCAGATACTTTAGGGACAAACGGTTACCTTAAATCAAGAAAGGTTTATGCGGACATTAGAATGCTCGTGGATGGAATAGAATCTAGAGTCTTACAGCCCAGAAAGTCGTGGATCTCTGGCAAGATATCAGTCAAAGTTTATCTCGAGTTTGTTCCTGATGACCCATATAGAGATTCTGGAGATAGCGCTCCCAGAAAACTAGAGGATTCTATACTGGATGATTTACGGGCTGTTCAAGTTGTCTCTATGTCTTGAGGTCGATAAGATGACAAAAACATCCATTAATCTTAGCCAACTGGGAGACGGAGTTATCACTTTTATCAACAAGAACAATAAGCAGAAAGTCTACATGATTTCCAAGCTTTGCGATTCTATCAATTCTTATTTCCTGAGGTTTGACCAAATGGGAAGCGGACTAAACAGTCACTTGAGTTCGTCTGAGATACAAACAGGTATTCCCTATGAAGATCAGGTTCATTTTTTCCATAAAGGAGTTCCATGCTCGATTCTTTCTCCTAAAACTAACGGTTGGCAGACCGGTAGAGTAAAAGTAAGAGTAGAAGTTACGATTGACTTTTATCCTGACAATCCTGAATTTCTGATAAAAGAACCCGACCAAGAGATATTAGAACCTCTAGATGAAAAGTCTCCACTGGACGATCTTCGCAGTATGGATGAATAACGATGAAAGAAAGAAAATCCGGCGAAAGGATTCTAATTCCAGCAGCCGTGCGGGAGTATGTTTTCCAAAGAGACGGCTTCCGTTGTCGCGGTTGCGGAAAGTCGCCCCCAGAGGTTCAGCTTCAGATCGATCACATCATCCCCATTGCCCAAGGGGGCAGCAACGACATCAGCAATCTGCAAACGTTGTGCAAAACCTGCAACCGACGCAAAAAGGATCGACGGGATCCCCGCTTTCGCCGCCACTTTGACTGGTAAGTTCTTAATCCTTTGCCCATTTTCTCTCTACAAAGCAGGAGAGCTTTTTGCCGCAAAAGTAATGCTAGACAATAGGCGGGAAGCTGGAAAACGGCATTCGGGTCAGCACTCCTGGCACTGAGCCGACTTCAACTTCCAGCCCCTCGGCAGGATTGAATTTGGTGCGCACGTATCCCAATCCCAGGTACTCTTGCGAAGTTAGGCCTGCACTGGTCAGCAGCCCAATCTTTTCCCCCTGCCGCAAAATCTCTGTGCCAGGATGAGCTTCTCCTTGGAGGCGGATCCCCCACAAAGTTTGCCGAATGCGCCGGTAGGTTACCTGCTTGGCCAAGACTTCCTGGCCAACGTAGCAACCTTTGTCAAGGGAAACAGCTCGCCACAGGCCGGCTTCTAGGGGGTTGTAGTCTGAGGTCAGCTCTCGGTCGGCGGCGGGGCGACCTGCTTCTAGGCGGAGGACTTCCCACAGCTCAGGTGGGGCCAGCTTGGCTCCGGCTTGGAGCAAGCATTCTTCAAGAGCGACTTTCTGGTCAATGGTGCCCCAGAGGGTAAACCCCGGCTGGGCAAGACCCGTGCCACAAGCCAGATGGACAGGGATCCCCTGGATCTCCACGGCGCAGTGCTCATTGAGCCTGGTCGGAATCTCTTCTGAGCTCACCACTTTCTCCAGGAGAGCCTGACTCTGGGGGCCGAGCAACCCAAAACCAAAGGTCTGGTCCGTCTCATCTTTCAACTCTGCTCCCCGCACCAAAGGCAGCATACGCCCCAAACTCTGCATCAGCAGGCTGCGCCGCTGGGGCGAAGTCCAGATCCAGCAGTCTTCTTCTCCCGCGTACACCGTGGCCAGATCCAGGATGCCGGCGGTGGGGGTCACGAAAACCGTGTCGGCCCCCTGCCCTGGCTTGAGGGCCTTCAGATTTTGGGTGCTTTGGTTGTGCAGATAGTCCAAGCCTGGGGATCCCTTCATGCGCAAACGGCCCCACCCGGAGCGATCCAGAAGCAGGGATCCCGTGGAAACAGCAGCTAGAAGAGACATCGCTCACCCCAGAGATGGGATTTGGTTTTCTTCTCTACCCTAGAATAGGCTAGTTCACCCTACCGTCTGTGGCAGATCCCCGGCGTACTGAACTGTGATTGAGGTTGAAGTCCACCAACAGTTGCGGCAGCTTTTGCGGCAGTCTCCCGAAGCCCTGTGGCCCCACCAGTTGACGATGGCTCGCATGGTGGCGCGAGGGTTGCGGTTGGGTCGCAGCACCTTGATCCAGGTGCCTGCTGGGGGTCAGCACCGCCTCAGTTATCTGCTGCCGGCCCTGATGTGGCCCAACCCCACCTTGCTCTGCGCTACAGCTCCTGTGCAGGCGCAAATTTTGGGGGAAGAGATCCCCTGGCTACAGCACACCCTGCAGTTGCATAAGCCCGTCCTGCAAAAAGACCGCTGGCCGGATCCCGATTTCCAGGGGTTGCTGTTGGTGGATCCCCTGGATTGGCTGCAAGCTCGCTTGAGAAAGGGATCCTCGCAAGTGCCGACAGGGATCCCTCTGATCCTCGACGGAGCCGAAGACCTAGAAGATTGGGCCTACCAGGCGCTAACGGTGACCCTGGAAGCCAGCCATTGGCAACAGCTCCGGCAAATCTTCCCTGCCGAGGCGGAGCAGCTCTCCCAGGTTCAGGTCAATTTGTCCCTGCAGCTTTTGCGGCGGCCTCTTTCCCGCTGTCTGCTTCATGCGGATGAACAGGTTCACCTGGATGCTGTGCTGTCTTTGGTGACAGGCTACCCCGGCTGGCTGCCGGATCCCTGGGATCAAATCCGCCGGCGGCTCAGCTCTGAGGGGGATCCCGTCTCCAAATGGATTTGGTGGGCCGAAACCGACCGAGAAACCGGTCGCCTCACCCTTCACCACAGCCCGGCGGCTCTGCAGGATTGGTTGGCCCCCATTTGGGCCACACAGCCGGTGGTGATTATTGGGGAAGCGCTGGATCTGGATCGCCAGGCGGAAACCTATCGGCGACGGTTGGGCTTGCCGGATCTGACGCCGCTGCGGTTTGCCTCAGGCGAGGGTTGGCCACGTTCTGGCGGGGCGGAGCTTTCCCTTTACTTGCCGCGCCTCCCCCTGCCCAACAGCCCTCTATTTCAGGATCACCTGCTGCAAGAGCTGAAAAACTTGATCCCTCAAGCGCAAGGCTTTGTGGTGGTGTTGGTGTCGGATCAGCCTCTGCAAGCACAGGTGGGAGCGGCTTTGGCTGCCGAATTCGGCTCACGGGTGCGGGTAAACAGCCCGTTCCCCGGCGAAAAGGGCATTTTGGTCTGCGACTGGCCCTACTGGCTGCACCACAAGGCCGGCTTGCCGCGCCCTGAGCTGATGGTGATCGCCACTTTGCCCTTCCCTTCTGTGGAAGACCCAAGGGTGGCCGGACGGGTGCAATATCTGCAACGCACCCAGCAGGACTGGTTTCGTCAGTACCTTTTGCCGGTGGCTGCTGCCCAGTTGCAACGGGCCGTCGCGCCTCTGCGGCAAGGCTCTGATTCGGGAGAAGACCCCAGCTCCCCCACTCGATGGGTGGCTATTTTGGATAGCCGCATTATCGTCCGCAGCTACGGCGTCTCTCTTCTCAATGCCTTGGGGCCAACTTTACGGGTCGAGCAGCGCAGCCAATTGTTCGTTTAGGGATCCCTGGGCCTCTTGCTCGAGTTGATGGGATGTATGGTCATTTTAAACAGGAATGAAACATTTCTGTCCAGCTCCTCTCTCCCTCTGGGAGAAGGTCTGGGGGTGGCCGCGGAAGCAGCGCGGAACGCCTGGGGAGTGTCTCAATCTAGTTTGGAATGACTATATTGAGGATTTTTTGGCTTGAGCGACTGAGAGAAGGCTTGCTCAGCATAGAGGGGAGATTTGTATCCTAGAGAGCCAAAGTCAACTGGGATCCAAGCTATTCTGAGGGTGAATCACTCCTACTCACCTTCTTCTCATGATCAGTCCTGCTCTCAGCTCCGATACAGCACTGCGCACGCAAGCAGTTTGGAAGCCATTGCGGCAGGCCATTGTGGAAAGCTCGGGTTTTCGGGGATGGCTCCAGGGCCGGGAGTTGCCCACTCAGGAAGCAGAGCTGGATCAACTGGTGCATAGCTACCTCGAGCAAACCTTGTCTCACCTGGCCTATTAGGATCCCCAGAGTCCCAGCCAGAGGGGCAAGGTCAGCAAGGCGGCCAAGTACCCCACGGCCAAGGCAGTTACGGTAATTTCCCGATCCAAGTCGTATTCTTCCGTGAGCACCAGGGTGGCGATGGCGGGGGGCATACCGCTCTGCAGGACCAGCACCAGCTTGGCCAGAGGCGGGTAGGGGGTGAAGGCAAGGCCGATTCCCACCAAGAGCGGCACAATCACAATTTTGATCAAGAGGGCCACTCCGGCGGCAAGAAAGGATCCCCAGCGCTTCACCTGGGCCAATCGCATCCCCAGGATCATCAAGCTGAGCGGGATCATGCTCCAAGCAAAAGCCGCCAACGCTTGAGAGAGCCAACCCGGCAGAGGTTCGCGGGTCAGCAGTAGGCCCATAGCAAAAGACCAAAGAGCAGGGGTGCGCAGAATGTGGAGGCCCACCTGCCAAGGCTGAGCATGGGAACTGCCGTGGCGGCTGGCCACCCACACGCCAAACCCGTAGGCCATGAACAGAGTGCCCAGCAGATCGTAGAACAGGGCCCAGCCAAAGTAAGCCCTTCCGGCCACAGCCAGACAGATGGGATAGCCCAAATACCCGGTGTTCCCCAGGGTGGCGGTTAGGTGAAAGCTGCCCTGCTGGGCACTGCTCCAACAGTTGTGGCGCTGCCACCACAGCCAAGCGCTGGTCAAGGCAAACCCCAGCCCCACCGACAGCCAACAGATCAGAGGGGCGACCCAGATTTGGCCCGACAGATCCACCCCCTGCATAAACCCAACAATGCTGAGGGGCACTCCCACCCAAAACATGAACCGCCCCAAGGCGTGGGGATCCAGCCAACGATTCCAGCCGCCGGGCAGCCCCTTCTGGAGAAAAAAACCCAGCAGCGTCCAGCCCAGCAAGGGAGGATAAACCTGAAAAAGGGTGTTGAGCACGCTCAAAGGGAAGAGGGAAGGGATCCCTAGGCAGGGATCCGCCGAGGTTCTTCACGCAGGGCGAAGATGCGTTGAATCACCTCCTCGACAACGCGGTCTGGGGTAGAGGCACCGGAGGTAATGCCGATTTGCACCGGCCCGGCGGGCAGCCAACCTTCGGTAACTGTCGGGTCTTGGTGAAGGGGCTTGTGGCGGATGCGGTTGTTGGGTTGGATGCAGTCGGGGCCATCGATGTGGAAGGAAGGCAAGCCCTTGGCCAGGGCAATTTCCTGCAGGTGGGTGGTATTCGAGGAATTAAACCCCCCGATCACCACCACCACATCCAAAGGCTGCTCCAGCAGCTCGAACATGGCGTCCTGCCGCTCTTGGGTGGCATTGCAGATGGTGTTGAAGCTCATGAAGTGATTGTCCAACTCCTGGGGGCCATATTTGCGCAGCATGGTGGTCTCAAAGAGCTTAGCAATGGCGCGGGTCTCCCCCTCTAGCATGGTGGTTTGGTTGGCGATGCCGATCCGCTCTAGATCGCGATCCGGATCAAAACCGGGGGAAGTGGCCTTGCCAAAGCGCCGCCGAAATTCTGCCGCATCTCCGCCTTGCAAAATGTAGCGAGCGACCCATTCTGCTTCTTCCAGGTTCAGCACCACCAGATATTTTTCGGCAAAGGAGCTGGTGGCTACGGTTTCCTCGTGGTTGTACTTGCCGTGGATCACAGAGGTGAATTGAGCCGCGCGGTGCTTGTCCACTTGGTTCCACACGCGGGAAACCCAGGGGCAGGTGGTATCGACGATCTCATTGCCCTGCGACCGGAAAAACGCCATTTCCGAGGCACTCGCCCCAAAAGCAGGCCAGATCACCACATCTTGAGGCCGGATCTGAGAAAAGTCCTTCTTGCCGTCCGGGCCTTTCTCCACAAAGCGGATCCCCATCTCCTTCAGGTGCTGGTTTACCAAAGGGTTGTGGATGATCTCGTTGGTGATCCACAGTTGCCGATCCGGAAAGCGTCGCCGCGCTTCATAAGCATATTCCACCGCCCGTTCCACACCCCAGCAAAAGCCAAAGGCTTTGGCCAGGTGAATGGTGATGTCACCCCGCTGATAGCGGTAGGACTGGGCACGGATTTGCTCCACAAGGGGGCTTTTGTAGGTGGTTTGCAGCTCCAGTTGAGCCTGATCCTTGTGTTCTTCAAATCCCTTGGCAAAGTAGGTGCTGGATCCGCGCAGGGCTTTGCGCAGGGCCCGTGGGTCTTGGGGAGAGCTATCCGGGGGAGTGGGTTGGGAATGAGGCATGGTTACGGTTGGAGATACGCACTGATCAAGCAGACGGCGAAGGGATCCTGATCTCAGCTTACGCCCAGTCTCGCATCGGTGGGCCATTCCAGCATGCTTTCCCTAGGGCCAGCGACAAGATTGTCAAGTCAACTATAGAATTGCAGGTAGAATTGCAGGGGATCGAAGCTGTTGAGCCAAAGCCAGAAAGCAGGGGGATCCCTTTGGGAATTGGCCGTTATTGGGGCGGTTGATCCTGCATTTCCAGTTGGCGCACCCGTTCCTGTAATTGGCGGGCGGTGGCAGAAAAGCTGCGCCCAGGCCAGAGGAGAGAGCCCAGCCCCACCGTCAACAGGCCCAAGCCGACAGCCGCGGCAATGAGAAATCCCAAAGGCAGCTCCACCGAGCGCCACATTAAGAAATGTACGGTCAGGGTGGTGGGGTTTTGCCCGGCCAGGACTGCCACTCCCAAAGCCAGCAGCAGTGTCAAGACCAAGTTGAACAGCAGCAACATCAGGGATCCCGTCGCAACAGTTCCATTCTGCCTTGTCTGCTGGGGGGGTGGCTCAAGCCCGCACACTCCCGTCGGGTAGGGTGGCTCCGCTGAGGTCAGCGCCGGTCAGCACTGCTCCGCCGATTTTTGCCCCGCTTAGATCGGATCCCTGCAGTTGTGCACGGGTTAGCTTGGCTTCCCAAAGGTAGGCACCGTGCAAGTTGGCTTCTCGCAAGTCGGCAAAGCTGAGATCCGCGCCGATCAAGTTGGCTTCCCAAAGATTGGCCCCGCGGAGGTTGGCCCCCATCAAGTTGGCCGAGCTGAGATCGGCGCCGCGCAAATCGGCTTCCTGCAGGTTAATGCCACTCAGCTTGCCAAAGGAGAGGTTGGCCCCTCTCAGATTCACCCCTTGCAAGTTGGAGCGCACCAAGTCCACCCCCACCAGGTTGGATTCTTGAAAGTTGCGCTCGCCAGAGGCATATTCTGTCAGCAGCTCGTCAGCAGTTGTCACTCGGGGCATGGCCGGATACTGCCATCCGTGCGTTAAGCTTAGCAATTTCTGGCTGCTCAACGGGGTACTGATGACCGCTCCGAAAGACCTACGAAACGCTAACAAACACTTCCAGAGTGTTCAGTGCCTGTCGCGTCTCTGCTTTCTTCCTGCTTCCACGACTCGTGACTGGTAGTAAGCTTCAGGCTTACCACCCCGCCAGAGGAATCTCCACAGGCGTCTCTTTCCCCAGAGCTTGGGGTAGTTGAGCGCTTTAAGTAGCACTCAAAATACCACCGCACCAGGTTCAGCGCTGCATTGCGGTCGCGGTCTATCCCCAGACCACAACACGGGCAGCGAAATACCCGCTCGCTGAGTGGCATCTTCTGTTTGTGGCCACACCCTGAACACAGTTGGCTGGACGGATAAAACTTATCCGCCACCACCACCTGACAGCCGTAGAGCCGGGCCTTGTACTCTAGCTGTCGCCGTTCGCGATAGCGGGACGGAGTCCTCAGCTCGTAGAACCCACAGTCTGACAGGGATCCCGCCAGTTTGCGGTTCTTGAGCAGGTTCCTCACCTGCAAGTCCTCTATCACCACCACTCGGTATCTCTTGGCCAGGTAAGTCGTCAGCTTGTGCAGATTGTCTTGCCGATCGCGTAAGCGGGACGGAGTCCTTATGTCTGCCACCCGCTTGTGAGCTTTGCCCAACTGCACCACCGCCTTCTTGCGGTTGGCAGAGCCTTTCTGCTTACGGCTCAGCCGCCGTTGCAGCCTGACCAAACGCCGCTGGGCCTTGCGGTAGGGCTTGGGATTGGGAAACACTTCCCCGCCGGAGCAGGTGGCCAGGTGATGGATACCCAAATCCACTCCCACCACCTCTCCGGTCTTCTCCACCTGGGGTGTTGGAGCTTCGTACTTGAAGGAGATGTACCAATGTCCGGCTCTCAAGCTAACAACCACGTTCTTGGGTGTGGTCACCGGGAGCAGCTCTGCACAGCGCAGCCAACCAAAGATAGGTACCTTGATGCGGTTGCCAGAAGTGCGAATACTCCCTTCCAGGTAAAAGCTGTCTCGCACTCCCTTGCGTTTGAAGCGGGGAAACTTCCCCAACCCACCCCGCCAGCGCTTAAGGGCTTGCTCCAAGTTGCGTAATGCCTGCTGAGGGGCGCATTTGGAGACCTGGTAGTACCAGCGATGTTCTTTCTTCACCTCGGCCACTAGGCGCTTGTGCAGGTCAATGGCGGTGGGAAGTTTTTGCTGGTTCTCCAGGGCTTGCCGACAGACTTCTAAGCCCCAGTTATAGGCGTGGCGGGCTACCCCAGCGTGTTGGGCGGCTAGAGTTGTTTGCTTGCGGTTAAGAAGTTAAGAATGAGTTGCGTCCGAAAACCCAGTAACATGCCCGCCACACCGCAAAGCGTCCATGAGTTCCGTGAAGCTTTCGGCTTGGCGCTCACAAGCCCCCTTTAGCTTTAGGTAACTCATGTTGACTACTGTAAGCTTTTCGGCCTGCTGTTGTCAGCCTCTGGTTTTGTCTGCTGGTTTTGCTGGGGTTGGGGGAGTGGGGACGGCCAGCAGGGATCCCCTGCCACGGGTTCGATGTGCAACTCCAGGTAGCCGGTGGCCGGATCCGGTTGACGGGAGAAGCGATACTCCGGGCTGTCGGCGAGGACAATTTCGGCGGTGGTGTAGATGAGGCAGCCGGGGCGCAGGTGTCCCCCCCAGGTTTGGCCTCGGGCATCGGCAACGGTGAGATGGAGATGGACTCCGTCAGGGCACAGGGATCCACTCAGGGCCAGGATCTCCAGGCGTTCCGACAGCAGGTGATCCCCCATTTGGTCGGCCAGGCGCAGGGTGGCTTGGCTAAGGCTGCCGACGGCGCTGAGGACAAACCCCGCTTGCAAGGGCTGCTGCCGGGCCACTCGCTCCAGTTCCTGCTTGAGATCTTGGCCGGGGAAGAGGCGCAAGGGATAAATCTTGAGGGATCCCGGTGGCATGGGCTGGGGCTCCTGGGGGCGGGAAGAGCGGATCCCAAGTCGCCAACCGGGCTTGACCACCGGGCGGGAGCGAGCGATCACTAAGCAGTCATCCGGCAGGGGGTAGCGGGCAGGGATGGTGGAGCCGGCAGCAATGGTGACATCGGATCCCACCTGCAAAGGAGCCACCAGAACCGAGTTGGCGCCTGTTTTGCTGCGATCCCCAATTTCGGTAAAGTGCTTTTGCTGGCCGTCGTAGTTGGCGATGATGGTGCCCGCCCCGATGTTGACCTGGGATCCCAGCTTGGCATCGCCCAGGTAGGCCAAGTGGGCGGCGTTGCTGTGGGATCCGATCTGGGTATTTTTGGTTTCCACAAAGTTGCCGATGCGGCAATGATCCCCAATCTGGCTGTGGGGGCGCACGTGGGCGTAGGGGCCTATCCAGACGTGGTTGCCGATGCGGCTGTGGCTGACCACCGAGTAGAGAATGTGACACCCAGATCCAATCTCGCTGGACTCGATCCAACTGCCCGGCCCCAGGCGGGTTCCCGAGCCAATGCGGCACACCCCTCGCAGATGGGTTTGGGGCTCGATCACCACATCGGGGGCCAATTCCACCGTTTCCTCCAGGCTGCTGCTATCGGGATCCACAAAGGTGACCCCGGCTTCCATCCAGGCTTCTTTGAGGCGATCCTGCAAAATCTGGTACGCCTGGGCCAGTTGGCGGCGGTCGTTGATGCCCACAATTTCTTGCGGATCGGCAACATCCAGAGCGATGGCTTTGCCCACCCGCTTGACGGCATCCGTTAGGTAGTACTCCTGCTGTGCGTTGTTGCTGTTGAGATGGGGCAAAACCTGGGCCAGAGCCGGCCAGTGGAAACAATACACCCCACTGTTGATGCGGCGATTTTGCCGTTGGGCCGGGGTGCAGTCTCGCTCTTCCACCAGTTCCAGCACTCGCTGTTGGGCATCGCAGAACACCCGTCCATAGCCATAGGGATCCGCCACCTGAGCCGAGAGCAAGGTTACCTCTGGGTTCATCTGGCGGTGGCGCTCCACCAGAGCCTGCAGGGTTTCTGCCCGCAGCAGGGGCACATCCCCGTTGATCACCAGCAGATCCCCCTGAAAACCGCCCAGGACGGGCAACAGTTGCTGAACGGCGTGTCCGGTGCCCAATTGCTGGGCCTGCTCCACAAATTCAACCGGGTACTCCCGCAGGGCTTGGCGCACCTGCTCCTGTTCATAACCCACAATCACCAGACAGCGGTGGGGTTTCAAGGTTAGCACCGTGCGCAGCAGCCGCTCGATCAAAGACAGGGATCCCAGCTTGTGCAGCACCTTGGGCAACTGCGACCGCATCCGGGTACCTTTGCCCGCTGCCAAGATCGCTACCGATAGTTCCCGCTCTGCCATGTTCCTTCCCCGAACCGCCCCCATCAAGTATAGGCGGCGGGATGCTGCTCAAAAATCTTCTGAGGTTGGATCCAAGTTCCTGAGCCCTGTGCGGCCAAAACTGAGCTAGCTTAATGGCACATCTAGCTGGTGCAGTCTATGGCCGAGAGCAGGGGCCCTGATATGCCCCCACAGGAACGTCGGCGGTTGGTCCGCGAGGTGGCCGGTTGGCTGGCGATGCTGGGGGTGCTGATCCCAGGGTTGCAGCGCTTCTATATGGGGCACCAACGCTGGGGCTGGGGCTACTTGGTGGTGGGGCTGATGGTGTTCGTTCCTTCCATCCCGCTGCAGATCCTCAGCTACGGGGTACGCGCCCTTTGTTTGCTGGAAGGGCTGTGGATCCTGACCATGAGCAATGCCGATTTCGATTTTCGATTCAACCGAGAGTTGATCGAGCTGGAATGGACCAGTGTGGAAGGGCGAGAAGCCCGGGATCCCGAACAGCAGTTGGAAAGCCTGTTGAAACAGGGCTTGATCACCCGCGCTGAATATGAGGAGCGCCGCCGGCAAATCCGCAAGATTTCCTGACGCAAGCATCTGCCTGGATAGACAGCCCGATAGATGGATAATGGTTCTGGTGTTGGTTTTCCCGGCAATAGCTCCTGCCCGAGCTGGGCTCCTTCCTCTCCCCTGTTATCTTGCACCGTCCTTTTGCCTTATGTTGCCAAGCCTTCCTCTCGCAGCTATCCCCCTGTTCTCCATCGCGGCAGCCATGCTCTTGGTCTATCTGCCCATGGGGGTGGTGGGCTATGCCCGTGCCCGCGTTGGCTACGACCTGCATGCTCCTCGGGCTATGTTTGATAGGCTACCTCCCTACGGGCAACGGGCCACCTGGGCCCACGCCAACGGGTTTGAGACCTTTGGGATGTTTGCGGCAGCAGCGTTGATCGCCTACATCACCGGCCCTCACTCGGATCCCTGGTATTTTGGCCTCAGCGGAGATGAAGGGGTAGCTGTGCTGTGTGGGGTGTTTCTGCTGGCGCGGCTGCTCTACAACTTTTTCTACATTGCCGATATTCCCATTGGGCGATCCCTCTCCTTCTTGGCGGGATCCCTGGCCACGTTGGGCCTGTTGCTGATCAGCCTGCTGCCTTTTCTCGGCACCGGCCTGGCCTAATCTGGCGAGAGAAACTCCCCCGTCATTTGTTGAGCCTGCCGGTACCCTGGCCCAACCTGCGATACTGGAAAAGGACTTCATCCTGCTGTCGCCAACGGCGTCCTCTGGGTGCCTCTCTTTTGTCCCACGGCCCACTACGCAACGGTCAGCCATGTACACTCTGGAACTGCTCCTGAAAGGGAACCCTGCCCCCATCGTTGTCCACCAAAAAGAGGAAGAAGCGGCCAACCGGGCCTACCAAAGCATCGTCAATGCTCTGCAGAGTGGATCCCCTCAGAGTTTGGAGCTGACCTGTGACCGCACCGGCAAAAAGGTGTTCCTGCTCACCGGTGAGTTGTGTGGCGTGCAAATGACTTCTAAGTCAGGCAGCGCCAGCCCCATGGGAACCCGTCCCGGTTTTTTGGCCCAGTTGCAAAGCTGAGGACAGCCCTTTTCTCTCTGCCGCTAAGGGATCCCCATGTCTGAGGTGGCCATTCGGGTGGAGAGCCTGACCTTTGCTTGGCCGGAACGTCCGCCGGTTTTGCAGGCGTGCAGTTTTGTCATTCCCAAGGGCCAGTTGTGGATGCTGTTGGGGCCCAATGGCAGCGGCAAGTCCACTTTGTTGCAACTGTTGTCCGGATCCCTGACCCATCCCCAGCCCCTTTCGGGCCACCTGGAGATTCGCGGTCGGCTGGGCTATGTGTTTCAAAACCCGGATCACCAACTGTTCATGCCCACGGTGGGAGCTGATGTGGCCTTTGGCTTGGGGGCAGAGGCTCTGACCTTGGCGGAAATTCACCAGCGGGTGGAAACAGCCTTGGAGCAAGTCGGATTAAAGCACCTGATCCGTCGGCCCATCCACGGCCTCAGCGGCGGACAGAAGCAACGGGTGGCAGTGGCAGGGGCTTTGGCCCGGCGCAGTGAGGTGCTGCTTTTGGACGAGCCGACAGCTCTGTTGGATCCCGACAGCCAGGCGGATTTGCTGCGGTGCATCCGGCAACTGGTGGATCAAGAAGGCATCACCGCCCTTTGGGTAACCCATCGGCTGGCAGAACTGGAGTGGGCAGACGGGGCGATTTTGCTCTCGGAAGGCCAAGTGCGTCAACAGGGATCCCCAGAGCAGGTGCGGCAACGGATTGAACAACTGTTTGGGGCCTGAGGGATCCCTGCGCATCCTGATCCCAAAGAGATCGCGAAAGCGCAGCTGCACCCCCCTGCCGTCACTGTTTAGAATGGGTAATGTATCCGGTTGATCAATTCGGTTGGCACAAGGTCATTATCCTGAACTTATTCCCCGTCTGGATCGGCTGGTTTTTACCTGTTGATCCTCGGTTACACCGAATCCCTACAGGTTCTGCGTCAACCGGTTACATCAGCGGGCCACTGGCCCCATCTAGTCTAGAGGAGCTTGAGAACATGGGACTGTCTGAAGTGATCGCCAAAGAGCTGGAAAATGCTCGCAACGTCTGCTCTGAGTACGGCGAAGGGGATCCCCACTGCCGTGCGGCCTGGGACGCAGTTGAAGAAGTGCTGGCAGCTCGCAGCCACCAGCCGAGGACTCCCAGCAGCCTAGAGCAGCACTGCGCCGAAAACCCAGATGCTGTTGAATGCCGGGTCTACGATACCTGATTCTCGGGAACCCCACAGAGTGGATGCTCTCTGTCGATTCCGTAGCGATCGACAGGGTTTCCTACTGGGGATCTCCGACAAAATCCAGCGGCCTGCCGGATCCCTGCCGGTAGGCTTTGCTTTCTTGGACTGGAAGGCTTGACTGGGTGCGGCCTTTTGGTTGCCATCCATCGAAACCAAAACCAGGACTCATCAAGCTCAAGGCTGGTGGAATCCACAGGGCTCGTGGAGAACGTTTTTCACGAAGAAAGCTTTCGAGCCGGATCAGCTCGCAGCCATTGCCTCACCCACAAGGCGAAAGCTATTCCCAGCAGCAGCAGTTGGGGGAGCAGCGTCTGCCAAGTGGGATATATGCCCAGCCAGCGCAGCTTTGGGATCCCGACCAGGGGGGTGATGGGCAGCCAGTCCGCCACCTGTAGAGCGTGCAAGCCACTGCCCAAAAACTTAAAGCCCAAGTAGAAAATCAGCAGACTTAGACCCCGGAAAAAAACTCCCAGCGGCAATTTCAGCCCCACCTGCAGCAGCAAGATCGCCAGTGCCACCAACACCAGGGATCCTAGGCCGATCCCCGCCCAAAAATCTTTTGCCGAGAGGGAAGAGGCCAACCCCACATAAAACAGCACCGTTTCCGCCCCCTCGCGAAACACCGCCATAAATGCCAGAAAAGCCAAGGAAAACACTTGACCGGTGGCCAGTGCCGCCTGCGCCTGTTCCTGCACAAAGGTTTGCCAAGAAACCACTGCAGCCCGGCGGTGCAACCAAAGGCTGACCGAGAACAACAAACCTGCTGCCGCCAGCCCGGTGATCCCTTCCAGCACCTCTTGCCGCGTGTGGGTGAGCATCTGCTGGAAAAACAGCTTCACCAGCAGGCCGAGCATCACCGCTGCCAGCAAGCCTGCGGATCCCCCTAGCCACACCCAGCGCTTCTGAGCCGATTGCCCGCTCTTGCTCAAAAGGGCCAGCAGCGCCACCAACACCAAGAGAGCCTCTAGGCCCTCCCGCAGCAGAATCGAAGCAGCATCCAGGAACGTGTAGTCCGACATAGGCTCACCCAGACAGGCGGCTCAGTTTTAGCTGGAGCCAAGAGGATTTCTAAGTGGTGGCTGGGATGAACTTGAGGGCAGCAGAATTGATGCAGTAGCGCAAACCCGTGGGTGGGGGGCCATCCCGAAACACATGCCCCAGATGCCCACCGCAGTTAGAGCAGTGGACTTCCGTGCGGGGCACAAACAATTTCCAGTCCGTCTTGGTGCCGATCACATGGGGAGCAATCGGCTCCCAAAAGCTGGGCCAACCGGTGCCACTGTCGTACTTGGCCGCCGAGGAAAACAGCTCCTGCCCACAGCCGGCACAGACGTAGATGCCCGCAGCTTTGTTGTCGTAGTAAGCGTTGCGGAAGGGGGGCTCAGTGCCCTCTTGGCGCAGCACATAGTATTGCTCTTCGGTGAGCAGTTGCCGCCACTCGGCGTCGGTTTTGGTGAAGGGATAAGTCTGTTGGGCCATTGCTCTTTGCTCTCCTGCCAAGCTGAGGGGTGCTGTGACGAACCCGGCCACTGCCGAGGTCAATAGCTCGCGTCGTCGCATGATGAGGTTCATCTGTCGTCGCTGTGTGAGTGACAGGGAGGCGATCCCTGCTCAGAGGGATTCATCCGCCTTTGTCCGCCACCTGTGGGTTGAGACCTGCAAGCAGGTTACCCGTATCTTAACCCTTCTTTACGCTCCCTTCTGCAAAACAGGGAGATAGCCAGTATTCTATGGGTTCCATTGGCAGCTTCTATCCCCAGCTTCAGGCGCCATCCCGTTACAATGAGCGCAGGTGGGCTGCTTGTCCAACCCTAGACGAGTCATGGAGTTCTTCCTATGCTGCTGGTCGGCTCAGGTGCAAAGTTTGTACAGCAACTGGAGCAAGCTGGAGCTTTGGCCATCTATGTAACCCCAGAGGGGGGATCCGAAGGGCACTACCTGCGGCGGCTGCGCGGAGCTGGGTATGAGGTGGTCACCCTCTCCAGTAAGGGAATCGGGGACCTGGCCAGCTATTTGACGCGCATTCATGGGGTACGGCCTGCCACGCTGGGCAAATCGGAGCGGCGCACCTATTTCTTTCCCGCGTTGATCGAGCAGTATCGGGCCACCTTGCCCCCAAAAGCTAAGGGGTTGGTGTTCTGGTTTTACGAAGGGCATGTGTTCAGCCAACAGGAACTCTCCTACCTGGTGAAGCTGAGTCGGGAAGACAAGGGAGTGAAGTTTGTGGTGGAACTGGGCCGAGAACGGTCAATTCGTTGGCAACCTCTGCAGAGCGCCTGAACCTCTCTTCAGGATCCTGGAAATTTCTTTGCTACCATCTCAAGTAGATGGCCTGCGGCTCAGATCCCCATCCTGCTAGCGGTTTCTCGTGCCTGTGACCTTGCCAACCGCCTCGCTGCAACAGGGTACTTGGTTTAAGCTGATCTGCGGCGCAAGTTTCCACCACTTGCCCTCGGTTCGGGAGCTGGCTTTCCTTTACACGCTGGCCGGGGCAGATTGCATTGATGTTGCTGCCGATCCGGCCATTGTGCGGGCCGCTCAAGAAGGGATCCAACGGGCACAAGCCGAAGATCCCCAGGCGGGGTTCCCTTGGTTGATGGTCAGCGTCAATGACGGCGAAGACGTCCATTTCCGCAAGGCGGTGCTGACGGCTCCCGTCTGTCCTGCCGACTGTCCTCAGCCTTGTTTGGCAGTCTGTCCTCCCCATGCCTTGACCCAGGCAGCCCTTCCTGCTCAAGTCCACATCCAGACAGAGCTGTGCTACGGCTGTGGGCGCTGCGAGCCGGTTTGCCCCCACCGGCGCATTGCTACCTTCGGCTACCAAGTGGCTCTGTCAGAAGTTTTGCCGCCTTTGGTCGAGCTGGGCATTCAGGCGGTGGAGATCCACACCTGCATTGGTCGCCAGAGGTCATTCGAGCAATTGTGGGGATCCCTGAAGCCCTGGCTACCTCAGCTCCAGGCAATCTCAATTAGCTTTAACGATGGCCCGGGCCTAGAGGCTTACTTGAGGGATTTGCTGGCTCTTATGGATCCCTTGCCGGAAGTGCTGATCTGGCAGGTGGATGGCCGGCCTATGAGTGGCGATATCGGAGCTGGCACCGGCAAAGCCACCCTGAAATTGGCCGAGAAGGTGCTGAACATGGGCCTGCCGGGCTATGTGCAATTGGCAGGAGGAACCAACGCCCAAACGGTGCCGCTGTTGGATCCCCGATGGCCAGTGGCGGGGGTGGCCTTCGGCAGCTATGCGCGACAGTTGGTGTCAGCCTATCTGGAAGAGCCAGCTCACAGCTCATCGGAGTCAGGATGGAATCCTGGATTGGTGGCAGGGATCCCGTTGGCCAAGCAGTTGGTGCAGCAAGTAAAGCGGCGATCCGTTGCTTTTAGGCAAACCTGTTTTTCCTGCGTTTAACGACGTTGCTCAGCCATGAGTTTCCCCGTACAGCCCTCAACCCCAAGTCCGTCGATGGATCCGGAAAGTGCTCCGCACCGCTTACGTGAACGTACCGGCTTTCCCGGCCAGGTTCAATACAGCGACGACCTGAGTAAGCTTTTGGATATCCTGCCTGCTCCGATTCGTGAGCGCCTAGAACAGCATCCCCACTTGGATCGGTTGGTGGAGGTGGTGCTGGATTTGGGTCGCCGCCCCGAAGCCCGCTTCCCCGGCTTTGCCGATTACCTTTCAGAAGACGTGATCACCCGGGCCGACTTGGATCAGGTGATCAGCCGGGTTGGAGAGTTCAGCAGTGACAACCGCGCAGGCATTGCCTCTACCCTGCACCGGATCAGTGCCATCCGCAACCGCCAAGGCACAATCATTGGCCTCACCTGCCGGGTGGGTCGCTGCGTTATCGGCGTGATCAGCATGATCCGCGACTTGGTGGAACAGGGGCGCTCCATGCTGTTGCTAGGCCGACCAGGGGTGGGCAAAACCACGGCCCTGCGGGAAATTGCCCGTGTGCTGGCGGATGAGCTGGGCAAACGAGTGGTTATTATCGACACTTCCAACGAGATTGCCGGCGATGGCGATGTGCCCCACCCGGGCATTGGCCGGGCCAGACGGATGCAGGTGGCCAGCCCAGAGCTGCAGCACAAGGTGATGATTGAGGCGGTGGAGAACCACATGCCCGAAGTGGTGGTCATCGACGAGATCGGCACTGAACTGGAAGCTTTGGCCTCTCGTACCATTGCCGAGCGGGGGGTACAACTGGTGGCCACTGCCCATGGCAACCGCATCGACAACCTGATCAAAAATCCCACCCTCTCCGACTTGGTAGGCGGGATCCAATCCGTCACCCTAGGAGATGAAGAGGCGCGGCGGCGCGGCTCTCAAAAGAGTGTGTTGGAGCGCAAAGCTCCCCCTACGTTTGAGATTGCCATAGAGATGCTGGAGCGATCCCGCTGGGTCATCCATGAAGATGTGGCCGCCACTGTGGATCGCCTCTTGCGCAACCGCGAGCCCCTGACCCAAACCCGCAGTCTAGACGAACGCGGCCAGGTGGTGATAGTGCGGAGCACCGCTGGCGCAAACGGGCGCCCGGCTCTATCTGGCCCCCAATGGCCCCCTGCCGGCAGCACAATCTCCGCAGCACGGGAGCGGGGAGGATGGCAACGCTCTGGACGGATGGAAGCTCTGCCTTCAGAGCCGCTTGAAAGTCGCTCGCCGCAGGGAGGAGCATCGGGTTTGCTCCTGGATAGGCAAGAGGACTCTGTCCCGTTAACGCCGGCGGGATCCCGTCCTGCCCCTCAGGTGGTGGCCGAATCCAAAGCGGAATCCGGCTCTGATGAAGAAGATTTGGACTGGGAGGGATCCGCCCTGGCCCCACCAGAGCGGCAGCAGAATCCAGATGGGCCGCTGATGATCTACCCCTACGGAGTGAGCCGCTTCTACCTGGAGCAGGTGATCCAAACCCTGAAACTGTCGGCGGATGTCACCAAAGATCTAGACGAGGCAGACATTGTCTTGGCCTTGCGATCCCAAGTGCGTAGCCGTTCCAAGATCCAGCAGATGGCCCACTCCCGCCAGATCCCGATTCACACCGTTAAGGCCAATACTCTGATTGCCCTGGCTCGCGCCCTGCGCCATATTCTCAACATCGAAAGCGAAGAGGGATCCGATTCCGACCTGGAGCTGTTCATTCGCGCCAGCTCAGGCGATGAAACCGAAGCTCTGGAAGAAGCCCGCCTGGCGGTGGAGCAAATTGTCATTCCCAAGTCTCAGCCAGTGGAACTTTTGCCCCGTTCGCCTCTGATCCGCAAGCTCCAACACCAGTTGGTGGAACATTACCACCTGCGGGCCCAAAGCTTTGGGGAAGAGCCCAACCGCCGCTTGCGCATCTATCCCAACTAGCCCCACACGATAGCTCAACCGATAGTTCAGCTCCGTAGAAGCTCTACCCATTGAGCCGTCGTGGCCAGAGAGGGAGGGCTCCGTCCCGCTTCTGTGAACGGGATCCTGGGCTAAGATTTGGCTACGCCAAGTGCGGTTCCCGCTGTTGCGACAGCGTTGCAGTTGTCGGCCCAGTGTCGTAGGTACAGCAGCAGGGTGCCCTGGGCATAGCACCATTTATTGCTATAGGGATAGCTAATGACTGCTACAGAAGTACGCTGGACCACTCGGGATATCGAGGCTCTTCCAGAGAATGAATGGATCCGCTACGAGATCATCGACGGAGAACTGCTGGTGACTCGCTCTCCTCATCACAAACATCAGCACATTATCGGGTGTTTGTTCTCCGCACTGCATCGGTGGTCGCTAGAAACAGGATTGGGAGAACCCTCAATCATGCCAGGGATCCTCTTTTCCGAATTTGATAATGTGTCTCCCGATGTTGTTTGGGTTAGTTATGAGCGGCTATCACAGATTCAAGATGAAGCAGGACATTTTCGGGGTGCCCCTGAGCTGGTGGTTGAAGTCCTATCACCTGGAAAAGTTCATGAGGATCGAGACCGCTTGGCAAAACGGAAACTCTACTCTGTGTATGGGGTGCAAGAGTACTGGATCGTCGATCGGCTGGCTCAGAGAGTAGAGGTGTATCGCAGACAACAGGCCCAGTTGGTCTTGGTAGAAACGCTGTTGGCTCAGGATTCGTTGTCTTCCCCCCTGTTGCCCGGCTTTGTCTGCACGGTTGCTGAGCTGTTTACCTCTCGACGTTAGGCTCCAGCACTGCAACAGGCCATAGGGTACCCAAGCAACCAGGGTGCCTGCTGCTGCGTACTCTACCCGGAAAAAGTGCGGCTTGGCCCTGGGCGAAACCGTTCTGGTGTAACAAGATGTTAAGGGCAGCATTTGCACCGGGATCCCTTCTGAAGGGGCCGGGCTTTCGCTGGCCCATGACCTACATTTCGCACACCTCCAAGGACACATAGCCATGTACAACAATCGTCGTGGTTTTCTTCGCTGGCTGGCTCTCGGGTTTGGCTCGTTGGTGGGTTGGTTACCTGGGTTTACCCAGCGCCGTTTTGCCCTGGCCCAGGGAACTGCTTCTGGCTCTAAGGCTTCTGAGCCGGAGTTTGTGAAAGTTGCCACTCTGGCCGATCTCAAAGATGGCCCCTTCAAGGTGGAAAACGCCTTTGGGAAAAACACCGTCACCCTCTGGTTGGTAGGGGATCCGCAAAAAGAAGATTCTCTGCTGGCTTTGGATGCCGCCTGTCCCCATGCGGGGTGTGATGTGAACTGGCGGGGGGAGAACTTTGTCTGCCCCTGTCATGGCTCGGCTTTTGCTGCCGATGGCAGCCGTACCCGTGGCCCGGCCAAGGCAGACCTGGCCATCTACAAGGTCAAGGTGGAGAAGGGAGAAATTTTTGTAGCCAAAGCCTCATAAAGTTCTGGGCAGGCTGTGGGCTTTGAGGCCAGGCAAAAGGAGTCGGGTATCCGGATTGAGAAGACAATGGGCTGAGCTACCGAGGCTCTCCCTATGGCTCGTCCCTACCGCTATCTGTTCCTCTCCACCCCTGTTGGACCTCTGGGATCCGGGGCCGGTGGTGGTGTGGAGCTCAATCTTGCCAACCTGACGCGTGTCTTACTTCAGATGGGATCCCAAGTGCGGGTGTTGGCCCCTGTGGGATCCCGAATGGCGGAGTTGCCGGAGGAGGTGATCGAGCCGGTGGCGGGCCTTCCCCCGGCCTATGCGCAAACCCAGCGCCGCGATCAGCCGGTTCTGATCCACACCCCCTCTCTGCTGGCCAACCTGTGGCAGCGGGCTGCCCACCTGCAAGACCAGTTCGATCTAATCGTGAACTGGAGCTACGATTGGCTCTCGTTTTATTTGACGGATTTTTTCCGCACCCCGGTGGCCCACATTGTTAGCATGGGATCCCTCAGCGATGCCGTCGATCAGGCTCTAGAGCACATTGCCCATCGCTACCCTGGTCGGCTGGCGGTGCATTCGCGGGCGCAAGCCCAGACCTTTGCCTTTGCCCGAGCCGAGATGGCGGCAGGTCGGGATCCCTTTGTCTATCTGCCCTGCGGGGTGGATCTGCGCCTCTACAACTTTGTGCCCCAAGGGAATGGATCCCTGTGTTGGATTGGCCGCATTGCCCCGGAGAAGGGCCTAGAAGACTGTGCTGCCCTAGCCGAGAAGACGGGAAGGCCGGTGGTGATCCTAGGCCACCTGCAAGAGCCAGGCTACTGGCAGCAGATCCAAGAGCAGTACCCGCATGCCCAATTGGATTACCGAGGGTTTTTGCCCACCCCGCAAATGCAGCGGATCTTGGGGCAATGCTCAGCCTTGATCATGACCCCCAAGTGGGTGGAGGCCTTTGGCTTGGTGGCGGTGGAAGCTTTGGCCTGTGGCGTGCCGGTGATTACCTACCGCCGGGGTGGGCCCGCGGAAATTGTCAGCGATGGAGAAACCGGCTGGATCGTCGAGCCGGACAACGTGGCAGCTTTGGCAGAGGCTGTAGAGCGCCTAGATCACATCGACAGGAGCCGCTGTCGGCAACGGGCAGAAGAGCACTATTCCCTGGGCGCGATGG
The DNA here is from genome assembly GCF_054059615.1 of Thermostichus sp. OS-CIW-33. NCBI lineage: Bacteria > Bacillati > Cyanobacteriota > Cyanophyceae > Thermostichales > Thermostichaceae > Thermostichus > Thermostichus sp. OS-CIW-33. The sequence goes on from NZ_JBSSCH010000001.1 coordinate 187,969, forward strand.
CAGAGCAGTTTCTGGCCTGGAGCAGGCAGATTGGCCGGGATCCCACCTGGGCAGCCCGCGAGGGAGGAGACAGGCAGTGGTACTATTAACTTACTTAATTCTGGCGAACTGTGTCAGACACGCAGCCCAACAACGGGAACGTTTTGACTTACGACGGGGAAACCATCATGACGACTGGGAAAGGATCTGTTGCGCTGGTGCGATCAGAGGTTCGTCGGCGGTCACAGGTTCTGGGAACGCAGGTGATCAGCCAGGGCAACGCAGCCCGGCTTGGGGTAGTCAGCGAAGTTTGGGCAGATCTGGAAGCCAAGCAGGTTCTGGTGCTGGGGGTGCTGGAAAAAGCCCTTGCCGGATCCCCCCGTTTGATGGAGCTGCGGCAGGTAACAGCGTTGGGTCAGGATGCAGTTCTTGTCCCCAGCGAAGAAGTTTTCGATAACTTGGATTTGGAGGGCCTGAGTCGCGTGGTTGGCAGCGAGGTGGTGACCGAGGAAGGGATCCGCCTCGGCAAAGTTAAGGATTTTGAGTTCAACTCCGTCTCCGGCATCATCACGGGCTTGGTGCTCTCCAACCTTGGCCTCACCTTTTTACCTGGCTTTATCCTCAGCACCTATCTGCTCTCCACTGACGAGATTGTCTCTGTGGGCGGGGATCGCCTCATTGTTGCCGATGGCGCCGAGACCCGCCTAACCCAACTGGCCAAGGGGATTTTGGAAACCCTGGGAATCGGCAAGCCCCCTTGGGAAGCCGGAGTTAGCCCTGCTCCTGCCCTGCCCAGTGCTGTCGAGAGTTCCGCCGTCGAGGAAGATTACGAAGAAGAATACGACGAGGAATACGAAGCCGAAGAAGAAGACGTTTACGCAGAAGAAGAGCCTGAACCTGAGCCGCAGCCTGTGCGTCCACGCCCGCCTGAGCCCGCACCCGCCCCCGAACAACCGGCTTGGGAACAGGAGTATGCCAAAGAAGAGACCCCTCCCCCTTCCAGCTCCACTCCTGTGGATAGTGATCCCTGGGAGGATAAGGCCGGGGAGCCCACTTAAGTTGCCGGGCTTGTATCAACTCCCCTTTCCCCTCAGGGAAGTGGCTGGGGGTGGTCGCGTCAGCCGAGAGTACGGTCGTTCCCCCTGATGTCAGGGCTGCTTCTTGCGTCAATCCCCAGCTGTTTTCTTCCAAGGGGTGAAGGGATCCCCCATCTGTCTATCCCGGCAGGGCAGGATCGGCTTCGGCCAAGAAGCGCAAAGCCACCGACAAAAAGGTCTGCGGCGCTTCAATGTGCGGAAAAGCAGCCCCTGGCAACCGGTATATCGGCACCTCCGGGCGCAAGGTGCGATATCGCTCTGCCTGTTCTGGGCCGGTGAGACGATTTTGTTCTCCCCAGACCAGAGCCATGGGCTTGGCCACCACGCGAAAGTCGTCTTCGATGGGCAAGTTGAGCTTGCCGGTGAGAAAAGAACGGGGGGCAAATTGAGCCCCCGCTTGGTGAGCTGCCCGGTAATAGTAGTCCACCACCGCCTCATCCAGGGCGTAGCTGGGGGAGAACAAGCTCTGCTCTGTAAACAAGCGTACACTCCAGGGGGCGGTGATGCCGTTGTAGAAGGCCAACCCCAAAACGGGCAGGCTGAGGAATCCATAGGCAATCTGGGCCAAAGGGATCCCGAGGGCATCGGGGATGAGGCTGTTGTCTCCCAGAGGGGCGATGAGCAACAGCTTCTGCCAATGGTGGGGTTGTAGACGGGCCGAGCGCAGCGCAAACCCTGCCGAGAGGGAATTGGCAATGACGTGACAGGGTCGCCCGATCACCTGCTGGACAAAATCCCCGATCATCTCGGCGTAGAGACTGCCGGTGTACTCCAAATCTGGACGTTCTGAGTTGCCCCACCCCAACAAATCCAGAGCATAGACTTGATAGTGCTGCCCCAGCTCCGCCATAATGGCACGAAACTCATAGCTGGAGGAGCCTGCCCCAATGCCGTGCAACAACAACAACGGCTGGCCGGATCCCATGACCTTGTAAAACAGGCGGTGGCCGCGCCAGAAGTGATGCCTTTCCTCTCCCGGCAGCAGGCTCTGCAGAGGCTGAGTTTGGGAAGAGATCCAAGCGTTGAAAACGGCTAGAGCACCCAACCCGCCGACAGTAGTCCAGAGCCCGATCTTGAGAACTTGGCTCAGCTCTTTCATCCTCAGCAGCCCAGCTAGGGAACCTACTTTTTCTTAAGGCGGTAGGTGATGCGCCCTTTGTTGAGGTCATAGGGGCTCAGCTCCACCTTAACCCGGTCGCCGGGCAAGATCTTGATGTAGTTGCGGCGAATTTTGCCGGAGATATGAGCGAGCACGTTGAAGCCGTTGTCCAGATCCACTCGGAACATGGCGTTGGGCAGGGATTCCGTAACAACCCCCTCCATTTCAATGGCATCTTCCTTAGACAATGAGCCCTCCCAAAAACGACATAACAAACAACAGAACAATCCACAGCCGCGACGACACGCGCTGTTAAGAAATGAAAATATACTCCACCTCTTCTATCCTAACCGTTGCAGTCCTTCATCAGGAGATCCCTTAGGACTGAAAAGGCGTGCGATCGGTCAAAATTTCTGCCCCAGACTCGGTGACCAAGACCGTGTGCTCAAACTGAGCTGACCAAGAGCCATCTACTGTGACCACCGTCCATTGGTCTGGCAACACTCGGGTTGCCTCTCCCCCCGCATTCACCATCGGCTCAATGGCCACTGTCATGCCGGAGCGCAGCTTGGGATTGGGCAGATCGCGGGTGCGATAGTTGGGAAACTGCGGCTCCTCGTGCAGGTTGCGCCCCACCCCGTGACCGACATACTGCTTCACCACAGAATAGCCCCGCCCCTCGATGTAATCTTCAATGGCGCCTGAGACATCCTGAAGCCAAACGCCGTGGCGCACACAGTCGATGCCCGTCTGCAGGGCTTTGGCCGCAGTATCGATCAGATCCCGAGCTGCGTCGCTCAGGGGTTCCAGGCCGATGGTGATACAGGAATCCGCATGCCAGCCCTCGACGATGGCACCAAAATCCACTTTGACCACATCTCCCGGCTGCACCACTTTACGGGGACTGGGGATCCCGTGCACCACCTCATGGTTGACACTGACACAAACGCAGGCGGGAAAGCCGTAGTAGCCCTTGAAACTGGGCAAAGCATTGAGTTGGGCCACCCGTCTCTCAGCATAGGTATCGATATCTGCCGTAGTCCAGCCCGGCTCTAGGCGCTCCGCGATCTCCTGCAATACTTGGGCCACCACCCGACCGGCCCGCCGCATTTTCTCCACTTCGCGGCGAGATTTGATCTCAATAAGCTGCATGCCCCGCCGCTGGGAGGGATTTCCAGCTCCTGCTCTGATCACGCCGTCCTCCTGAAGCCTTCCAAAAGAGCCTGCAGATGTTCCTGTACGGATTCCATCGGCTGGTTGCCGTTGACCCGTTGCAAGCGCCCCTTGGCCTCATAAAAATCAATTAGGGGAGCCGTCTGCTGCCGATAGACCTCCAGACGCTTGAGAATCACCGACCGATCCGCATCATCGCTGCGCCCCTGTTCCTTGCCCCGGGCCAGCAGCCGGGCCACCACCACCTCATCCGGCACCTCCAAGTTGAGGACGTAGTCATAATCTTGGCCCAGCTCTTGCAGCAGCTCTTCCAAGGCCTCTGCCTGGGCTAAGGTGCGAGGAAATCCATCTAGGATCCAGCCCTGCTCTGGAGATTGCTGCAACTGCCCCTTCACCATTCCGATCAGCACCTCGTCAGGCACCAGCTCTCCCGCATCCATGTAAACCTTGGCCTGGCACCCCAGGGGCGTTTGGGCTTTCACCTCGGCCCGCAACAGATCGCCTGTGGAAATTTTGGGCGTGTGGTAAATGGCCGCCAGTCGCTCCGCCTGTGTACCTTTGCCCGCCCCCGGCGGCCCCAGAAAGATCAACCTCGGCACTACTGTTTGACCATCCCTTCGTAGCGTTGTGAGATGACATAAGTCTGGATCTGCTTGGAGGTCTCAATCGCCACCCCCACCAAAATCAGCAGCGAGGTCGCCCCCAAACCTTGGAAAGTGGTGATGCCGGTTGCCCGTTCCACCGTCGTCGGGATGATGGCCACCGCGCACAGGAACAAAGCCCCCAGCAGCGTCAGGCGGTTGAGGATCCCTTCGACATACTCGGCAGTGGCCTTGCCTGGGCGTACCCCTGGAATGCTGGCCCCCATCTTCTTCAAGTTTTGAGCCAGATCCACCGGGTTGATGAGCAAAGAGGCGTAGAAGTAGCTGAAGAAGAGGATCAGCACGAAATAAAAAGGAATGTAGAACCAGGAGGTGGGGGATAGGAAGTTGGCCACTTGCACCAAAGTCAGGTTTTGGGTGTACTGGGCCAGGGCCAGAGGCAGGGACATCACCGAGTAGGCAAAGATGATCGGCATCACCCCCCCTTGGTTTAGCCTCAGGGGCAGATAGCTTTTCTGCTCGCGGAACAGCTTGTTGCCCACCTGGCGCTTGGCGTAGACGATAGGGATCTTGCGGCTGCCTTCTTGGACAAAGACAATGCCGACAATGGTGACCAAAAAGATTGCCAGCAACAGCAAGATGCCACCGATGGTGCTGCTATCGGCACGGGCCAGGCTAATAGTCTGTCCGAGGGCACGGGGCAGAGTGGCAACAATGTTGACGAAGATCAAGAGCGAAGGGCCACTTCCCACCCCTTTCTCCGTGATCATCTCTCCCAGCCACATCACAAACAGGGATCCCGCCGCCAGAGCCAGGGTGGTGGAGGCCATGAAGGCCAACTCATTGGTAGTACTGGCAAACTCCCGCACCCAAAAGGAAATGCCAATGCCCTGGATGATGGCCCAGCCCAAGGTGACATAGCGGGTGTACTGAGAAATCTGCCGCCGCCCCTGTTCTCCCTCGTTTTTCTGCAGGTTCTCCAAGGCTGGAATGGCCGAGACCAGCAACTGCATGATAATTGAGGCATTGATGAAGGGCAGGATCCCAAGGGCGAAAATTCCCAAAGCAGAAATCCCCCCGCCGGAGAAGACATCCAGCAAGCCAAACACAGGGCTGTTGGCAGCTTCGGCGGCAAAGCGGGCCCGATCGATACTGGGAATGGGGATGTAAATGCCCAGTCTGACCAACAGCAGCAAGCCCAAGGTGAGAAACAGACGGCTGCGCAGGCCAGAGGCCATAGCCATCTGCATAAAGGTCTCTTGGGCAGAAGGGGCGGAGCCTCGTGTGTCAACCATAGGGAAGAGAATCTCGCGGGAGCAAAAGGTAAGGTGAGCTATCTACCACTCTACGCTGCCGGTGGTGCAGTCGGCAAAATCAAAGTAAATCCAGAGAAATCAAAGTAAATCCAGAGAAAGTGCAACTCAGCGCCACCCGGCAGAAGCCGGCCAGAGCAACGGGAAGAAGGGGTTTAGGATCCCAAGATTTCCACCCGACCTCCGGCTGCCTCGATCTTGGCTTTGGCTGAAGCGGTAATAGCCGCCGCCCTGATCGTCAGGGGCACGCTGACTTCCCCATCTCCCAAGATCTTCAGCGGGCCATCGTTGGTGGTGACGATCCCTCGTTCCATTAAGCTTTGCAGGCTGACCTCGCTGCCGGCAGGCAGATCCGCCAAGGCGCGCAGGTTGACCAGGGTGTATTCCAGACGCCGCCTGTAGCGGGGGAAATGCTTAAGCTTGGGCAAACGCCGGTAGAGGGGAGTCTGCCCCCCTTCGAAGCCGGGTCGTGTACTGCCCCCCTTGCGGGCCTTTTGCCCCCGCATCCCCTTGCCACAGGAGGCTCCCTGTCCAGCAGAGACGCCACGACCTAGGCGCCGCCGCCGCCGCGTCGAACCTGCTTGAGGCCGAATGTCTTCCAGTCGCATGTCTACCTCTGGCTCACTTGCTCGATATACCTGTCCATCACTTGCCAAGTAGGCGGCGCACATCGATGTCTCGGTCTTGGGCCACCTGCTTGAAGGTACGCATCCGCCGCAGCGCATCGATGGTGGCACGGGCATTGTTAAGGGGGTTGCTGGATCCCAGTTGCTTGGCCAAGCTGTTGCGTACACCCGCCAGCTCCAGAACGGTGCGGACTGCCCCCCCTGCAATGACTCCTGTGCCAGGAGCTGCTGGCATGACCAAGACAGTGGCACCGCCGCCTGCCCCCTGCATGGGATGGGGTACGGACAAACCTTTGGTGAGGGGCACCTCAATCAGGTGTTTTTTACCGTCCACAACTCCCTTGCGCACTGCTCCGATCACATCGTTGGCTTTGCCCACGCCAACCCCGACTTGGCCCCGCTCGTTGCCGACCACCACCACAGCGCGGAAGCTCAACTTCTTGCCGCCCTTGACCACCTTGGTGACGCGGCGAATCTGGATGACCCGCTCTTGCCACTCGGTGGGTTGCTCTTCGCGGTTTTTTTTGCTTCTGCGACGTTCCCTCTGCTCAGCCATGTGCTATGTCCTCAGTAGCTAGAACTGTAACCCTGCTTCTCGGGCAGCTTCTGCCAAAGCCTGAACGCGCCCGTGATAGAGCTTGCCCCCCCGATCGAAAACCACGCGGGAAATGCCCATCTGTAAGGCTCGTTCGGCAACTGAGCGGCCCACCAAGGCAGCCGCTTCTTGAGTAGCCGTCCCCGTTTCTTTGAATTTTTCGCGCAGCTCCGTGTCCAAGGTGGAGGCGGAGGTTAAGGTATGCTGGGCTACATCGTCGATCACCTGGGCGTAGATGTGTCGATGGGAGCGAAACACGGCCAGGCGAGGCCGCTCGGCAGTGCCGAAGACTTTGCGGCGAATGCGCCGATGACGACGTTGGGTGGTGATTTTGCGGCTGGCTTTCATAGGCTATTCACTTCTTCGCTTTCCCCGATTTACCTGCCTTGCGGCGAACTTGTTCCCCTAGATAACGGATCCCTTTCCCCTTGTAGGGCTCTGGGGGCCGGACGGCTCGGATACGGGCGGCAGTATTGCCCACCAGTTCTTTATCTGTGCCTGAGACAACAATGATGTTGTTTCCCTCAACGGCAATTTGGATGCCAGGGGGAAAGGGGATCTCCACAGGATGGCTGTAGCCAACGTTCAAAACCAACTTGCTGCCTTGGATGGCAGCCCGGTAGCCCACGCCCACCAATTCCAGCCGCCGCTCAAATCCCTTGGACACTCCGTCTACCATGTTGGCGACCAAGGTGCGGCAGAGGCCGTGCAGTTGGCGGGCAGGACGAGAATCGTTGAGACGGCTGACCGTGAGCATCTGAGCGTTTTGCTGGACTGTGATCAAGGGCGGCAAACTGCGGGACAGTTGACCTTTCGGGCCTTTCACTGCAATGTGTTGGCCGTCGATCTGGATCTCCACCTTGGCAGGAAGGGCGATGGGGCGTCTACCGATACGGGACATGGGAAAAACTCCTGACCAGAGAAAACTTAAGGTCTAGTAGACAAGACAGAGGACTTCACCACCAATGCCCTGCTTACGAGCCTCCCGGTCGGTCATGATGCCGTTGGAGGTGGAGATGATGGCGATCCCAATTCCTCCCAGCACTCGGGGCAGCTCTTTGTGGTTGCGGTAAACCCGCAGGCCGGGTCGGCTCACCCGCTTTAAGCCATTGATGATGGGCCTGCAGTTGCGGCCTTTGCCCTTGTACTTCAATCGCAACACCACTCGGGCTTGGATCCCTTCTCCCTCCTCCTTCCATTCGCTGACGAACCCTTCCTCATGAAGAACGCGAGCGATGCTGCGGGTCATGCGTGTGGCCGGAACTGCCACCGACTCGTGCCGAGCCATGGTGGCATTGCGAATGCGGGTGAGCATATCGGCGATCGTGTCGTTGGTGTGGGCCATCGGTGGGTCAGTGCTCCTCGGAAGATCGATGCAGATCAAGAAAAGTCAGGGTGGGCAACCTAGGAGGCAAAGGGCATGCCAAACGCTTTGAGCAGGGCACGGCCCTCTTCGTCGGTTTTAGCAGTGGTCACAATTGAAATATCCATACCTCGCAACTGATCCACAGAGTCATAGTTGATTTCGGGAAAAATCAGTTGTTCGCGGATGCCGAGGGTGTAGTTGCCTCGTCCATCAAAGGCTTTGGGGCTGACGCCGCGGAAGTCACGGATACGGGGCAGAGCAATGTTGATCAGGCGATCCAAAAACGCATACATGCGCTCCCGCCGTAGGGTTACCATCAGGCCAACCGGCATGCCCTTGCGAATCTTGAAGCTGGCAATTGCCTTTTTGGCGCGGGTGATCACCGGACGCTGACCGGTGATGGCGCTGATCTCGGCAATGGAAGATTCCAGAGCCTTGGCATTTTGGGAAGCTTCCCCCAAGCCGCGGTTGATGACGATCTTCTCCAGGCGGGGCACCTGATGGATGTTGGTGTAGCCCAACTCCTTTTGCAGCTTGGGGACGATGACGGTGTTGTAGTGGATTTGCAGACGCTGGGGCATGGTGGCTTCTCCTTGTGGCTCTGGGCTGGGTCAGAGCCAAACCAATGGTGGAAAGGGATCAAAAGCTTAGTCGAGAATCTCACCCGTTTTCTTAAGGACGCGAACCTTGCGACCATCGGCGGTGATTTGATAGCCGATACGGCTGGCCACCTCCTGCTTCTTGGAATAGGCCATCACTTTGCAGACGGGAATGGGAGCTTCCTTGGTCTCAATTCGGCCACTTTCCCCTTCTCGCTGAGGTTTGCGGTGGTAGGTAACAATGTTAACCCCTTCCACCAAAACCATGTTGCGCTCGGGAAAAACGCGCAGCACCTCGCCGATTTTGCCTTTGTCATCGCCGGAGATCACCTGCACGGTATCCCCTTGCTTGATACGCATTTTGTAGCGCAGGCTGTTGCGGTGCTTGCGAATGCCGGGGCGCCGAACTAGGCGCTGAATTTGGCTGGGTTTGAGGGGGCGAACCATCAGAGTACCTCCGGGGCCAGGGAGATGATCTTGGTGAAGTTTTTCTCCCGCAGCTCGCGGGCTACAGGGCCGAAAACACGAGTTCCACGGGGATTGCCATCATTGTTGATGATCACGGCAGCATTGTCGTCGAAGCGGATGCACATGCCGTCAGGGCGACGTACCGTATCGACGGTGCGGATAACAACGGCCTTGACAACATCGGATTTTTTGACGGGCATGTTGGGCAGGGCATCCTTGACGACACCAATGATCACATCGCCCAAGCTGGCGTAGCGACGGCCACTGCTGCCCAGCACGCGAATACACATCATCTTGCGAGCACCGGTGTTGTCGGCCACCGTCAGCATAGTTTGCTGCTGAATCATAGTTTCTTCACCTCCCTCAGGATTTCGGCAACTTGCCAACGCTTGGTGCGGCTAAGGGGACGGGTTTCCGTGATGCGCACCAGATCCCCTTCTTGACAGCGGTTTTCCTCGTCGTGGGCCTTAAACTTCTTGGTCTTGACGACGATCTTGCCGTACTTCGGGTGAGCAACTCGATTTTCCACAGCAACAACCACCGTTTTTTGCATCTTGTTGCTGACAACAATGCCAATCTTCTCCCGAACAGCCATTACTCCTCCTGGGTTGGGCGTTTGCCCCGCTTACGCTCTCCCTCCACAGTTAGTAGTTGCGCCAGCTTGTGTTTGCGCAGCCGGATGAGATGGGGCTGGTTCAACTGCCGCGTGGCCTGCTGCAAACGCAGCTCAAACAGCTCTTTCTTGACGGCGTAGATTTCGTTGCTCAGCTCTTCGTCCGATAAAGCACGGGCATCAGCAATTTTGGGCATGGGCATGGCTGAACTCTCCTCATACACTGCTGGTGGCCACCTCTGAAGCCGTTGCCTGGGCGGGCTCTGGCTTTTCAAAGTCGGCTTTGGTTACAAACTTGACCTTAATGGGCAGCTTCTGGGCGGCAAGGCGCATGGCCTCGCGGGCGATGGGCTCTGCCACTCCCCCCATTTCGAAGAGGATACGGCCCGGCTTGACGACACAAACCCAGTACTCAGGGTTGCCTTTGCCGGATCCCATGCGGGTTTCCGCGGCTCGCTGGGTAACGGGCTTGTCGGGAAAGATGCGAATCCAGATTTGGCCGCCCCGCCGAACATAGCGGGTCATGGCTCGACGGCTGGCCTCGATCTGTCGAGCTGTAATCCAGGCGGGTTCTAGGGCCACAAGGCCGTATTCCCCAAAGTTGATGCGGTTGCCACGGGTCGCTTTGCCTTTCATGCGCCCGCGCTGTTGCTTGCGGTATTTGGTGCGTTTGGGGCTTAACATGGCCGTTCCTCAATCATGGGTAACTGATGGGGATCCCTGGGCATTGCCAAACCGGCGGTCAAGCCTCTGCTTGAGCCGAGCGATCTTCAAAGGTGGGCCGCCGCCGCTGCTGCCGACGTTTGGGCTGTTGCAGGGGAAACTTTTGTTCGTGACGTTCCTGCCCGGGCAGAACTTCCCCTTTGAAGACCCAGACCTTGACCCCGATGATGCCGAAAGTGGTGTGGGCGAGGTGCTCGGCGTAGTCGATGTCGGCCCGCAAAGTATGCAAAGGGATCCGCCCCTCCCGCGTCCATTCGGTGCGGGCAATCTCGGCCCCGTTCAGACGCCCGGCAATTTGGATTTTGATCCCTTGTACACCTGCCCGCTGGGCCCGTTGGATCACCTGGCGCACGATGCGGCGAAAGGCAATCCGCCGTTCCAACTGTTGGGCAATGTTTTCCGCCAACAAGGTCGCCTCGGCATCGGCACGGGTGACCTCTACTACATTGATGCGAATGGTTCGCTCGCCACCACCTCGTGAACCAGGGCTTTGTCCCGCTAGCGCGGACAGCTCTTTCTGTAGACCTTGGCGCAAAGTCTCTAGGCTGGATCCGCCCCGACCCACGACCACCCCAGGGCGAGCAGCCCGGATCTCCAGGTCAATTTGATCCGCTTTGCGCTCGATTTGGATATCGGCCAAACCAGCACTGCTCAGTTGCTTGGTCAGGTAGGTGCGAATCTGGTCGTCCTCCTGTAACAAGGCTGGGTAGCGGGCTGGATCGGCAAACCAGCGGCTGCGATGCTCCTTAATCACGCCGAGGCGGAAACCGGTGGGGTGGATCTTCTGTCCCATGGTGGTGTCGGTTGAAGGGTAAAGGGCTAGAAATACAGGAGGTTAAGAGGCCGTCGCCGCTTCAGCTTCCTCTATGGGCCGGACGGCGATGGTGATGTGACAGGTGCGCTTGCGAATGGGGTAGGCCCGCCCTTGGGCGCGGGGGCGAAACCGTTTCAGGACGGGCCCCTGATCAGCATAGGCCTGGCTGATCACCAGATCCCGAGGATCCAAGCCGTTGTTGTGCTCTGCGTTGGCCACCGCCGAGCGCAGCACCTTACGAACCGGCTCACAGGCAGCGTAGGGCATGAACTCCAAAAGAATCAGGGCATCGGCATAGGTGCGCCCACGGATCTGATCCAACACCCGCCGCACTTTAAAGGGGGACATGCGGATATAGCGGGCTACCGCTTTAACCTCAGGGGATGAATCGGCCATGGCCCTCTCCTTGCCTACTCGATACTTTCCTGTTCGTTATTCCTCTCAACGGCGAGCGGCTTTTTTGTCGCTCCCCGCGTGACCGCGGAAGGTACGGGTGGGAACGAATTCCCCCAGCTTGTGACCCACCATCTGATCGGTGATGTAGATGGGCACGTGTTGCTTGCCGTTGTGAACGGCGATGGTGTGGCCGATCATGACCGGCAAGATGGTGCTGGCCCGCGACCAGGTCTTGATCATGTGCTTCTCGTTGCGCTCGTTCATCTTCTCCACCTTGAGAAGCAGCTTGGCATCCACAAAGGGGCCTTTTTTCAGCGAACGTCCCATAAGAACCTCAACTGTTTGACAAGCAATGACCATCGAAGAAGCTTCAGGAAGCGCATGGCCAGACGGCTATTGGGCAGCCCTTCCGCCCTTGTCTCGACGGCCCCCGCGACGACGACCGCGCACGATGAACTTGCTGCTGGGCTTGTTGCGTTTGCGGGTTTTGTATCCCAGGGTGGGCTTACCCCAAGGGGTGACGGGGGTACTGCGGCCTATGGGGGCTCGCCCTTCCCCGCCGCCATGGGGATGATCCACAGGGTTCATCACCGAGCCACGCACCTTAGGACGGCGCCCCAACCAACGACTGCGACCCGCCTTGCCCAGGCTGATGTTGTTGTGGTCAACATTGCCCAGTTGGCCGATGGTGGCGTAGCACTCGCCGCGGATCATGCGAACCTCACCAGAGGGCAGCTTGAGGGAGACATATTTGCCTTCTCTGGCCACCACTTGAGCGCCAGCCCCGGCAGCGCGAACCATCTGTCCGCCGCGACCAGGATACAGCTCCACGTTGTGAACCACCGTTCCCAGGGGGATCCGCTCCAGGGGCATGGCATTGCCGATCTCAAAGGGGGCCTCTGGCCCAGCCATGATGGTGGATCCCACCTGTAGGTTGCGGGGAGCGAGGATGTAGCGTTTCTCGCCGTCTTCGTATTCCACCAGGCAGATGTGGGCGCTACGGTTGGGATCGTACTCCACAGTTTTGACGGTCGCCGGGATCCCCCGCTTGTCGCGACGGAAGTCGATGATGCGGTAAAGCCGCTTGTGGCCACCACCGCGGTGCCGGCAGGTGATGACGCCACGGTTGTTGCGCCCTTTCTTGCGGTGAATAAATTGCAGCAGCGACTTTTCCGGTCTGGGCCGCTTGCCGTTCTCGTCACGGGACAGCTCCTCGAAGTCAGAGACCGTCATGTGACGGGTGCTGGGGGTGTAGGGTCGGAGAGTACGAATGCCCATGGCTCGGGTAGGGGTGGGGGATGGGATGACAACAACTCAAAAAGGGGGGTTAGGTGTCCGGGAAGAGGGTGATGGAATCTCCCTCCGCCAAGGTCACGATGGCTCGCTTGGGACGGGTGCGGTAGCCCACAAAGCGGCCCACCCGCCGTTGCTTGCGCGGGAGCTTCAGGGTGTTGACGGAAGTAACTCGCACGCGGAACATTTCTTCGACGGCAGCTCGGATGAGCGGCTTGGTGGCGGTGGGCAGCACTTCAAAGACATATTTGCGCTGCTCCATCAAGGCGGTTGCCTTTTCGGTGATGACGGGGCGCAACAGGACGTCGGCCAGGATCCGCTTGCTCTCAGTCATCGCTTTCCTCCTCTGCTGGGGCTGTTTCGGCCTCTTCTACCGTTGACGGCTCTGCTCCTTGAGCCAGTTCTTCTGCTGGATCTTGGGGCTCTTCGGTTTGCTCTTCTGGCCCCTGCGGATCTGCTGGACGTCCTTGGAGGGCAGCTTGGTTTTCCTGGGCCTCAGGTTGGGCTGGGGTTTGCTCTGCTTCCTCGTGTTCGCTTTCTGGAACGGCCTGATCTTCCGGCCCATCTCCGGGCAGGGCCTGATCTTCGGCTATGTCGGCCTGAGGTGCATCCTCAGAGGGAGTCTCCAGAACTGCCGGCGCAGCGTCGGATCCCCAACGGGCCTTGAGCTGCTCTAGGGCAGAAACGGTGATCAGCACCCAATCGACGTTGAGCAGATCGAAAACGTTGATCTGATCCAGGCCGATCAGCTTAACGCGGGCGATGTTGCGCACGGCCCGCTCTACGGCTTCCGAGCGTTCGGCAACGATGAGCAGAGCCGATTGATCTTCCATCACCCCCCAGCGCAGCAAAGCCTGGGCCACAGCACGGGTTTTGGGCGGGTTGAGCTGCTCCTGGAAATCCTCCACCACGATCAGGTCTTCCACCCGACTTTGCAGAGCGGTGCGCAGGGCCAGTTGCCGTTCTTTGCGGTTCATGGCCAGGTTGTATTCCCGCTTGCGGGGGCCGAAGATCACCCCCCCTTTGCGCCAAAGTGGGGAGCGGATGGAGCCGGCACGGGCCCGACCGGTGCCTTTCTGCTTCCAAGGCTTGCGACCGCCGCCGCGCACCTCAGCTCGGGTCTTGGTGTGGGCGTTGCCCTGACGAGCATTGGTCATCTGCCGGCGCAGTGCCAGATAGAGGATGTGGGCGGCTGTTTCGGGACGAGCAACTTTAAGGCTCAGCTCCGCGCTGCCCACCGTTTCCCCTTGCCAATTTTTCACCACACAACTTGCCATGGTTTCCTCGTCTTTGCGGATGCGGATCAGCCTTTGCCAGGGATCCCTCCTTAGCGCTTGTTGCCCACCTGCTTGGCAGGGGTGATCTCCAGCAGCCCTCCTTCTACCCCGGGCACGCAACCCTTGATCACCAGCAGATCCCGCTCTGGATCCACCTGCACCAACTGCAATTTGCGGGTGGTGACTCGGCCACCTCCCAACCGCCCCGCCATGCGCATCCCCGGAAACACGCGGCCTGGGGTTGTACCGGCGCCAATGGAGCCCGGTCGGCGGTGGTTTTTGGAGCCGTGGGACATGGGGCCACGACCAAAGTGGTGGCGCTTTTGATAGCCGGCAAACCCTCGCCCGATGGAGGTACCGGCCACATCCACCAATTGGCCAGGGGAGAACATCTCGACGGTAATTTTCTGCCCCAACTGGTAGGCTTCTGGCTGGTCAACCCGGAACTCCCGCAGGTGGCGCAGCAGCTCTGTCACCCCCGCTTTGGTGAGGTGGCCCCGCTGCGCCCGCGTGAGATGCTTTTCGGCAGTGGGCAAGTAGCCCAACTGAATGGCGTTGTAGCCATCTGTGGCTTGGGTTTTGATCTGGGTCACGGTGCAAGGCCCCGCCTGCACGACGGTAACCGGAATGGCCAGCCCTTCTGGAGAGAAGATCTGGGTCATGCCGACTTTTCTTCCGAGGATGCCAAGTGCCACAAGAACCTCCAATCGAGTCTGCACGACTCGTTTTCATCAACTGAGAGCCAGCTCACTCCGACAATCGGCTAGCCGTTCGCGAAGCGGGCCGTAGGCCAATGGCTCAGTTAGCCGGATGGATAGGCATACAGCAATAGCGTGGCAGCAGGAAGCTCAAGACAAAGCTGAGTCTGCCGGCTGAGGCGAAAGAGCAAGGTAGGGATCCCCCGAGGCCAAGTTCAGCGCCGGCAACGCTGAGCCTTTTGCTTAGTTCACCCCCAAAGCTGCACGCCAAACTGCTTTTGTTGAGAGCTGCTCAGACTTACCTGCTAAAGAGGCAGTATCTGGTGTAGCAGCGCGCCGGGTCGCCAAAGCGGATGGACTCAGTTGGCAACGGAAAACAATCATAATGAAGCGAAGGCCCGTTTGTCCAGACTTTTGCTGAGAAAATGGGTTGGTTGGAGAGGCCGGAGAGGGTAAGGGCAGCTCAAGTGGAAGAAAAGAGCCATTGGCCAGGGAAGCCATCTCCCTTCCAAAGTGTAATGGGCTGGGCAGGCAGTGGGCTGACCCAGGCTTGTGTAGATCACTATCGGAGATTGTTGCAGGCAGGAGCCGATCCGGGCCGGGTCTTATTTTTGGTGCGGAGTCAACGGCAAGCGGATGAGGTGCTGCGGCGCTTGCAGCAGTCCAGTTCGGGCTTGGTGGGGCCGTGGCGGATCGAGACGTTCTTGCAGCGGGTTGGGCGCTCTCTGGCCGATCATTGGCCGCAGGTGTGTGCCCGCCTTCCTCAGTTGCCTCCTCAGTTTGAGCCGATCCCCTTGGCCAAAGATCTCACTCAATTTCTCTGCGAACGAGCCTGCGCTTTGTGCCCTCGGCATGGGGAAGCCTTTGCCGGGGTCGGGCTCAAGGAGTTCCAGATCTGGGATCAGATCAGCAGTGCTGCTTACATTGCGGGGGCTTCGGGTTTGCCGGCAGAGGTGGTGGGATCCCGGCTGGCCCGGGCTTGGCCGGAAGAGGCGGATCCGCGGCGGGCAGAGGCTTTGCAGGCAATGGGCTGCTGTGTGGGGCGGCTGTGGGAGGCAGCGCTTCGGTTGGGATCCTTGGATTTTGGCCTGCAAATTCGGCTGTTTGGCGAACACATCCTGCCGCTGGCGGAGTTTTGGCAAGAGTGGGATCACCTGATTGTGGATCAGGCGGAAGACAGTTGTGCCGTGGCGCTGGAGTTTTACCGGCAGGGGCAATCCCATCTGCAAAGCCAATTTTTCAGCTACACCCTCGGCGGCGGGGTCTCTTTGACCGGGATCCCAGAGGCAGTAGCTGACTTCTTGATGGCAAAAACGCAGGTTCGGTTTCTGGAGGGGAGCCATCGCGCTTCAGCAGGCATGATCCGCTTAGGGGTGCAGATTGCGCGGGTGTTGGATCCCCAGTTTTCTCATCCGCTGCCCGAGCCGCAGGGGGGAGGACTGCCGCTGGTGCAAACGCTGGAGGAAGAGACCCAGTTTGCGGCAGTGGAGGTGATGGTTGCTCAAATTCGCCGGCTTTTGGGGGCCGGGATCCCGGCCCATCGCATTGCTGTTTTGCTGCCCCGTATGGATGTGGGGGTGAGCCTGAGCTTGCAGGAGCAGTTGTCGGAAGTGCCGGTTTTGTCGATTGCCCCCTTCCCGGCGTTGATCCGCTATCCCTTGGTGCGGGCGGTGCTGACGGCAGCAGAATTGGCCCATCCCGAGTGGGGTGCTTTTCCCACTTTGCCGGCTTGGCGGCTGATGTTGAGCTGGGTGCTGGGGCTGGATCCCATCCGGGCAGCTCTGTTGGCCGAAGATACCTGGGATCCGGTGGGGCGTTCTCTGCGTCCCCGAACGGCAGTACGGCAGCCGGAGCGGGTGGGGTTTGCCAACCTGGAGCGCTACCAGCGACTGTTCGATTGGCTGCGCGGCTATCATCCCGGCCCTTCATTGGCCGCTTTCTTCCAGCAGTTTTTTGCCGATCACTTAGCCCCGGCGATTGCTTCCCCTCAGGATCAAGAGCTGCTGCGCGTATTGATGGAAGCGGCACGGCGGTTTCGCCAGGCCTTCCCCGCCGAAGGGGATCCCGCCTTTTTGGCCATGATCCGCTCGGGACAGACCCCCAGCAGCAGCCGCTTCGAGCCCGACTATTCCCATTACTTGGTAGTTGCAACTCCGGGGGCCTACATCACTCGGGGTTTGGAGGCGGATTACCAATTTTGGTTTGATATCACCAACCCCAGCTGGTCCCGCTCCCTCTGGCATGTGCTCTACAACAGCCGTGTGCTGACGCCGGAATGGGACGGGGAGGTTTTCGATGCGGCGCGGGATTTACAGGCGCGTCAACAGATTTTGGCCCGCACGCTGCTGAACCTCTGTTGCCGCACTCAGAAGGGGCTGTGGCTGGTGCGCTCCAATTTTAATTATCGCGGCGAGGAGAACACCAGTATTCTGGACTACCTGATTTTGAAGGGGTTGAAGGCCATGGCAACCGCCGGCTAAGGGAGAGCCTATCCTGAAAGGGTGCTGGCAACTCAGGCCTCCAAGAAATCGGGGGATGCACTGCAAGAATGGTCAAAGGCAAGGGTTTTAGAAGAGCGGCGCAGCCGCCCCTCTTATTGTGGGGGTAGGAGTCGGCGGCAAAGTGTCTTAAAAGTGTCTTAATCTTGTTTGAAACAACGATAAAGCAATACAGCAGAGCCTTTCCAAGAAATGGCTGGCCGGGATCCCTCTCAGGCAGGGGTAAGACTGATGACCTTGGGTGGCGCAGAGGGCCGGCGTCTCAAGCCGGCTGGAAACGGCTGTGGGCATTCCCTCTGTCTTCCAACACAGTCGAGTATCGAGTAGAGTGGGGGCGCCTGCTTTGATTTGGATTGGGTTTTATGAATCCAGCTACCCCTCCTGCTGCGCCCTCGTCCCGCCGCTTTCCCCTTCGTCCCGTAGCAATGGTGGCCCTCACTGCCGGCTTCTTGGCGGGGTTAGGAGCGGGGGGCTATGCCTTACTGCAGCGGCTACGGCTGCAGATGCACCGGGATCTGATCTTCTATCGGTACACCGTCTTTTCTGAGTTTGGCTATGGAGGCTCGCCAGCGTTCGATCCCGGCCAAAGTGATCGCTGGTTTCCTCTTACCTATCCGGTGTTGGCCCGCTGGGGGGGATCCGCCGACCCGAGCCGCCGCAGCTACGCCTTCTACACCTTGCAAAGCCATGGCCTGCCCTACAGCCGTTGGTGGTTGGAGGATCGGCTGCGGCAAAATTCGGCTCAGTTTTTCGCCCCAGCAGCTTTGTTCGGGGGCTATGACTACTCAAGCGGGCAGGAGATTGCGCCTCAATACGAGCTGTTTGGGCTGGATCGGCCAGAGTCGGTGCAGCGCCTCACCGAGCTGGCCTTGGCCGGGATCCAAGCCGATAGCCCCGAGTGGAGTTTTAATCTCAACTGGCTCAACAGCTTGCTGACCCAAGAAGAATTTCCCTTGCGAGATCAGGTCTACAGAGCGCTGCTCCCCGCCTTGGAAAGCAGCTCTCCGCAGCGGGCAAAGAAACTCTTGAGCGCCTTGCCCTACGAGGAGGAAAGGATCCCCTCTTGGGCGCTGTCGCAGGTGCAGGCGGTGCGGCAGCGGGTTGCGGGGAATGTTTCTCCATACACTGATGTTTATGGGCGTGCCGGCCAAGTGTTGATCCTAGAACAGCCGACGGTGCAAACGGTGCGCCCTTTGTACGAAGATTTACCGCCCCCATCCCGACACTTTTTTCTGCTGCAGATAGCGGATCCAGAAACTCTCCCCCCTGCCGCTCAGGTGTTGCTGCGCAGCGTGGTGGGCGATGATGCTGACCCGCAGCGGTTTTTGGCGGCGGCTCTTCTCTACTTAAAAGGGGATCCCAGCGGGGAGCCGCTGCTGCAGAAGGCTCTCAACGAGGACTTTGCCTCTCTTCACGGCATCGACGACCACCTGGTTTTGCTGCAGTTGGCAGAAGCTTTTCCCAATTCCCGCTTTACGCAAGCTTGCCGGGAATACGCCCGCATTCGGGGGGGCAGCTATTTTGGCCATTCCCTCTACAACCCCGAGACCGGCGAACCGATCCCGCGGCCTTTCCCCCCGGCAGAGGAAGAGACCCTTTGGCGGACTTGGCTGACCGTCTACCCGAATCATCCCGGTGCCGACGATGCCCTCTTCTGGCTGACACGCACCTTGGAGTGGCAGGGCAAAAGGGAAGAAGCACTGGTCCTTTTGGCCAATTGGCTGGCGGATCCCTTCGGCGATGGAGACATGCGCTACGTCTTGCGCCGCCGCCTGCTTTTGCTCTTAGACAGCGGTGCAACCCCCAGCGAGTTGCAAGCTTTTCTCGACCGCCACGGCGAGCATCCTCTGGCCGCCGCCGTCCGCTATGCTCTGGCGGTTCGCTTCGCCCGCGAACACCGCTACGACCTAGCCCTGCAGCTGACGGAAAATCTGGCTTTGGATGCTGTGTTGGATCGCTACCCCTTGCTGGATGGCGGCTACTGGCTGGACGACTGGGATCCCGTGCCCGCCAGCCGCACCCCTCTGCAACCGAAAATCCAGGCCCAACGAGAACGCTGGCGCCAATTGAGCCGTTGGCAAGCCCAATCCACTACCCAACAACGCTATCAACTGGCCGCCCACTGGGCCGCTGCCGACGGTTGGCGCAATGGGTACCTGTGGCTGTTTAACCAAACCCGTGCCGGTGGCCTGAGTGGGGATGCTGATGGAAGCGCGCCGCCGCAACCAGCTTCCTCCAGTTCTCTATTGGACTATCAGCGGGCCAATCACCATGCTGTAGCAGCAGAGTTACTCGGCTCTGTGCTGGCGGATCCCACCGCCCCTGCCCATCTTCAGGAAGAAAGCCTGTACCGGCAGGTGCTGATCCTCTACCGCCAGTACACCACCTACCCTCCCGAGGAAACGGCAGCCATCTATCCGCTGCCGGGCTTCCCCCCAGGAGTGACAGAAGATACCAGCTTGTTCGACACGTCACTGCCGGACTACGTGGATCCTGGCAGCCTCAGCTACAGCTACTTTCTGGAAGCCAAAGCCCTGCAGGATGGCTATGCCCGCCAGGCGATCTACGCCGGCAATGAGCTGCTGAACCGCTTCCCCCAGAGCCGCTATGCCGGGGATGTGCTCATGGCTCTGTACGGCCTGACGGGAGATGTCGCCTTCCTAGGACGGCTGCTGACGCAGTTTCCTGATAGCGAGCGCGCTCTGGAGGCAGCGCTTGAGCTGGGGCCCGTCAGCCACTGAGTCTTTAAGCGTACCGCAGCTTTGCAGCTTTATAGCCTCTTCACAGAGCCTTCATGAAAGGCAAATAGGGGTATTCTTGGACGAGAGCTGTCTTGCGAGATCCAGGGAGAAAGGCTTTATCTCCCCTTTGTCTCGGCGGATCTGGACTAGCTTGGGTTGAGTTTCCTTGGGCTGCCATGGGCTGATGGATCCTGCCACCTTTCTGGAGCACTATGGGTTTGAGCTGGAAGGTCAACCCAGCCAGGTTTGGGTGGAGCGCTGGAGCCAGTTGTTCCCGGATCTTTGGATCCCGGCAGCCTTGCTAGAAGCCCTCTACCAGGGGCGGTACAAGGCCGCCTCTGTGGAGCAGCTTCTCCGCCTTTGGCAGCGTCGCGGCTCTCCTCATCTCACCTTTCCCCCAGAAATCGGCCAGTTCCTTTGGCAGGAGCAGCAGGAGCGGATCCGCTCTTTGGCTGCGGCTGCCTTTGCCTGTTCTCCTCTGCCGCCGGTACCCCTCGCAGGATCCCTGTTTTCCAGAGAACCGGCCATATCTCTAAACTTGTTGTTGGAGCAGTTGCAGGAGCTTCCCCCCAAGCTGCGCCGCCTGCTTGCCCAGTCCCCTCCTCCCCAACTCGCCCGTGCTGGTGGGGCAGAGTCCTCAGGGATCCTAGAGCTCCAGCAGACGGTCGTTGACCCTCCAACTCCTGCCGAGCCCCCTCAGGGACAGTCTTGATGGGCTTGCCACTCTCTTTCCTCAGGGATCCTGGCCATGAACTTTCCCCTCGATTGCGACAGCGGTGCGGAGCACATTGCCTCCTTGCCCTGTGGGGTGATCACCGTCAGCGACACGCGCACCCCTGAAACCGATCACAGCGGCCAGTTCATCTGCACAGCCCTCCAGGAGTCCGGCCACCGGGTGGAGAGATATTGCATTCTCCGAGATGAACCGCAGCTCATTCGAGAGCAGGTTCAGGATTGGGCCGGATCCCTGCCGGTGATCTTGTTGAATGGCGGCACAGGCATCGCCCCCCGCGACACCACTTACGACGCCATCGAGGCTCTCCTGGAAAAGACCTTGCCCGGCTTTGGGGAGATCTTCCGCCAGCTCAGCTATGCCCAGATTGGCAGTCGGGCCATCGCCTCTCGGGCCATCGCCGGGATCCACGGAAAGTGCTTGATCTTTTCCATGCCTGGCTCCCCAGCAGCCGTGCAACTGGCTATGCGCAGCCTGATCCTGCCGGAGCTACCCCACCTGGTTAAGCAACTGCACCAGGGCAAGCATTGAGGCAGCAGGCCGTCTTAGTGATCCCCTCTTAGGCCAAGAGGGCAGTCGCCTTGGCAAGAGCCTCCTCCCGCAGCAGAGCAGCTTTGTCGGTGCGCTCCCAGGGCAGATCCAGATGGGTTTGCCCAAAGTGCCCATAGACCGCTACGTCTTGGTAGAAGCGCCCTCCCCGTTGGCGAGGCAACTCCCGCAGTTGGAACTGAGCCAAAATGGCTGCCGGCCTCAGATCGAAGTGGCGCTGCACCAGCCGCAACAGCTCCTCGTCAGGGATGCGCCCTGTGCCGAAGGTTTCCACCAAAATGTTGATGGGGCGGGCTACCCCGATGGCGTAGCTCACCTGCACTTCACACTTCTGCGCCAAGCCAGCCGCCACGATGTTCTTGGCCACGTAACGAGCCGCATAGGCAGCGCTGCGATCCACCTTGGTGGGATCCTTGCCGGAGAAGGCCCCGCCCCCATGGCGAGAATAACCGCCGTAGGTATCGACGATGATCTTGCGTCCGGTCAGGCCCGCATCTCCCTGAGGGCCGCCGATGACAAACTTGCCGGTGGGATTGGTGAGGAAGCGGGTGTGGCTATCCGGCTTGATGGGCAGCTCGGCAAACACCGGCGTGACCACTGCCTCCCAGAGATCGGCGCGGATCCGCTCTTGCACCGCCGCCTCTTCCGTAATGGCGCCAATCGTGGGTGTGTGCTGGGTGGAGATGAGCAGGGTGTGAATGCCCACCGGGCGACCTTCCTCATAGGCCACAGTCACCTGCGTTTTGCCATCCGGGCGCAGATAGGGCAGGGTGCCGTTTTTGCGAACCGTGGCCAACTGGCGGCTGAGGCGGTGGGCCAAGCTAATGGGCAAGGGCATCAACTCGGGAGTTTCATCGCAGGCAAAGCCAAACATCAACCCCTGATCCCCGGCCCCGACCAAGTCGAATTGATCTTCCTGGGAGCCGCGACTTTCCAGGGCCACATTCACCCCTTGGGCAATATCGGGAGATTGCTCATCGAAAGCCACCAACACCGCGCAGCTTTCTGCACAAAACCCATTCTTGGCATCGGTATAGCCAATTTCGGCCACCTTGTCCCGCACCAGACGGGTGAAGTTGACCTGCGCTTGCGAGGTGATCTCCCCGGTCAACAGAACCAGGCCCGTACTGACCACCACCTCGGCGGCCACCCGACTGAGGGGATCCGCCGTCAAGAGGGCATCCACGATGGCATCGGAGATCTGATCGCAGATTTTGTCGGGGTGCCCCTCCGTCACCGACTCCGAGGAAAACAAAAACGACTTGGACAACGAACCTTCTCCTTAAAAGCTAGAACTGAGAACCTGAACAAAAAACAAGGCTCACCCGCTCGTTCATTATCCGTCGGAGAAAGAGCCAACCAGGGATCCCCAGGTGCTCCGCACCAGCCCCAACTCAGCCAGAGGAAAGGCCCAGCAACCAGCAAGCGTTCTGCACCGCTGACGCACCAGCACTGCCGCGAAGGCCTTGCCCCGCTGCCGCGACCAGAGCTATGGGAGCTGCTAAAGGATAAAGTTGCCAGAAAAGTCCCCCGCCAAAGAGGGCTATCCTCTAGAGAAAACTTTATTGCCTTTATCTTTCGGTTACTGACTAACCGCAGGAATTGGCACCGTAGCGGAGGCTTCCGCCGGGTTGCCGCAGCTTCATTGGGCCTGGTCCCTCAGTCTGCTCTGGATAAAGAACGGAACTTGTCCCTATAGTACCCCCAACCTCCGCCCATTTGTCAAAAAAATAAGCTGTGGGCGGCTTCAGCCAAACAGACCCTGCCACCAGTCTGTCCCCTGAGCGGCTTTGAGAAAGAATGCGCCGGCCAAGCCCAGGGGGGAGAGAACGCCGAGAAAGCCAACTGTCCCCAATCCCCAAGCCAAGCGGTGCAGATGCTTTTTGTCGGCAGGATTTGGCGTCGTTTCGGCTGAGATGGCCAACAGGGATCCCAAGGCTGCCAATAGGGATCCCCCCAGACCTGCAAAGTAGCTGGGCGCTAGCCACGGTTGCAACTCGGCGGCAGATACGACTTGGATGCGGGGCAAGACTTGAAAACACCCTATTGCCAGCACTGCCCAGATGAAGCAGTACATTAGCAGGCTATCTCGGAAAGCAGCAGCCGGTTCTCTCATGATCCCAGCCAATGCAACCAGATGAGGGATTAGGATGGGGGCGGTCTGCTGTGGGGGAACTTGAGTTTGCCCTAACAGTCGCGTCAGCGGTGCAGTTCCCCTGCCGTAGGCACAGCACCTTCCCCTCAGCTTGTGTGGCGAATCTCAATTTTTATGATTATGGCCCAACCCGCCCTGTCTGGCTGGCCTGCACCGGCTTCCGGATCCCAACCCCTCTCAACAACAGAACTTGAGGACGCTTGCGATAGCGGTGCGGAGTCTTCACCGGGCGCAGAGGCCGACCCAAACTGGCGGCACCGCCAAAGAATGCAAAAACGCCAGCAGATCCAGCGGCAGCGTCTGTCGGGCATGCGAGATGACAAGGGCTTGATCATCGTACACACCGGGCAGGGCAAGGGAAAGACCACGGCTGCCTTTGGCATGATCTTCCGCGCCCTCGGCCAGGGATTGTCGGTGGGGGTGGTGCAATTTATCAAGGGGGCCTGGGATCCAGGAGAAGCCAAGCTATTGCGGAAATTGGCCGAGCATCCAGAGCTGGGCCTGGGGAAAATAGCTTTTTACGCCATGGGAGAGGGCTTTACCTGGGAAACCCAAGACCGGGAGCGAGACATCGCCCATGCACAGGCGGCCTGGGAAAAGGGGCGGGAGCTGTTCACCAGCGGGGAGTTTCAGTTGGTGCTTCTGGATGAGATCAATGTCGCCCTCAAGTTGGGATATCTCTCGCCGGACAGGGTGTTGGCCGGGCTAGCGGAGAAACCGGAGCGGGTTCACCTGATCTTGACGGGGCGGGGCGCGCCGGCAGCGTTGATCGACCGAGCCGATCTGGTGACGGAGATGACTTTGGTCAAGCATCCCTTCCGTGACCAGGGGATCAAGGCGCAAATCGGCATCGAGTTCTAACCCTTGGGCAGGAAAGATGGCCATTCTGCTGGCGGCGGCAGCAAGCGGCAGCGGCAAAACCACCATCACTCTGGCTCTGTTGGCCGCTCTGAGGCGACGGGGCCTGCGCATCCAACCTTTCAAGGTGGGGCCGGATTACATTGATCCTCTGTTTCACACGGCGGTGAGCGGGATCCCCTGTCGCACTTTGGATCCCTTCTTGACCGACGAGGACTTTGTGCAGCGCTGCTTTCGCCACCATTGCCAGGGCAAGGATGGAGCCATTGTGGAGGGGGTAATGGGCCTCTTCGATGGACGAGCGCCGGGATCCCTGCCCCTCCCCGAGGGCGGAACGGAGCCTTTTTTTGCCAGCAGCGCCCATGTGGCCCGCCTGCTCGGGATCCCTGTGGTGCTGGTGATCGATGGCAGCGGCATGGGAACGACGGTGGCCGCTTTGCTCTACGGCTTGAGCCGCTGGGATCCCCGCCTCTCCATTGCTGGGGTGATTTTCAACCGGGTGGCCTCGGAGCGGCATGGACAAATCTTGCAGCAGGCAGCGGCTGCAGCGGGGATCCCAGTCTTGGGCCAGTTTCCCCGGCGGGAGGATTTGCGGTTGCCCAGCCGACACCTGGGGTTGGTGCCTGTCTCAGAACTGGATCACTTTCCCCGCTGGCAAGCTGCCTGGGCCGAGCTGGCGGAGCAACACGTCAATTGGGATAGCCTATTGCCCCTCATTCGGAGGCTTCCTCCAGCGGTAGGAGAGCTGTGGCCAGGGATCCCCCCTCTCACCGAAAGGACTCCGCCCCGCCGCTGCGAACAGGTACGGGTGGCGGTGGCCCAAGACCACGCCTTTAACTTCTACTACGCCGACAACTTGGATCTGTTGCGGGCCTGTGGAGCCGAGCTGCTGGAGTATTCCCCCCTCCAGGTGGGGCTATGGCCACCGGAGCCCTGCGACGGCGTGCTGCTGGGGGGAGGGTTCCCGGAATTGTTTGCAGCACCTCTATCTGAGAGAATTAACCAACAACCTCCCCCGCCCACCCACCCACCCCTCTACGCCGAGTGCGGCGGACTGATGGTGCTGGGCCAATCCCTTACCGATTTTCAGGGAAAGACCTACCCGATGGCCGGGCTGTTGCCCATCACAGTAGACATGGCCAACCGGCTATGTTTGGGCTACCGCGCAGCTGCCGTTTTGCGCCCAACCCTGCTGGCGCCAGCTGGGGATCGCCTGCGCGGGCATGAATTTCACCGCTCCCGCAGCACCCCCATCTCCCCCAGCCCAATCTACAGCTGGGGATCCCCCGCCCAGCCTCAACAGGAAGGATGGGCCACCGAGCGCCTTCACGCTTCGTACCTGCATCTGCACTGGGGATCCCGTCCTGATTTGGCCCTGAGATTATTACAGAACTTCTTAAGAATCTCGAAAGGGGATCCCTAAAAAACCGTGCCATCGCTGAGCAGTTGGATGGGAGGAGAAGCATCTGGCCTGAGCTGGGCCGCTATTTGCCGTCCTGCCGTCCAGGTTCCCCCTTGCAGTATCTTCACCAGGGGCAACTCTTGGGCAGAGCAACCCAGTCTTTCCCGGATTAAGGAGGCAACTTGATCCAGCAAAATCACCGTCAGGGCCCGCCACTCCACAATCACCGTCGAATCTGGAGGATACGGTTGCTGACCAATCTCCGGCTGCTTAAGTTGGATCACCCCCAAATCCACAAACAACCCCCCGTTGCGATACTCCGCCAAACCCGTCAGCTCATCCAAACCCCAGATCGGGATCCCCTCCTGCTGCAACGGCTCCAGCAGGGAATAGGTCATCCATTGGGACAACTTGTGAAAAGGCACCCAATGGCTCCCCGGCTCCGTTTGGGGCAGGTGGGGATAGGGCCAGACATCCCCCAGAGGGATCCCGGCCAGCGAGACTCGCCCAGGCCAAATGGGGCCAACCCCCCTCTGAACCGCCTGTAAGACCTGTGCTGCCTCGATCCCACCGCTGGGATCCTCAGGCTGGATGGCGTCCCACAACCGGCCTGGACGAGGAAGATTGTGACCAGATCCAAAGTAATGAGGTTGAGCCCGCAAAGTTTGTGCCAACCTTTGCAGCAGTTGCCAGCGCCCCTCCAGTCCCAGTAAAGGATTTTCCGGCCCCACCTGGAAAGCTGCTGCCAAATCCGCCAAGGTGATCCGCTCCAGGCCCGCCGCATCCACCTGCAGAGGCTGCTGGGGATCGCTGGAAAACCCACCTTGCCAGAACCAGTCGAAACTGGCCAAGGCCAAACCTTCGGAACGACCCACCACCGTCTGACTTTCTGGATCCCGGTACTTCCAGGCAGAGCCTGCCCCTGCGTCCAGCAACACGCTGACGATGGCCAGATCCCACTTGCATCGCAGCCGCTCCAGCGGATCCATGTCTTTAAGTCGATTTTCCAAACGGGCTAGGCGCTCCCCGGATCCCACTTGAAAATGTTGCCAGCGGCTGTGGAAGGGAATTTCCCCGTTGGGATAATGGGCCCGCATTGTGGTGATCACATAGTCGGCTACGGATCCCAGCCGGTTCAGGTCGAGGCGAAAATGCTCTGATTCACCGGCCAAAACCCTTTCCAATAGCAACCGACAGCGATCCCGAATGGCTTGGGGACTCTGCAAATAAGCCACTCGTTTTTCCAGATCAACAGGTGTCAGCATCAAGCCGTTCCTTCTCAATTGTCCATGCCGAGAATTTTCTCAGCATAATCGGGCGGGAACCCACCTTGATCTGCATTCGTCTGCAAGCCTTGGCCCACTTGACACTCCCGCCGGTCTCTTGTCAAAAGACCGCGTCTTACTTCGCGATCGGTGAGACCCTTGCAAGAGAAAGCTTTGAGGCAACTGTCCTGCTGACACGAGCAGCCCTGAGCCATTTTGAGAAAAGACTGGGCCAAGCACTGGGTGAGGATCCCGATAGATAAGAGCATTGACTCGAGGTAAATTTTGATGTCCCTGTTAAGAGAAGTGTTGAATACTACATTTCACTGAAGTAGACTTCGCCTACTCTGTGGCCTTAATCACTTCCTTGAGGGGTTGTCGATTGTTATGATAGATGTAATCCTAGTCCTAAGCATAAATTACTAGTTAGGTCATTTGCAGCTAGGCGGAGCCCCACAGAGGCCAATTCATTAGGGAGGAGTGTGATGTTCACACGGTTGGCGGAACAATACCGCAGCTATGTTCAAGATCTGGTGATGAGTTTGCAGGCTCTGGCCATCGTTTTGGAGAAGCGGGGCTACCCAGCCTCTTGCTACACCTGTGGTACGTCTTTCGAGAGTGCCTCGTTTATGGTCAGCTTACGAGAGGGGCACCTAATCCGCTTTTTGGTTTCCGAATGCTCCATTAGCTGGACAGAAATGCGGGATGACCGAGAGCTCATGAAATTGGAAGGAGCAGAGGCAATTCGCCAACTGCAAGAGCTGGCAGAGCTCATCAAAGACGAGCTGTTGGTCGCCGCCACGCCGGCTGAAGCTCTGGTGGCCAGCACCTGATCCTGGCAGGCCCTAGGTCTGCTCAAACCCAAGCCGTAGCCGATTGGACAACTAAGCCTAACCTTCTAGGCCGCTGCTTTGGAGATTTTTCCCCTGTTGAGGAGTAAGGGTGGAATAGGGATCCCCCTCGACGGAGTGGCAGTTGGCTGGCTGCCCATGCCGCTTGTATGGGGATCCCAGATGACCCGCTCTCCCAGCTTGTATCTGGAGTGGTTTGTGGCGGCAAAGCCTCTCTGAGTAAAGTCTGAGTAAGGTGTCACCGCTGCCAGGGATCCCCTGTTGACGGCTTTATCTTATAACTCTGACCCAATACCCCCAAGGGGATTCGAACCCCTGTCGCATCCGTGAAAGGGATGTGTCCTAGGCCTCTAGACGATGGGGGCGCTCTCCGACAAGGCGATCCTAATCCTAAAGAAGGATAAGTAAGCTTGTCAACCTTTTAATCTGCATCCCCAGACCCACGCCCTGCCAAGCTCAGAATCAAGATCCCCAGCAAAGCCAGGCTCAGCAGGCTGGCAATCACAATCGGTTCATCTGGGATCACGTCCATCTTGGCTTCACCTCACCACATCACAAAGAGCCACACCTCAGACCCGTTCCACATCCCAGAAGAAGAGGGATCCCGCCATAACCACCCCGTCTCTTTGCTGTTCTAGCCGGCTCACACCCCATCGAGCCCCGTACGGAGGCGGGCCGGTGAGTCGTCCTGAGCAAAGCATCCGTCCGGTGGCTTAGACTACACTAGTAAGGACTGACCCATCGCTTGGACTGGCATGATTCCCACCGTTATTGAGCAATCTGCGCGAGGCGAGCGCGCCTTTGACATCTACTCGCGTCTTTTGCGGGATCGGATCATTTTCTTGGGCACCCAGGTGGACGACGACATTGCCAACCTGATTGTGGCCCAGATGCTCTACTTGGAGTCCGAAGACCCTGAAAAAGACATCTACCTCTACATCAACTCCCCCGGCGGCTCTGTCTATGCTGGCATGGCCATTTACGACACCATGCAGCACATTCAGCCGGATGTCTCCACCATCTGCATTGGTTTGGCTGCCAGCATGGGAGCCTTTCTGCTGGCAGGGGGCACCAAAGGCAAGCGCATTGCCCTTCCCCACGCCCGCATCATGATCCACCAACCCCTTGGTGGAGCTCAGGGGCCAGCTACCGATATTGAAATTCAGGCCAAAGAGATCCTCTTCATCAAAAACAGCCTCAATAGCTTGCTGGCCTACCACACCGGTCAACCTCTAGAGCGCATCGAACGAGATACCGACCGCGACAACTTCATGACCCCAGAACAAGCCAAAGAGTACGGCCTTATCGACCAGGTGATCAGCAAGAGACCCCAGCCAACCCTGGCAGCCGTTTCTTGACCCTCCAGATCCTGTGGGTGGACTTGCTCCGCTCCCTCAAAGAAGGGAGCTTTTGGTTTTGGCCGGGGATCCCACCCAAAAGATATTAAGAAAGCCAAAGAAATCTGTATTCTCAGCGGGAAGCAGGGGGTCTTACTTTAATTAAACTAATCAAACTCATAAAGAAAGTAATGATCAGCCCATTATTGCGGATGGTAGCTTAGGATTAAACCTATATAGAGTTGTGTTTGCCGAGATTCTAGCTTAGGCGCTGTATAAATTCCTTTCCGCTGGGTTTGCAAATCCAGGGAGTCGAAGCTAGTGATTGAAGGCGCTCGAAAAGAAGGGTTTAGGGCTTCCATCCGCCGGGATGAAGAGTGTCTTAAAGCCCAACTTTGGCCTCATGGTTGTGGGGCGGTCTTATTCACGGAAACTCGGCGGTCTCGAGTTTTGGCCCTGAGTTTTTCCTCTTGGTTGCATCCGTGAAGGGCATTTTCTGGTTCTGTAATTCGTTCAGAGGGAGATCAACGTGGCCTACTCAGCAACCCAATCCAAAAGCGGCTATCAAGCCGGGGTGAAGGATTACCGACTCACCTATTACACTCCCGACTACACACCCAAGGATACCGATGTCTTGGCCTGTTTCCGAGTTACCCCTCAACCGGGCGTTCCTCCCGAAGAGGCGGGGGCAGCCGTGGCGGCTGAGTCTTCGACGGGCACCTGGACAACGGTATGGACCGATTTGCTTACCGACTTGGATCGGTACAAAGGCCGCTGCTATGACATCGAGCCGGTTCCCGGCGAAGACAACCAGTACTTCTGCTTCGTCGCCTATCCGCTGGATCTGTTCGAGGAAGGCTCGGTGACCAACATGCTCACCTCGATTGTGGGCAACGTTTTTGGCTTTAAGGCCCTAAAGGCGCTGCGGCTGGAAGATGTACGAATTCCGGTGGCCTACCTGAAAACCTTCCAAGGCCCTCCCCACGGCATTCAGGTGGAGCGGGATAAGTTGAATAAGTATGGCCGTCCGCTGCTGGGCTGCACCATCAAACCCAAGTTGGGCCTTTCTGCCAAAAATTACGGGCGGGCCGTGTATGAAGCTCTGCGGGGCGGCCTGGACTTCACCAAAGATGACGAAAACATTAACTCCCAGCCCTTCCAGCGCTGGCGGGATCGCTACTTGTTCGTGATGGAGGCTGTCCACAAGGCCCAAGCGGAAACCGGCGAGATCAAGGGCCACTATTTGAACGTGACGGCGCCCACCTGCGAAGAGATGTTCAAGCGGGCCGAGTTTGCCAAGGAGTTGGGCGCCCCTATCATCATGCACGACTACTTGACAGCTGGCTTCACTGCCAACACCAGCTTGGCCAAGTGGTGCCGGGATAACGGCATTCTGCTGCACATTCACCGGGCCATGCACGCGGTGATCGACCGGCAGAAAAACCATGGCATCCACTTCCGGGTGTTGGCCAAGTGTTTGCGCATGTCCGGTGGCGACCACCTGCACTCTGGGACGGTGGTGGGCAAGTTGGAAGGCGACCGCGCCATCACGATGGGCTTTGTGGATCTCATGCGGGAAAACTACGTAGAGGCCGATCGCTCCCGCGGCATTTTCTTCACCCAAGATTGGGCTTCCATGCCAGGGGTGATGCCAGTGGCTTCCGGTGGGATCCACGTTTGGCACATGCCGGCGCTGGTGGAAATCTTCGGCGACGACTCGGTGCTGCAGTTTGGCGGCGGAACCCTGGGACACCCCTGGGGCAACGCGCCGGGCGCAACCGCCAACCGGGTGGCCTTGGAAGCGTGTATCCAAGCTCGTAACGAAGGTCGAGATCTGGCCCGCGAAGGCAACGACATTATCCGGGAAGCAGCCAAGTGGTCGCCAGAGCTGGCGGCTGCCTGCGAGCTGTGGAAGGAAATCAAGTTCGAGTTCAAGGCCGTCGACACCCTCTAGAGATCTGCTGGGGGCAAGGGATCCCCACGGCTCTCTTGCCCTACTGGCTCCCTCCCTGGATCGGCAATGGATCTGAAACAGATCGCCAAAGACACCGCCAAGACCTTGATCAGCTACCTGACTTATCAGGCGATGCGCACGGTGCTGGCTCAACTGAGCGAAACAGATCCCCCCAGGGCTCTTTGGCTACAGCAGTTCTCCGCTCGGCAAAACCTTCAGGATGGGGAAGCCTACCTGCGGGCTTTGCTGGCTGAGCGTCCTGAGTTGGCCTATCGCATCATGACCGTTCGTGAACACATTGCTGCGGAGGTGGTCGATTACCTGCCGGAAATGGCCAAAGCCGGCATCCAGCAAGCCAACATGGAGCACCGCCGCAATCATCTAGAACGGATCACCTCAGCAACAGGATCCCTACCCGTTACCCACCCGGAAGCGGGATCCCCCCCACAAAACCCTAGACCCGAAACGGAGTGATACCCATCATGCAAACCTTACCGAAAGAGCGCCGCTACGAAACCCTCTCCTATCTGCCGCCGCTGACGGATCTGCAGATCATCAAGCAGGTGCAGTACATCTTGGATCAGGGCTACATCCCGGCCATAGAGTTCAACGAATCGTCTGAACCAACGGTTCGCTATTGGACGCTGTGGAAGCTGCCCCTGTTCAGCGCCACTTCTCCCCAGGAGGTGCTCAGCGAAGTGCAGGCTTGCCGCAGCGCCTACCCCAACTGTTTCATTCGCGTGGTGGGGTTCGACAACATTAAGCAGTGCCAAGTGCTCAGCTTCCTGGTCTATAAGCCCAGCGGCCTGCGCTAAGGGAGCTCTGGTCAGCGAAAGGGGAGAGCTTCTCCCCTTTTGGTCAAGCCTCCTGGCTTGACTTCTTTGTATGGCCGTTCTCGGTGGCACGGCAATAGAGACCGTGGTTCGGTAATGGTCATGTACAACGTTGCCGTCAACGGGCAACCGGGGTTGGGAACCAGCCTCGTTGGTCTCGGATGTTGCAGCACTCCTTCAGAGACCTGCGGGTCTATGAAGCAACTGGGACAGAGGAAGGGACAAAAACCTCACTGTTAAGGGGATGGGGCACTAGAAACCCCATCTGCCTATACGGTGGGGTAGTTCATGGTGACCCTATTTCTAGGATCCGATGCCCATAAGGGATCCCAGCCCTACCGCCAGAAGAGCGGCCAGGGTTGTTTGAATACTGTTTACAACTTCGTTGGTCATCCAGGCCAAACGGGGTTGTAACACCACTCCCATCCAGCTTTCCGCCAGGGTGGCCAGGATCCCAGCCAGCCAGCAGATGCCCAACCAAAATGGGCTTTCCCCCACCCACTCCCCGCCAATCCCCCAGGCCAACCCGGCCATCCCTGCCGCTGCCGCCACCCCCGCCAGGGATCCCTCTAGGCTTACAGCTCCTTCTGTGCCTGCCGGCACCGGCTGCAAGGTGGTGATCAAGAAGGTCTGACGTCCGTAGGCTTTCCCCACCTCGCTGCTGACGGTATCGGCCAATTTCGCTGCAAAGCTGGCGCTGTATCCCAACCACCACAGGGGATGCGGGAAGAAAGCGTATCCTAGCGCACATACTGCCCCGGTTAAAGCGGATCCCCAGACGTTCTCCGGCCCTCGCGCCCCCTCTCGCTTTTCGGCGATCCCCTGCGCCTGCTTGCGCCGGATCCCCAGTTTGGTTACGGCTGTTCCCACTAAAAAATAGGCAGCTACCACCGCGTAGCCCCGCCCCCCCAGCCCCCCCCACACCAGCAGGCCCAGCAGGCCCGCGTGGATGACCCCTGCTCGCGTCAAAGCCTTCTGAGGGCTCAGCAGACCCAGCACCACCAGAGCCAGGTTGAGCCAGAGTGCCACCCCCCACTGACTCAGAAGCCACGCTTGCCACATATACCCTTAAACTTTAGCCACAGCAATTTGGCCAGATAATTCTCAGCACAAGCACCAATATAGCAATCCGTGTTAAATCGCAAAAAAATCTTTTATCGACTAAATGCCTCTCCCTGTAAACGTGCCGGTCAAATCTCCCACCACCCTCCTATTCCTCTTAGAAGGAATCAGCACCCGGCCTTCCCTTGTCTATCCTCTCCCTGAATTCCTGAGAATCTTATCCCCTATCACCTTCGTATGCTCTTCTTGCCAACTCTCTGGTAATGCCTCTGCTTGGGTAATATCCTGCTTTGCCCTGCTGTGATTCTAAACACTAACGGCTTCCCCAAACCATCCACACTCACATGGATCTGAGTGCTGTATCCACCTCGACTCCTCCCCAAAGCTTGCTCCCCTTTTTTTGCGGCTGCCCAGGGGTGAGCACGAACGACAGTTGAGTCAAGGATAAGATGCTCTAAGTCAGGGTCTTTCCCAAACTCCCAAGCAACTCCAGCGATGGAATCTCTGGTGTATCATTTTCCATATCTTTTTGGGAGGTAGCGCCACGGGGATCCAGAGCGAGCTATTACAGCAGGCCTTGGATAAACTGTTTGCATCCTGCCTCTTTGCCGATGTGGATCTGGATTCTGTTTTCAGGAAAGCTATAATTTTTTGCTATTTTATTTGCTGTGATCTGCAGCAAGATAACTCATCAGACCTTACCCAAAAACTGTCCTTATCATAACTAAATGCAAAAAACCTAACGACTACACCTTTTGCCGTTCAACTGGGATCTTCAGCCAACGGCTTAGTTCCGAGGCCAACCACTCCAGCTCTGGCTCCTGCAAAGGGATCCCCGCTCCCAACTCGTATTTGCGGTTGCCCGCCCAGATGTTCAACTGTGGGCTTTGGCGTGGGATCAGCTCCAGCCGGTCAATATCCCATCGCCGACTGGGGGGAACGTTGCGAAACCTCAGGCCAAGCACCTCGTGAACCAGGCGAATGTATTCTGTGTCGATCCGTAGGTGGGCCTTGCCGAATAGGCCGTAGAGGATCCCGCCCACCATCCCCAACCCCACCGTCCAGAAGGGCAGGGTGAACAGGCCAAACACCAAATTGGCCGGAAAAGGCGCAAGCCCAACCGACGTGATCGTGAAAAAGGTGATGAAGGAGTTCCAAGCGATGGCGAAAGGCAGCAACGCCAAAACACCGATTTGCCGGGCCGGGATCACCACCTGAAAGGTCTGTTCGGACTTGTGCAGTTGAATCCGGCTGCCTGCTGGCTGTCGAGTAGGGACTGCTGCTGCGTCTGAGGGAATCAAGGCGGGACGACGATCCAAATGCTCCAGCGCCTCCAGGGCCTGCCGGGCGGAAGCAGGACGATCCGCCACCACAGGTTCCGTCATCCACCGCAGCCAGTCGCGAAAGGGCGGGCTCAGTTGCACCGCTTGCTCGAACGCAATCCGGGATCCCTCCTGGGGCAGATCCGCCGGGTGTTGGCCGGTGAGCAGGTGAATCAGGGTGGCACCCAGGCTGTAGAGGTCGGAAGCGGGCACGGTTCTGCCGCCAAATTGCTCCAGGGGCATGTAGCCGTAGCTCCCCACCACGGTGTAGGATCCCTGCTCCCGTGGAGCAGCCGCCTGAACCGAACCAAAGTCCACCAGATACACCTGCTGGTCGGATCCCAAGAGAATGTTGCTGGGCTTGAGATCCCGGTGAATGACGGGGGGATGGAGTTCGTGCAGGTAGACGAGAATGCGCAGCAGCTTTTGCGCCAGATCCCGCACCTCCGGCTCGGCAAAGCGCCGCCCTTGCTCCATCCACTCCTGTAGCGAGGGGGCTTCGATATAGGTTTGTACCAGCGCTAAGCCACGCCCTCCCTTGAGGCTGATCTCGAAGTGGTCACGGTATTGGGGAATGGCCGGATGGGAGAGGGTTTGTAGGATCTGGGCTTCCCGCTCAAACAGTTTCAGGTCGGCCCAATCGAAATCTGGCCCGAAGAGCAGCAGCTTGATCACAACCCGCTCTGAGGTGAGGAGATCCTGCGCCAGATAGGTATGTCTGCCGCTGCGCTTGCTCAATCGCCGCTCTGGCCGATAGCGACTGTGCCAAATTGGACGCTCTGGAGCCATATCCCCTCCTCAGGTCTGACCCTGCTGGTTGTTTCAGCTTTAGCTTATCCTTGTCCCTTTTGGATCCCTGCCGCCGCGCCCCTCAAAAACCGACTAGAGTGAGTGAAGAGATGTAAAGTAAGCTCTCAGGTTATATGGCCTCGAACCTGAAGATTCAAAAAATCCTCTATGTGCGGCTGCCCTGCAACCCCATTTTTCCCATTGGGGTGGTTTATTTGGCCGATCACGTCCACAAGCTGTTCCCCCAAGTTGAGCAGCGCATCTTCGATATGGGCACCTTCCCGCCCCTAGATTTTCGCCGCCGCATGCTGGAGCAAATCGATCAGTTTCAGCCGGATTTGCTGGTTTTCTCTTGGCGAGATATTCAAGTCTATGCGCCGGTGAACGGGCGGGCCGGCAACCTGTTGCAACACTCTTTTGAGTTTTTCTACGCCCGCAACCCCCTGAAAAAATTGCGGGGATCCCTGAATAGCCTCAGGCTGGTGCTGGCCTACTATGGCGAGATTTGGCGCAACACCCGGCTGGTCTGGCAGGGGATCCGCAGAGCCAGGCGCTACAAACCTCACGCTGAAGCGGTGTTGGGGGGTGGGGCAGTCAGCGTCTTCTACGAACAATTGGGCCGCTACCTGCCCCAAGGCACCATCATCTCGGTGGGGGAAGGAGAAACGCTGCTGGAAAAAGTCATCCAAGGGCAAAGCCTAGCCACAGAGCGCTGCTATCGGGCCAAGCTGGAGCAACCTCGCCCAGGTTTGATCCACGAGCCGCCTCAACCTCTGCAAAAAACCGCCTGTGATTACACCTACATCACCGCCATTTGGCCGGAAATTGACTACTACTTAGAAGGGGGCGACTTTTACATTGGGGTACAAACCAAGCGCGGCTGCCCCCACAACTGCTGCTACTGCATCTACACCGTCATCGAAGGCAAGCAGGTGCGCCTCAACCCTGTGGATGAGGTGATCCGAGAAATGATGCAGTTGTACGAGCGAGGAGTGCGAAACTTTTGGTTTACTGACGCCCAGTTTATCCCTGCCCGCCGCTACATTGAGGATGCGGAGGAATTGCTGCAGAAAATCCTTGATGCCGGCATGACCGATATTCGTTGGGCTGCCTATATTCGGGCCGACAACCTCACCCCAAAGCTGGCCGAGCTCATGGTGAAAACCGGCATGAGCTACTTCGAGATCGGCATCACCAGCGGATCCCAGGAGCTGGTGCGCAAAATGCGCATGGGCTATAACCTGCGCACGGTACTGGAGAGTTGCCGCTACCTCAAACAGGCAGGATTTAACGACCTGGTTTCGGTCAATTACTCCTTTAATGTTATCGACGAGCGACCGGAAACCATTCGGCAAACAGTACGGTATCACCGCGAGCTGGAAGCCATCTTTGGTCGCGACAAAGTTGAGCCGGCCATCTTCTTCATCGGCCTGCAACCCCACACTCATCTAGAAGATTTTGCTCGCAAAATCGGTGTTATCGACGACCGCTTTAACCCCATGCACATGACTCCTTGGACGGCGCGCAAACTGCTCTGGAACCCAGAACCCCTGGGATCCTTTTTTGGGGAAGTGTGTCTGGAAGCCTGGGATCGCAACCCCCATGATTTTGGCCGCGAGGTGATGGATATCCTGGAGCGTCGTCTTGGCCTGGCAGAGTTGGAAGAAGCCCTGAGCGCGCCTCTAACAGGGGTTTACGTGTCTTAGCTCTTGGGCCAGCAGCCTCGCTGAACCGGGCAGGATATGCTGGTCCGAAAGGAGGGATCCCTGTTGGGGTAAGGTGGCTGGCCTTCGAAGGCAGCCGGTTCTCCCTCTGTTCTGCAACCAACTGCTCCCATGCCTACTCTGCCTGCTTCCCCCACCTACTACCAACAGCTGGGGCTTTCTCCCCAAGCCAGCCTGGAGGAGATCAAAGCTGCCTACCGCCAGCGGGCACGCGAACTGCACCCGGATCGGTTGCCTGCCGATATCCCCGCAGGGTTGCGGCAGTTGGCCCAGCGGGAGTTCCTCCAGCTACAACACGCCTACCGAGTTCTCAGCGATAGCCAGCAGCGTCGGGCTTACGATCTCAGGCTCATGTCCAAACCCTTGCCTCCTCATGCGCCGGTGCAGGTGGTGCTTGAGCCGACTGCGACCTCTGTCAGTTGGCTCGCCCTCTTGAGTGCTGGACTGATAGGGGCTGCTCTGTGTTTGGCGGGCTTGGCCCTTTGGAATGCCCTCAACCCGGCCCAAGACTTGGACGCAGCCGGCAGAGTGGCCCTCCAGGCTCCTGCCAACCCGGATCCCTCTCCCTCGCCCAGGCCAGACTCCGGATGGGATGGGGATCTGCCCGCAACCTCTTCAGAGACGATGACCTCGGCCCCGGCTAGTCTTTCTGAAGCCACCTCTCCACCTTCTTCTGAGCAGATTGACCGCTTTGCCCGCACCCTCCTGGCGGTGCAACCTCTTCTGGAGAGCACCCAAAATCGCCTCCAACAGGCCAACAGCAGCGAGGAACGTCGGCAAATCGAACAACAGTTTGAGGCTGCTGCTGCCGAGATCATCGTCGCCCATCAACTGACCCCAGAGGACTATCAGCGCATCTCCGCCAGCGCCCAATTGGATCCGCAGGTGGCAGCCGCCATCACCGCAGCCGTGCGCCGTTGGAGGTCTCCGTCGCGCTAGCGGGACAGGGCCCTTGCGGCCAGCCGTGGAGAAAACACCTCGTAGATGACGGTCAAAGGCTGGCCCCTGTGCAACAAAAGATAATGCCTAGCCCAGAAGGGACCGGGACACTGCAGCAGCCGGGCAACCGGGTCTGCCTCGCCGTGGTAAAGGCCGCGCAGCTCGCGAAAGGTCTCCAGTTTTTCTTGGATCAGATTTTGGCCGATGGGCTGATCGGGATGGGGCAAGTATTGGGCCAAATGTTCGGAGTTCCACCAAGAGGTGGCATAGAGCAAGGGCTGTTGAGAGGTTACTCCGCACAGCCAAACCCGCCGCCGCATCAAAGGGGATCCCAGCCGCCCCAAATCTCTGGCCAGCTGTTGCATGGACTTGGGGGCAGTGCCCTGCTCTGCCTGTAAATCAACCCGGCCCGTGTCCAGCAGATGAGCCTGAATCGGCTCTTGGATCAAGGCAGCAAGATTACGGGTGGTAAAGCCATCCCCCAAAAGCAGCAAGCGCAGCACGGGATCCACCTGCACCAGCTCAGGCTGTACCGGGTCTGGCTCCCCCTGCCAATGCAGCTGTAGAGGCCACCAATCGCCTTGGCCAGAGGAGACATTCCCCAAAGAGCCATCTGCAGAACAGAGAGTAGCGCTCCAAGGGGATCCGGCAACGTCGGCATGGCAGGTGAGTGGAGAAGGGGAAAGTTCCAAGGCAGCGGTTCAGTTGTTAAGTTCTGTATCGCCCTTAGTCTAACCCACCCACCATCTCTGCTCCGAGGACTTTCGTGACATACTCCGGCACTCATGCTGATGCACAGAGGGCGGGGCTTCCCGGCGGTCTAGCTAACTCGTGCCCGGCTGAACGAGCAGTCGCACCACCCAGGGGACGACCACGACGACACTGATCAGGCGTGCCAAGTGCATGACCACCACTGTGCTGGTTTGGGCTCCCATGTCCAGGGCTATCAGGCTCATGTCGGAAATGCCTCCTGGAGCTGTGCCCAAGATGGCAGTCAAGCGCTCGATCCCCAGCCAACGGGAGATCAGGTACCCCGACAAGACCCCCGTGCCCACCGCAATCACTGTACAGAGCAGGGCTGGTCGCCACAGATCTTTCAGGGCCAGAAGCGTATCGGCAGTGAGCTTAGTACCCAAAAGAATGCCCAACACCACCTGCATGGCAAAACGGATCCCGGCTGGGGGAGCGGGAATTGGGATCGCCCCCCAGACATTCACCAGACCCACCGCCACCATGGAGCCCACCAGCGCTCCTGCCGGAAGCCTCAGCTTGACCCCGATCAGGGCGCCGGCCAGCCCGATCAACACCGTCCAGAGATAGCTCATCATTTGGGCTTAGCTTTGAGAAAAGAGGAACGCTGTGAGTCCGGGCTTGGCCCAACCCCTCTACGGCACTGGGCACAGACGCCGTAGAAGTCAAGCACATGGTACTCGATCGCAAATTGGTATCGGCTGGAAAGCTGTGCCTCCAAATCTTCCACCGGACAATCGGGCAAAGGCACCACCCGCCGACATTCGGTGCAGATCAGGTGGTGGCGGTTGTGGCCATTGCTGGGCAGAACCTGGTAGTAGGTCTGCTGGTCTCCCAAGTTGACCGCTTGCAGCTTGCCCTCATTGCGCAGAGCATCCAAAACTCGATAAACCGTGGCCAGACCGACGGTGTGGTTGGCATTGCGCAACTCCAGAAAGATCTCTTGCGCCGAAAGGGGCTGCGACTGCTGCTCTAGCACCTCCAGAATCAATTTCTGGTTGCGGGTCTGGCGGGAAGAAGACATGATCCCTTCGTGTAGGTCGTTCTTGGGGGTCAACGCTCAGCGTCTGCCTCAGCTTTCATGCGCTCTAGGGTCTGGTGCATCTGGTCAAACATTTGGGTCAGGGAGAGCCCAAACCCCCCAAGCTGAGTTTGCAGTTGTTTGATGGTCATTTGAGCCATAAAGTCGTCGGAGAGTTCCAGCCGCTTCATGAAAATGCGCTGGCGCTCCAGCAACTCCTCCATCTGTTCGATGAAGATTTTTTTGCCTTCCCGGTCGAATTGGCCGTACCGTTGACCAAGCTGCATCAGGTTTTGGAAATCCTGAAACAGTTGCTTGGCTTCCTCTTGGACGATCTCAGAGTCGAAGAAGCTCATGGCCTTCCGTTTGCCCTGAATAAACTGCATTGGGTATACCCATCCTATCCCAATCCGATTGCCTCAGCAGGAGGCAACCCCTCCTGCGAGTACGGGATCCCGCCCTTCTGGCTCAGGATAGACTCTGGCTTGTTTGCCTCGGTGTCCGGTATGCTTCCGTTTCCTTGCGTTAAGGCTTACACTCAGCCGGCTGTGGCCCGGCGGTGGTGCGAACGGGTGCAGGGATCCCGACCTCTGTTTCTGGCCTGCTTGGGGTTTACCGAAACGGCTCTTGTTCCGGGCATTTCGGCTGCCGGCGCTACCCCCTCCTTGCGTCGCTACACAGCTCTTGCCGATGGGGAAGTGTTGCTGGCGGGCCATTCTCACCGCTTGCCCACCTCTCCGGATGGCTATCCTTCCCCAGTGGTGATCAGCTGCGCCATCCTGAGGGATTTGGGGATCCCGTGCCGAGTGTTCGATTGTGGCTTGCCGGAACCTTTGCCGGGGGCAGAAATGGTGAGCTCTGGGGGAGTGGCCCGCTGCTTGAGCACAGGACAGGCTCTGTCTTTGGAGCAGGTGGGATCCCTTTGGCAAGAAGGGTACGACCGCGGATCCCGGCTGGAGCAAGGCTACTGTGTGATTGGAGAATGCGTGGCAGGGGGCACCACCACGGCGCTGGCGGTGTTGTTGGGACTGGGGTGGGCAGCAGAGGGCATGGTAAACAGCAGCCACCCGGTCTGCAACCACGCCCAAAAGCTGGCCTTGGCCCGGCAGGGATTGGCCCGTCTGCCAAGGGGAGCTTCTGCTGCTGAGGTGGTGGCGGCAGTGGGGGATCCCATGCAGCCCTTTGTGGCCGGGTTGGCGATGGGCGCAGCGCAACGGGGAGCGGTGCTGCTGGCAGGGGGAACCCAAATGTTGGCGGTGCTGGCCTTGATGCAGCGCTGGGGGGAAGAGCAGGGGATCCCTTGGCCCCCGGAGAACGTGGTTGTGGGAACCACCCGCTGGGTGGCAGAGGATCCCTCGGGCAATACGGTGGCCTTGGCAGAGTTGTTGGGGGTTGCTCCCCTTTTGGCCACCCAACTGAGCTTTGCCAATAGCCGCTATCTGCCTCTACAGGCTTACGAGCGGGGCTATGTCAAGGAAGGGGTGGGGGCGGGTGGGCTGGCCATTGCCAGCAGCCTTTACGCCGGTTGGGGCCAAGCGGAGCTGTTGGCAGCAGTTGAGCGCAGCTACGAACGCCTGGTGCTTCAGGCCGGCTCCAAGGGGGCCATGGTCAACCCCTCCCGCAGCAATTGCTGATGGTAGAGCTCCGCCTGTTCTTGAGGGCCGACCCAAACAACTGCTTGCCCTTCGGCATCCACCTGCACGGTCAGTTGCCGCGCTAGGGGCAAAGTCATGCCGGGGATGTATTTCAGCAGACATTCCGTAACGTGCTGAAAGGTATTGAAATCGTCATCCAAGACGATCACCTTGAAGTGGGGGTAGGGCTGGCGAACCTGGGTTCTCGAGGGCGAGAACTGCTGAGCAGGTCGAGTTGGAGCTTCCGTAGTCATAGCAGAAGAGATCGACACAACTACCGAGTAACTTGGGTCTCTCAGGGGTGAGAAACCGGTCGCTTCTGATGATCTATCTCTATCTAGTTTCTAGTCTAATTGGCATCTTGTTGGCAGCTTGTGTCTGTATTCGGATCCCTTGTCGGTCGTTGGCGTCAGCGATAGAGCATGGTTCCTCTAAAGCTCTTCCCGCAGCGGGCGGCGGGGCTTTTGCCCGCCGAAGTGGCGCTCGAAATACAGGGCAGTGGCCCGGCGTAGAATCCCGGCTTGGGCAAGGGCCTGACACAGGGATCCCCCTGGCGGCAGGTGCTTCTGGATCTGTTCGATTTGGGCGGCGCTGACCAATCCAGAAGCCTTGAGGTAATCGGCCACGTGGCGTCCCCCCGCCAGTTGAACGGAGTAGCCCCCTTCGCTGAAAAATTTGACGGTCTCCGGCTTGAGGCCACTGTGGTGGGCCAGCACATCCGTGAAGGTGCCCCCTTCCTTTTCCCAAGCGTGAATGACGGTTTCGATGCCGGCATTGTCGATCAGGCCAGCCGCCCGCAATTGGGTCAATACCCGCTGTACCCAGGGGGTAGCCCGCTGTAGAGCTTCCAAGTCCTCTTCCCCCAAATATTGCTGCGGGGGCAATTCGCTTTCTGGGGCACTCAGCTCGGCTGCCCAGTCGGCTACGGTCAGGGCCTTGAGATCCTCTGCCTCTGGCCGGGCTTTCTCTGGAGCTGGGGTCGGTGCAGCTGCGGGTGGGGAAGTTCGTCGGGCTTCGGCTAGCGCTGCAGCTAGGGCACGGTTTTCCACTTGAGCCGCTTGCAGTTGGGCCTGGAGCTGGCTCACTTGGGCTTGGGCTTGCTGCAAGCGATCTTGAGTTTCTCGCAGTTGGGCTTGGGTTTCTTGGAGCTGCACTTGCAGGCGGTGGGTGGCCTCGGCAGCTTCTTGGCGAACGTGGGCCAGGTCGGCAGTTAAGCGCTGTTTCGTGGACTGGGCCAGTTGGAGTTGGTGTTGGTGCTCCTGCAGCGACTGGTTCAGGGCAGCCACTTGGGCTTCCATTTGCTGCAGAGTATGACGCAGGTGGGTTTGCTCTTGGAGCTGCTGTGCCTGATCCTGCTGTATCTTCTGCTGCTCCTGCAGTTGGGATCCCAGCTCTTGCAGCTGGTGTTTGGCCTGAGATTGCCATTCTGTCAACTCGTGGCAGCGGCGACGTAGGATTTCCAGCTCTGCTTGGGCGGCTTGCAGTTGCGCGGATCCCTGAGCTTGCTGAGCTTGGAGTTGCTCCTCCAGTTCCCGAATGCGCTGCTGGGCAGCCTTTTGTTGTTCAGTGCCCTGCTGGATTTGGGCTTCCAATTGGGCAATGCGCTGCTGCTGCTCCTGCTGGCGGGCTTGATAGTCGGCAACCTGCTGCAGCGATTGTTCGACCAGGAGCTGTTGCTGCTGCCGCTGCTGCTCCAGTTGCGCTTCTAAGATGGCAATTTGCTCTTGGTAGCGCTCCAGCTGGGCTTTGTATTGCTGGGTAACTCTGTAGGTCTCTTGGGCTACCTGTAGAGGGGAGACATAAAGAGGGGGCTGATCGGGAATGGTGGACCACTGCTCCACCATCACCTCCCAACTGTTGGCAGCTCCTTTCTGGCGCCGCAGCCGCTGCTGCTTGTCCAAGGCCCATTCCAACCAGTGGGGTTGTACCCAGCCCTGCTGCAGCAAGATCTCCCCCAGCTTGCGCTCCGGGTGCTGCCGCTGCTGAATCAGGGCCTGATGGATGTGCTCCAGCTCCAGATACCCATGCAGCATCAAGATCTCGCCGATACGCACCAGTTCGACCGGGATCAACGGATAGAGATCTTGGGGGGCAA
Organism: Thermostichus sp. OS-CIW-33; assembly: GCF_054059615.1. Lineage (NCBI taxonomy): Bacteria > Bacillati > Cyanobacteriota > Cyanophyceae > Thermostichales > Thermostichaceae > Thermostichus > Thermostichus sp. OS-CIW-33. The sequence goes on from NZ_JBSSCH010000001.1 coordinate 231,212, forward strand.
TCCAGCCGTGCTGCATACACAGCTCCCCCAACATCAAGGGGGTATCGGCCTTTTCCCACATGGCCTGAGCCAGTTGGGCGGGGGTGAGCAGTCCTGCTCGGTTGAGAGCTTCTCCCAAGCGGATCTCGAACCTTTCCTGCTCGATGGCGGTTGGGGTGGGGCTGGTCGGCGGATTCATTGGGCCTCTCGGACGGGAAGAGTAAGCTCTGCTACAACTATCGTAGTGGAAAATCCTTAGAGAAGTAGCATGCTGCAACCGAAACGCATTTTGTCAAGCCGAGGATCCACGGATTTTGCCGGAAGGTCGCTTTTTAAGTCCTAAGAGGGGCGCTGTTCTTGGCTTTGGGCAAACTGTTGCAGCCGCCGCAGCATCAGCAATTGTCCCAAGCCCAAGGGCAGGAGAGAGACGGCCTCTACCCGCAACTGCACCCAGCCGTTCCCCCACAGCCAGTCACAGTAGCCATCGGCTCCTCCCCACATCAGCAGGCGCAGCCGTTCCGGCAGCAGGGTTTCCACCTGGTGCATGATCGAGAGGGGGCCCCATTGGGCCGCAAAGGTGCTGCCCAGCTCCAGCCTTTCGGGAAGGGATCCCTGCAGTTGCTGGGGCCAGATCCACTGCTGCAACAATCCCACCTCTGTCAGACAGCGCTGCACGGTCGATGCACTGGCCTCGACTTCAACCCGGATGGTGGATGATTGAAATGTTCCTAACATATCCGTTCCGCATGGGCGAGCTGGTGACCGGCACAACAGTCTGTGCCACGGTTCCCCCGGCGATGCCTGACTCTATTCTGGTCAATTTGTGGGGTTTGCCCACCCTTTCCCAGCGATCTTGCCTTTGAATCGTCCCCACTTGGTTGCCATCTTCGCCCAGAGCTTGGATGGAAAGATCGCAGCCCACCGAGCGCAGAGGCCCTCCTTCAGCAGCCCTGAGGACTATCGGCATTTGGAAACCCAAGCTGCTCAGCAACAGGCTTTGATCATGGGGGCAGCCACTCTGCGGGCCTACGGCACCAGTCTGCGTATTCGGGATCCCGAGTTGATCCAACGCAGAACCGCTCAGGGCCTATCCCCCCAGCCTCTGACGATCATCTGCTCTGGCAGCGGAGATATTCCTGAGGATTTGCCGTTTTTTCGCCAGCCCCTCACCCGTTGGCTGTGGACAACTCCCAAGGGATCCCAAATTTGGCAGAACCGAACCGGCTTTGAGGATATCTGGGTGGCTGCCGATTGGGATCTGCCGGCACGGCTGGCGCGCCTGCGCAGCTTGGGCATTGAACGGGTGGGGTTGTTGGGTGGGGGGCGGCTTTTGGGGGCATTTCTGCAGGCAGGAGCCTTGGATGAGCTGTGGGTTACCCTCGCTCCGGTGCTGCTGAGTGGATACGCCGATGCCCCTGCCAGCATTGAGGGTTGGCAAGTGCAGGGATCCCCGCCCCAGTTGGAGCTGCTGGAATGCCGCCGTGGCTCCAAGGAGCTGTTTTTGCGCTACCGAGTCGAGTGGCCCTGAGAAATGCTCTATACAAACACAAAAATTTTTGGACAAATTCAGATTTCCCAGAAATCCACAGGTTTTCCCCAGGCTTTCCACAGGCGGGCGGGCCGTTTTCCACAGGGCTTTTTCCTCGGGGGGCGGCATCGGGGGTTTCTGTGGAAAAGTTGAGGTGGGTAAGGTTCAGGCGACTACACCCTGAGAAACGTAACGGGATCGCGCCATTTTTTCCCATCCCATCAAGGCCAATGGCAGGCTTTTGTCCGGTTGGATCCCTGACTTGGGATTGACACCCCCCATAGGGCAGAGGGCAGAATAGCCCCACCTGAGGGTGAGTGGTGTGGAGATTTTCCCGAGCGCTCTCCTTAGAAAGAAAAGACTTCATCTGTTCTACGGCCCACGACAGGCTTAGGAACAGTTGTGAATGCCCTCCCTCCCATCCGCCGGGATAGGGGCAAGCTATGAACCTATATCGCTTGCTTTTCTTCTTGCGGGCCTGCTGAGGCCCCTAGCCTACCTAGGTTGGGTTTTGGTGTTGCGGGCTCGCTCTGTTCGGGCTGCCCAAGTTCTGGCTGTGGCCGCAGGTTTTGCGGGATGCCGTTTTCTCCCCTCTTGACCCCGAGTGAGTGGTTGGACTATGAGTTCTCACAGCGTCAGCATTTTGAGCGAAATTCCCGAGGAGCTGCATGACACCCTCAAAAACTACCTCTCTCGCCATCCCGACTGGGATCAGGATCGGGTGGTGACGGCAGCGCTCTCGTTATTCCTGCTCCAAAGCGGGGAGAGCGACCGGCGGGCGGCGCGCATCTACTTGGACAGCCTGTTTCGCCGCAACTGAGCCCCAAGGATGGCCCGTGAAAACCGGGGCAGTGGGAACCTTTTGTTAGCCTGGGTAGGGATCCTGTCCCACCGCTGTCATTTGGACACTGGGGGGAGGGGGCTAAGAAGTGAAAGGGATCTCAAAAGAGGCAAAGACGTGCCACGGGGCTTTGGGCGAGGAAAAGACAACCGGCAAGCGACTGAGTCACAGGATCCAGAGCGGGGATCCGAGATCCCATCCTCTTCGCAGGCGGCTCTGACGTGGGTTCAACGCTACCGACAGGCGGGGGATCTGAAGACTGCTCTGCACCTCTGCCGGCAGCTTACCCGCACCCAGCCGCGTTTGTTCGCTGCTCAGGCGTTGCTGGGATCCCTTTATCTCCAGATGGGGGATCCCCGCCAAGCTTTGACCCCCTTGCAACTGGCTCTGCACCTGCGGGGGGATTGGGTGCCGGCCTGGCAGGATCTGGGCGATGCCTGGATGCAGCTCGGCAACCCAGAGGAAGCGGCGCGAGCCTACGAACAGGGCCTGGCCTTTGCCCCCGGTGATGGGCAATTGCTTTTCCGATTGGGCAGTTGTTGGCTCACCCTGGGGAAATTGGCCCAGGCAATTGAGGTGTTGCAACAGGCAGCAGCAGCCCAGCCTCCCCAGGTCTATGCCTTGGCAGCTTTGGGGAATGCCCTGATGCTTGATGGCCAAGCTGGGGAAGCGGAAAGTTGGTTTCGCCAAGCTCTCGCCCTTGCACCCCAGGAGGGGCGAATTCTCGTTAACCTCGGCCACTGCCTGCACCTGCAAGATCGCTTGGAGGAGGCCGCCGATTGTCTGCAACGGGCCATCTCGCTGTTGCCGAGGGATGCCCAGCCTCACAACAACCTGGGCACCATCTTGCAGGAACAAAACCGGTTGGAAGCGGCCATTGAAGCCTATCGGCGCAGCTTGCAGTTGGCCCCCCACTGGCCGGAGATCCACTACAACCTGGGCACGGCTTTGCTTACCCTGGGCCGCTACGAGGAGGGGTGGCGGGAATACGAATGGCGGCTGCAGCGACAAGAGGCGGCCTACCCGCGCTTTCTTTCGCCTCTGTGGACGGGATCCCCCCTGAGCCATCAGACCCTGCTGATCTGCGCCGAACAAGGGTTGGGGGACACGATTCAGTTTGTGCGCTACTTGCCGCTGCTGGCCGAGGCCCATCCCCAAGCGCAAATCTGCCTTCGCTGCCAGGAATCCCTCGTGGAGCTGTTCAGAGGGTGCTTCCCCCTTCCCCAGGTGCAGGTGATCTCGGAAACGGATCCCTTGCCCTCTTTCGATTGCCATCTGCCCTTGCTCAGCTTGCCGCAGCGGTTGGGCACCACTCTGGAGACGATCCCGGCCCGCATCCCCTATCTTGTCTATCCCGTTCATGCCGGCGGGCCGCAGATCCCTTTGAGCCTCTCCTGGCGGGAAGACTGGCCGGAGCTTTCCCAGGAGCGGATGAAGGTGGGGCTGGTGTGGGCCAGCGGTCGGCGTGCCCATCCTGAGCTCAACCGCGTACAAAGGCTGAAAAGTTGTCCTCTGGATCTGCTGCTCCAGCACTTGCATGTGCCTTCCATCCAGTGGGTTAGCCTGCAGGTGGGGGAAGATCTGTCCGCGCCACTCGGACAGAGTCCTCACCCGGTGGGAGCCTTATTGGAGCAGTACCAGGTGGTGGAGCTGGGATCCCGTTTCCGCAGTTTTGTCGATACAGCCGCAGCCGTTGCCCAGTTGGATCTGGTGATCAGCGTTGATACAGCCGTTGCTCATTTGGCCGGGGCGATGGGCAAGCCGGTATGGGTGCTGCTCCCCTTTGCCGCCGATTGGCGCTGGCTGCTCCATCGAGAAGATAGCCCCTGGTACCCCGGGGTAATGCGACTGTTTCGACAAGACACACCGGGAGACTGGGTTGGCGTGTTGAGGCGGGTGCAGGCCGCTCTTGAAGAGAGGTTGCGAGGGATCCCCTCTCAAGGCCGTGCCTGTTCCTCTCCCTGAACGATGCGCTGAAACAGATAGCCGGTGCCTCGGGCCGTCAGGATCAGCTCTGGGTTGCTGGGGTCATCCTCCAGCTTGGCCCGCAGCCGCGAAATGTGGACATCCACCACCCGCGTATCCACATGGCGCTCCGGCGTGTAGCCCCACACCTCTTGCAAAATCTCGGAACGAGAAAAAGGCTCCCCCGACCGACTGACCAGCAGCTCCAGCAGACTAAACTCCATCCCCGTCAGGCGAATGCGTTCGTCCCGTTTGTAGACCTGCCGCTTGTTGGTATCGATGCGGATGTCCCCCACTTGAATCACCCCGGAACTGGGGATCCCATCGTGGGCCGACCGCGCCACCCGTCGCAACACCGACCGAATGCGAGCTTCCAGCTCCTTGGGCGAAAAGGGCTTGACCACATAGTCGTCTGCCCCCAGCTCCAGCCCTGTGATACGGTCGGCTACATCTCCCAGCGCCGTCAGCATGATGATGGGGATGTCCGATTCTTTGCGCAGCTCCTGGCAGACCCCATAGCCATCCAGCTTCGGCATCATCACATCCAGCACCACCAGGTCGGGATCCTGCTTGTGGAAAACCTCCAGCGCCTCCTCGCCGTCCGAAGCTGTGACCACGTCGTATCCGATCATGGACAGACGGGTTTCCAAGATGCGTCGAATGCTGGCCTCATCATCGACCACCAGAATCCGTTCCTTACGCTGTGCTTCCACGGTGCTGCAACTCCTGAACTTCTAACGGTACTCGGTAAAAGAGAAATCTGAAAAAGAACTGAGGTGGGCGCTATCTTGAGTTGGGCGGATGCAGGAACCTCAGGGGCTGCTCCTCAGTTGGGCAGACTCACCGAGGAAATTGAACACTCACAAGCAATCATCTGCAATTAACCAAAGCCGCACCTCAGGGATGCAGCTCCGGGAAACAAGCACAAAACAGAAGGCCCTCTCGGCAGTGGATTCAATCTTGTTAAAAGCTCCAACTTCAATCCCACCTGATGATGCTGTCCAGTACCTGGTGCAAGGCACTCCTCCCCAAAAAACATTGCTCAAACCTGAGAGGCCTTCGTAAGAAGTTACTTTCCATAACCTAATTTATCATCCAAAATCGGCTGCCAACCCGCCTCGATGCTCTATTTTGCGGCTATTGGGCCGGACTTGATACATACCTTCACAACTTTTTCAGGCCGATGCCCATGTTTTGGGATGTCCCTCAGGAAAAGCTGGGGATCCCTGGCCGTTTGCGGTGGGAACAGCGTAGCAACTGGCCAATAGCTCGGCGGAACGGATTTCTCGATCTGTATGATGCTCCAAAACACGCCGCAACAGACGTTCTGCCTCCAGCCAAGCAGCCAAAGGCAGCGAATCCTCAGGCAGAGGCAGTGTCGAGTTGGGCAGGGATCCCAAGGCACGTAAGGCAGAAGCGGAGACCCAGGCAATTGGGCTGGGCCGCTGGGCCACCCGGCAGGGATCACAGACCAAGCCACCCCATTGGGGGCTGAAAAAAACGCCGTCGACCAACCCCCCTTGACAGAAGTAGCAGGCTTGTACCTGAGGGGCAAACCCTGCCAACGCCAGGAGGTGATACAACCCATGGGTGAGCAAGGGCAGAACGGCCTGTTCCGAAGCAGCCCGCTCGATGCGTTCCAAGTGTTCGACCAACACCACAAACAGCTCTTCCTGGGCTTGATCGGGCAAGGCCAACAGCAAGGCCACCTCCGCCAAATACTGCGCTGCTGTGAGATGGGCTAAGCTGCGGCTGAGACGAGGAAAAGTCTGGAGGGTTTCCGCTTGGACAATGCGCTGTAAACGCTGGGAAGTCTCTGTTTGGGCAGACCAGCGCCCCCGCACCATCAGCAAATCGTTGATGACAAAAGGCTCCATCCGCCCGCCCAGCTTGGAAGGCTGCTTACGGGATCCCTTGGCCACCGCCCGGATCAACCCTTGCTCGCGGGTCAAGATGGTAACAATCCGATCCGACTCTCCCAGGGGGATCCCTTTCAGGTTGATGCCCGTAACCCGGTAGGTGCGGCCACTCATGGGGTTCCTCTGGCTTTCAGCTCTTGCATCAGCTCCAGCCCCCAAGAGGTGCCAATACGGCTGGCCCCCGCCTGGATCATGGCCTCTGCTTGAGCCACTGTGCGAATGCCGCCCGACGCTTTCACCCCCACTTTACCGCGGCTGAGTTGCCACAACAGTTGCACATCTGCCAGCGTCGCCCCCCCCATCCAGCCGGTGGAGGTCATCAAAAAAGCCGCCCCCGCATCGATACAAATCTCCCCGGCCAGCTTTTTCTCCTCCTCGGTCAGCAGAGCCGTTTCCAAAATGGCCTTGACGCAAACCCCCGTTTCTTCCACCAGTTGGGCAATCTCGGCATGGAGGCGATCCAGCTCTCCCGCCTTGAGCCAAGCCAAGTTGATGCGGACATCCAGCTCCCGGCACCCCTGCTCCACCGCCAGTTGGGCCTCGTAAAGCTTGGCCTCTGCAGTGGTTGTGCCCAGGGGAAACCCCACCACCGTGCTCACCTTGACCGGGGATCCGTGCAGCCGCTCCACCACCCGCGGCACGTAGCAAGGAGGAACACAAAAAGTGGGGAAGCCATAGCGCAAGGCAATCTCACACCCCTGGTCAATCTGTTCTGGAGTAACCATCGGCAACAGCAGCGTGTGGTCGATGTACTCCGCCAAATTGAGCGAGCTATCCGCTATGCCCTTGCGCTCCAGAGAGAGCATTGGTCGATCCCCCAGCACCCATCTTTACTCTAGCTTCAGTTTTCACCTGCAGGGATCCCCAAAGAGGGCTGAGCCTCTGGCCACAGCCAACCCACCAGGGCATCCCTTCGACCCCACAGTGTCCATTCCCTCGGCACAGCTCACACAGGCTGCTGCCCACTTGCGAGCCTCGATTGACTCGCGGCTAGGTTAAGGGAACGGGGGAGGATGATTGGGTTGCCCTCAGGCACAAATGCGGGGCAAAGGTGCAGGCGCCGAGGTCACCTGCAGCAATCGGGGGATGCGGCTGCTGTCGTAGATGCGAAATTCTTTTTCCAAGATGGCTTTTTCGTCGCGCACCGCCTGGTTCAACACAATGGATCCCTCTGGATCGGAGACGGAACGGTGAAAAGTGCCGGGAGGAATGCGCAAAATACCTCGATTCGCTTCCAGGCGCACAATATGGAAGGGATCCCTCCAGCTAAAATTCACCAGGTAAAACGTCCGTCCGCCCCATAGAGCCAGTAGGTTGTCCTCTTGGTGTGGATGCATATAAAACTGCCAATAGCCCTGCGGATTATTGGGGGGACTGATGGCCGGCCCATCGTGGTAAACCAAATCGCGGGCGTTGGATCGCGCAACCGTGATGTCAAAAAAACGCACGCCGGGAGTATCTCGAAATTGATGGAAAGGCAATAGGGCAAACATGGATCTCGACATAGGGACACTTGACCAACGACAGGAAGATAAAGATGATTTCACACTGTTTCCCGCTGTTTCGCAGTGTGAAGGGGAAGCTATGTCGTAGTTTAGTCAGGCGCGGCGGAGGGTTCAAACCTGAGATAGCATCACATCTATGCGCAGATCGAATAGATGGGATCCATGAACATCTCGCAACTGCAAACCCTGGTGGCTGTGGTAGAGCGGGGGAATTTCAGCGATGCCGCTCTGCAATTGCACATTTCCCAGTCGGCGGTGAGCCGGGCCATTGCCAGCCTAGAGGAAGAATTGGGGGTGACTCTACTGGTGCGCGGTCGCTTTGGGGCGCGCCTAACCCCGGTGGGAGAGCGACTGCTGCGCCATGTCCGCAAAATGCTGCAACTGCGGGAACAAATGGATTATGAGGCCAACCTGGAAAAAGGGTTGCGGGGGGGAAATGTGCGGGTTGCCGCTTTTCGCAGTGCTGCAACTCATTTGTTGCCACCGGTGATCGCCCGCTTCCGCCAACAATTTCCGCAGATTACCCTCACCCTCACAGAAGAAGATCCGGCCACTGTCGAACATCTGTTGCGATCAGGCCAGGTGGATATTGGCCTGTTGCCCCTGCCGCGGGCTGGTGAGGATCTACAGACGTGGGAGATTGCCCGCGATGAGTTCATTGTGTTGGTTCCGCTGAGTTTTGGGCCCCTGCCGGAAACCCTGACCTGGGAGGATCTTTCCCGTTTTTCCTACATTCTCTACAACTACGCCGAATGCACCACCGCGGTGCGGAACCACTGGGAAGCCGCTCACCAAACCCTCAAGGTGGCCTACTTGGTGAAGGAAGACTCCACCATTGTGAACATGGTGGCACAGGGTCTGGGGGCTGCCATCTTGCCCCGCTTGGCCGCCATCCCCATTCCCGAAGGGATCCAGATCCGTCGGCTGCCGATCCCACTGGAGCGGGTGATCGGGGCTGCCGTTCTGGCCTCTGCGCTGCATCCGCCTGCAGTATTTGCCTTCCTGGAAGCCTTGCGGGGAAACCCATCCCAGTTGCCAAGTTAACATTGCATCGGGAGTACAAGGCAGCTTTGTTGACACCACGCTCATCCATCCAGTGACGCAAGCATTGGTTGCGGACAAACTGGGCAGGGCCTCATCCAAGGCTTGGTATGGCGCTGGAGCGGCGTTGAGGAGTTTGGCTTCCCTGACCAGCATGGGTTTATTTCATTGCAGGTCTATATCATTGCAGGTCTATAGTCATTTCAAACTAGATTGAGACACCCCCGCTGCTGCCCAAACGTTCCACGCCGCTTCCACAATCACCTTTAGATCCTGTCCCAGAGGGAGAAAGGAGCTAGGAAGCAATGCAACGGAAATGTTTCATTCCTGTTTAAAATGACAACAACAAGGCAAAAACTGTCCTGGAAGGACGGGGCTTTAGACCCAGTTTTTGGGTAACGCAGTGAAAATCGGCGGCCAATGTACGTTGGGGCAAGGCCAGCAGATCCTCCCCCGCCAATTTTTGAAAAGACTTGCCCACCCCAGTTACCTTGCCCTTCAAGTGCGATCACTACCCTATCTCCAATCGCGCCGAGGAGATAGAGTTCTCCAGCCGTTGAAAGGGGTGGCGGGAATTACAACGATTTTTTGCCCAGACCACTTTCTATCGCCCAGCGGGCCAGTTCTGTGCGGTTGTGCAGGCCGGTTTTGCCCAGCATGTTGCTGACGTGGCTTTCAACGGTGCGCTGGCTCACCCCAAGAGTTTCGGCAATCTCGCGGTTGGACATGCCCCTGGCCACGTACTGGATCACCTTGGTTTCCGTTGGCGTAAGTTCAATTTCCCGATCCAGTTTTATGACCGGCTGAATGCCCACATTCTGCACTTGTAACAGGCGCTCGGTATGTTTGAGAGAAGATTCCACCTGCGCCACCAATTCTTCCGGCTCAAAGGGCTTGACCATGTAAACGTCTGCCCCTGTGTTCAGGCCGCGCACCCGATCTGCCGTTTGCCCACGCGCCGATAGAAAAATGACCGGTATCCAGTCCGTCGCACTGTTGGAGCGAATGGTTTCCACGAAGGTGTAGCCATCCATCTCTGGCATCATCACATCGCAGATGATCAGGTCTGGAGTGAACTGGCGCATTGCTTCCAACCCCTCCAGACCGTTGCTCGCCGCCACCACCTCATAGCCGCGAAACTCCAGGTAATCCTTAGCCAGAAGGATCAAGTTCGGATCGTCATCGATGAGCAACAGTCGCTTTGGATTGTCCACGGCTAACCTTGCGAGTGCTAAAAAGCACTAAGACCTTGCGAGTGCTAAAAAGCACTAAGAAACTTCGGGGGAGAGCTTTCTGTTTCGATGACCTTCACGGAAGGGAAACAACCCCTGAATGCTACCTTCTTGGTTGCTAGATCAGTCAGCGATCCATGATAACTGTGCCCTACCCCTAGCATCTAGGATATCACACATGGAAGTGAAAATACATGTCCGGGAAACACTGGCAACAGTATCTCTACGCAATTTAGGAGCCCTAGTTGGTAACCTCATCCCACGAACTTGGCAGAACTTGCCTGTGCCTTGGAATCGCAGTGTCCAATACATGGCCGTAATCTACCTTGTATCTCGTATGTCTATATGTCATAAACCTATATACCTAAGTACCCATGTGTCGAATGTCTGTTAACCGTTCAAGTGGCCGTATGCCTTCTGGCGCGGGTCTCCACATAGGCAGGCGGGCAGAGCTGGTGGAGAATAGAAGAGAGCCTGCGATCTAACAACAGCCGACATAAGGAGAACGGGTGGAAAAGGGCACACTGGTGGAGTTTCGTTACAATAACGACCGTGTGTTGGCAGTGGTTCAGGGCACCGAGGGCAAGAAGAACCTACTGCTGGGGGTGCCTTCCGGGCAGGTTCATAGTGTTCACCCTCGCCAGATTACCTTTGCTTTGAACGGGGGATCCAGCTTCACGGCTTCCGACATTCCCGGCTTTTGGCAGGCGGTGCAGGCAAAGTTGGATCCCGAAAGTTTGGCGTTGGCCTGGGAACTGGTGCAGGAGGAGCGTCAGCCCCTGAGCTTGGCGGAGATGGCTCGGCTGTTGTTTTCTGATGATTCCCCGGTCTCCACCTATGCCGCCTACCGCCTCTTGAGCGAGGATCGCACCTACTTCAAGCAAAAGGGGGAAAGCTACGAACCCCGCACTCCGGCTCAGGTGAAGGAGATCCTCCATCAAATGGCCGTCGCCCAACAACGGCAGCAGGAACAAGCAGAGTTTGAGGCCCACCTGCGGGAGGCTCTGGCTCATCCCGGTCAAGGGTATCCCTGGACTCCTGCCGAGCGGGCCCGTTTGGAGTTGCTGGAGCGCCTGGCCCTGCAGGGAGCAGCAGCAGCCATTCGCAGCCACGAGGATCTCTCTTCCAATCTCAACCCGTCGGATCGGGAACGGGCCTCGCAACTGCTGGAGCTGATGGGGTTTCCTGACACTCCGCAGGGGGCCTTTGAGGCTTTGGTGGCTCTGGGGCTGTGGAGCCGCCACGAGAACCTGGCCCTGCGCCTCACCGGGATCCCAACCCAGTTCCCGAAGGCGGTGGAGCGATACACCCAAGCCCTGCTCAGCCAGCCTCCCTCTTTCTGGGATCCCCACCTGCGGCAGGATCTCACCCACCTCCACACCTACACCATCGATGATGCCAGCACCCGCGACATTGACGATGCCCTCAGCGTCGAGTTCTGGTCGGATGACGCGGTGAAGCTCTGGATCCACATTGCCGATCCCAGTTGTTGGGTGCAGTGGGGGGATCCCCTCGATTTGGAAGCCCGCAAGCGTGGCACCAGTGTCTATTTGCCGGAGCGGGTGATCCCGATGTTCCCACCGGAGTTGTCCACTGGCCCGATGAGCTTGGTGCAGGGAGAGGTGCGGCCCGCCCTCAGCTTTGGCATTCTACTGGGATCCGACGGCCAGATCCGGGATTTCGAAATTTGCCTCAGCCAGATCAAAGTGACCTACCGCCTCACCTACGAAGATGCCGATGAAATGTTGGAGTTGGGGGCAGAGGCTCAACTGACAGCCATTGCCCGGGCAGCCCAGTGGCGTTATGCCTGGCGGATGGCTCAAGGGGCAATCCAAATTGGCTTGCCCGAGCAAGATATCAAGGTCATCGACGAGATCCCCCACCTCCGGGTGATCGAGGATACTCCTGCGCGGCAGATGGTGGCGGAAATGATGGTGCTCACCGGCGAGGTGGCGGCTCGCTTCGCCAGCCAAAATGGGATCCCGGTGCCCTATCGTCTGCAGCCGGCTCCCGACTTACCCCCACCCGAAGTGCTGGATAGGTACCCTCAGGGGCCGGTTCGGTCTTTTGCCATCATGCGCTGTCTATCGCGGGCGGAAGTAGCCACCCAGCCGGGGCGACATACAGGGCTGGGGCTTGAGGCCTACTGTCAGGTTACCTCCCCGATTCGGCGCTACCTGGACTTGGTGGCCCACTACCAGATCAAGGCCTTTTTGCGCGGGGATCCCTTGCCGTTGACGGAGGCGGATGTGCAGCAGCTGCTGCTGGGGATTGAGCCGGGCACCGCTGAGGCCAACCAGGTGGAGCGGAAATCCAAGCGCTATTGGAGCATCGAATACCTGCGCCTGCGACCGGGGCAAATTTGGCGGGCTCTGGTCTTGGGCTACCTGCGCGAGCAGGAAAACTTGGTGTTGGCCATGCTGGATGAGATTGCCTTTCGGGTGCCGGTGCGCCTAGAACGCCAGATTCCTCTGGGGGCTTGGATCGAGTTGGAAGTTGTGCAGGCGGATCCCCGTGCGGATGTGATCGAGCTGCGCGAGGTGGGACGAGAGGCTGCCATGGGCGGATAGATATGCCTTGACCTGTCGCTCACCCAATCTGCGTGGATAGCTGATACAACAGAGGGGGAAGTCTCAAAAGTCTGGATCGTGAATTTTCTTTAGGGGGGATCCCATGACTGCACGACCTTCCGGCCCACCTCCAATCGTTTACATTCTTTTGTTCGCGATACTGGGAGGCGGCGGCTGGTATGCCTATCGTTCCGGCCTGTTGGACTCATTCCTGAATAGAGAGAACACGCCTCCTATCCCCAGCCAGATTCCAGCTGCCCAGCCCCAACCCCCAACAGCGCCCAACCCCCCTCAGGCCCAGGTACCCAACCCGCCTGCCAACGCCGTTAATCTGGATACTTCTCTGCCCAACCCAGCAGTGCTCCAGATGGATGGCAGCGTCACGATGATCCGGCTCGTCTTGGCCCTGAAGGGAGGCTACACCCAGCGCAACCCCGGCATTCCCCTCACCTATGGGATCCCGGATGGCAAGCCCAATGGATCCAATGCCGGCCTGAAGGCCCTGATGGAAGGTCGCATCCAGATGGCCGCTAGCTCCCGCCCCCTCAATGCCAGCGAAGTGCAGGCGGGTCTACAGGCGATCCCGGTGGCCAAAGATGCCCTGGCGGTGGCGGTGGGGGTGAACAACCCCTACAAAGGAGGACTGACGCTGCAGCAATTGGCCGATATCTTCCAGGGTCGGATCACCAATTGGAGCCAGGTGGGCGGCCCGGATCGGCGGATTCGGGTCCTCAATCGCGCCCCCCAGAGCGGCACCTACAGCGTTTTCCAAGAGCTGGTGTTATTGGGGTCGCCCTTTGCTCCCGATAACCCTCCCTACTTCACCACCGCCACAGAAGATGTCACCACCCCGCTGCTGCGGGCTTTGGGAGAAGATGGCATCACCTACAGCACTGTCGATCAGGTGCAAAACCAGCAAACGGTGCGGATTGTGCCCATCGACGGCCAGATGCCCACCCGTGAGGCCATCCAGAGGGGCAGCTACCCCTTGGCGCGGAATGTGTTTTTGGTGGCACCTCAGAGGACTAGCCCTGTGGTGGCCGATTTCATCAACTACGCGCTCTCGGATCAAGGCCAGCAAATCATTGGCCGCACTGAGTTCATCCCCCTCCGATAGCAACCCAAAAATAGCATCTGAGATAGCCGCCGACAGCAAGCGCAGCGATATCTCTGGGCTTTTCCAGAAGACGCCTTTCACCTGCTCCTATTCAAGGCACTTAGTCGTTTCAGGTTAGAGTGAGGCGCCTGAGCTATTGAGAAAAGCCTTTGGCCGCGTGCGTTCAACGTTTTAGGGGTGGGTGCAGCGTCCTAGTTTGAATCCAAATGACCCTAGATGTTAGAGAGGGGGCCCTAATTTTCACCAAAGTTCAATTTTTCAGTTCTCTCGGCGCACAGCGCTCTCATGCCACTTGCCCAACACCCTGTCGGATAGAGCACTTAAGGAAATAAAGATCAGGATCCCCAAGCCGGTGACCAAGATCAAGGCCGCAAACATGCGGGGCACCTGCAGGTTGAAGCTGGAGATCAAGATCTGGTAGGCGATCCCGGCCCGCTGCCCGCCAGTACCAGCGACAAACTCCGCCACCACCGCCCCAATCAAAGAGAGGCCACCGCTGATGCGCAGGCCCCCCATGAAATAGGGCATGGCACTGGGTAGCCGCAAGTAGATCAACGTTTGCCAGCGGTTGGCCTTGTACAGTTGGAACAGGTTGAGCAGGTTGTGATCGACGCTGTTCAGCCCCAGAGTGGTGTTGGAAAGAATCGGGAAAAAAGCCACAATCCAGGCGCACACCACCATCGCGGCAAAGGTGTTGTTGCGCAGCCAAATGATGATCAGCGGGGCGATGGAGACAATGGGCATCGTCTGTAAAATCACCGCATAGGGGAAAAAGCTGCGCTCGATCCACTTGCTCTGGGTGAACACAATCGCGACCAAAAGCCCCGATACTGTGGCAGCCAAAAAGGCCACCACCGTAATTTGCACAGTGATCAACAGGGAAGGAAAAAGCGTTCCCCAGTCGCGGATGAGGGTTTGCACCACCAAAATCGGCCCCGGCAAGAGGTAGTGGGGCACTCCCGTTACCCGCACCGCCACTTCCCAGCCCACCAAGAAGAGGATCCCGACGATAAGGGGGGCAATCACTTCCAGGTTGAACCAACGGCCCAGATTCAACCCCTTTGCAGGCACCCCTGAGCCGGCACTCGGTATGTCTGCCTCATCCGTGGGTTGGGATCCGAGTTTTTCTCCAACTGCGCCGGTCAGCTTGGGCAGAGACCAATCTGGCCAATGGAGAGGCCAGCTCTCCCCCAAGCCAACAAGGGATCCCAGCCAACGGCGCCATGGCTCGAGAAGCTGGACAAACAGGTCGAACATATCGTGAGGTTGGGGCATCAAGGGACTTACGCAACAGAGAGAACACCGCTAAGCCAGGGATCCCATCAGCGCAAACGTCCAGCAGAGAGGGGGCGCAAATAGGGGGGATCCTGAGCTGAGCCGTGCATGGCCTCGTGCAGACGGGCCGACACTTCACGGCAGTAGTTGTTGTAAAGGGAAGAGGTGCGAAAGTCTTCCGAGCGGGGATAGGGCGCATCGATGGGAATATCGGCTATCACCCGCCCTGGGCGAGCCGCCATCACCACCACGCGGTTGGACAGGTAGACGGCCTCGTAAATGTTGTGGGTAACAAAGATCACCGTCCAGCGCTTTTCTTGCCACAGCTCCAACAGGTCGCTGTTCAACTTGCTGCGGGTGATTTCATCCAGAGCTCCGAAGGGTTCATCCATCAGCAACACCTGCGGCTTGGTTACCAGGGCGCGAGCAATGGAAACCCGCATGCGCATGCCGCCCGATAGCTCGCGGGGAAAACTGCGCTCAAACCCCCGCAGGCCCACCCGTTGCAGAGCTTCCAAGACATCTCGATTGGCTTTTGGCTTGGGCTCACCTGCCAACTTTAAGGGTAGCCCCACATTGTCCATCACCGTCGCCCAAGGCATAAGGGCCGGTTCCTGAAACACAAAGGCCAACTTGGGTTCCCCTTGGGGAGCATCCTTCTCAAGATTTTGCCCCCATTCGATAGAGCCTGTGGTCAGATGCCCCAGACCTGCCACCAACCGTAGCACTGTGCTTTTCCCACAGCCGGATGGCCCCACCAAGCTAACGAACTGCCCTTCTTGGATGGTCATATTCATGTCCTGCAAAGCCACCGTGCCATTGGAATAGACCTTGCTGACATGGTTGAGGGTAATGACAGGGGTGGGCATGGCTGGCAATTCCCGGAGCAGAGGAAGCACACACTTTCAAAATAACCCTCTCTGCCGCCTCTGCTTGGTAGGCGTAACTACAACTCTTTCCCTCAGAACCGGTTTCCAGAGAGTTTCTCACGGAAAGCTTGCGATGACCCAAATCGGAGCAGCAAGTCGGTATGATGTTGCCGACCACCCTCTGGCCAAGGAACACATGGGATCCCCATTTAAACCGGTTGCAGGTGCTGTTACAGCCCCGCGAGGATTTCGAGCCGCTGGAGTGGCCGCTGGCCTCAAGCCCTCAGGAGCTGCGGATCTGGCTTTGATCGTTTCCGAGTGCGATGCGGTTGGGGCAGGCGTTTTTACCACCAATCAGGTCAAAGCAGCCTGTGTTACCTACAACCAAGGGATCCTCGCCCAACAGCAGCCGGTGCGGGCCATCCTCTGCAATGCCGGGCAAGCCAATGCCTGTACCGGCGAAGAAGGGGAGCGCAACAACGCCCAACTGGCCCTCTGGGTGGCAGAACGGTTGGGGATCCCGGCCCATCAGGTGCTCACGGCCTCCACAGGGGTCATCGGGCGACAACTGGAAATGCCGAAAATCCAAGCAGCCCTGCCTGGCCTTATCGACAGCCTCTCTCCAGAGGGGGGGGAGAGCGCCGCCCGCGCCATCATCACCACCGACTTGGTGACCAAAAGCGTTGCCCTGCAAGCTGAGATCGACGGGTACACCGTCAGGGTCGGGGGCATTGCCAAGGGATCCGGCATGATCCACCCCAACTTGGCCACGATGCTGGCTTTTTTAACCTGCGACGCGGCTGTGGATCCCCGCCTGTGGCAGCAGATCCTCAAGCAAGCTGCTGACCTCAGCTTTAACCAAATCACGGTGGATGGGGATACCAGCACCAACGACATGCTCTTGGCTCTGGCCAACGGCCAAAGTGGGATCCCAACCCTGCAAGCCGGCACA
The DNA here is from genome assembly GCF_054059615.1 of Thermostichus sp. OS-CIW-33. Lineage (NCBI taxonomy): Bacteria > Bacillati > Cyanobacteriota > Cyanophyceae > Thermostichales > Thermostichaceae > Thermostichus > Thermostichus sp. OS-CIW-33. The sequence goes on from NZ_JBSSCH010000001.1 coordinate 248,005, forward strand.
GAAGCTGCCCAGACTTTGGCGGAGATGGTCAACCAAGTTTGCATTCATCTGGCTAAGGCCATTGCCCGCGATGGGGAAGGAGCTACCAAGCTGCTGGAAATTCGGGTGTGTGGGGCTGTGGATGATGGGGCAGCCCGGCATATGGCCCGTGTGATCGCCAGCTCTCCCTTGGTGAAGGCGGCAGCTTTTGGCAACGATCCCAACTGGGGACGGGTGGCAGCCGCCGCCGGCCGAGCCGGGATCCCCTTCGACAGCCGCCGGTTGGATATCCGTCTGGGGGATTTTCTGCTCATGCAGGCGGGAATGCCCCTGGCTTTCGATCGCAAGGCAGCCTCTGAGTACTTGAAAGGGGATCCGGTGACCTTTACCGTGGATCTCCATCAGGGATCCGGCCAGGGCGTGGCCTGGGGCTGCGATCTCAGCTACGACTACGTGCGCATCAACGCCGAATACACCACCTAATGGGGGATCCCAGCCATGACCACCGAATCGAACGCAAATAACGGCTTTTCCACCGAAGCCCAAGCGGCTTTGGCCAAGGAAGCGAGGCTTTCCCTATCCGGCTGGCAACAATGAGTCGAGGCTTAGCCTTGGTTTCATGCCACCAACATCCGCAACGCACCGGCCCACAACCTGGCGCAACTGGGCATTGGCGGCTGGCAAGTGCCACGGCAAGGGGTGAAGGTGTGCCGGGAGCGGGCCACCCACATCCTCACCGTTACCGACATCACCGAAATGGGCTTGGATGCAGCCGCCGATTTCGCCCTCGAAAAAGCCCTAGACGGCACCGATTGTGTGTACATCAGCTTCGATATCGACTGCATCGATGCCGGCTTTGTACCCGGTACAGGCTGGCCAGAGCCGGGTGGGCTGCTGCCGCGGGAAGCGCTCTACTTGCTCAAGCGCATTGTGCGGGAAGCACCGATCTGTGGCCTGGAGGTGGTGGAAGTCTCTCCCCCCTACGACATTAGCGATATCACAGCTCTAATGGCCACCCGAGTTATTTGCGATACGCTGGCCCATTTGGTGGTATCTGGGCAACTGCCGCGCCGAGAGAAGCCCGCCTACATCCACCCGGAGGCGACGCCAGAAATGGCCGGCGACTGGAGGTAAGAGATGCACGAGACCGACATGACCCGCGCCTTGATCCAAACACTACGTGACTGGTGGCAAAGTCAGCCGGGACAGCCTCAGATTGCTCGGGTGCACCTGGTGGTGGGACAGTTTACCTGTGTAGAGCCGGCCAGCCTAACCTTTGCCTATGCCGCACAAACCCAGGGTACTTTCCTACAGGGATCCCAGTTGGTCATCCGGGAAACGCCGCTCATTGCCTATTGCCATCCCTGCGGCCAAGAATACAAGCCAGAAATAGGCCGGCGCTATGCTTGCCCCAACTGTGGATCCCCGATGGAAGAGATTCGCTCGGGCCGAGAGCTGAAAATTGACTACATCGAAATTGACTACATCGAATGTTCAACAAACTTCACCCCACCGGCGCAACCAGAAGTCGCCTAGGCCGCTCCAAAGCTAAGTCCCAGAAGGACAGCTGCTCCCAAGCTGAGGATGAACATCAAGCCGGCAGGCATTAACGTTCGGGTTTTGCGGTAGCGCAGGGCGAATACGATAGATCCCAGCACTGTCGTCCCCAGGCCCAAGCCCAGCCCCCAGCGGGGATCCACCCCCAGCAGCCCATAGCTGACTCCGCTGAGGGCAGCCCCAACCAGCCCCCCGATGAGAGACTTGGAGCTTTTGCCTTTGCTATAGCCGATTGCTCCGCCCACCAAAAGCAGTGCCCCGTAGACCAGCAAGGTGATTTGTGCGGCCAGCATGATGGGAAAACCTTGTCCTCTCTAGGTTTAATCCACGAGGATATCGCGAATCAAGGGCAAGCGAATGCTGATGTAGCGATTGAGAATTGAGGCATCGACACTGCTGAGGGCGTGTTTTTTCTGACAGGCGCTCAGAAGCAGGTTCACCAAGTCATCGTCACGCTTTGTGAGCCAATCTGGCCTGCCAATCTCGCTGACCAAAGACCAAAACTGGCGTACCATTTCAGGAGTCATGGCATCCATTTTGTGGAGATAGGGGCTGAACTGCAAAAGAATGGTCTAGGCCATCGATTCGATTCTAGAAAAAAGACCTCATCCCCGAGGACAATATTTCAGCTCCGTCACAACTTAGGATAAGACGTTATGCTTTCCCACAAAGCTCAGCAAGCAGTGCCCCTTCTGGCTTTGTGAGGATCTTAGGAAGGTAAACTGGCAACTCCTGACATATATCAACATTAGGCGTTAAAAAACGATGATTCCTGTCAAAATCTCGACATCAGCATTAGAAGGTTCACAAGCCCCCTTATCCAAGCTGTAAGACAGGGAATCTGGGCGAGCAGGGGCTAGCGCAAGGCGTACTGTAACCTATAGGCTCCTTCTTCTCGTGGCTTATGGGTGTTGGCCCGCAGGGTATAAGTGCCGGTGCGGGGCAGAAAGGCAATCATCAGAGCATCGGTTCCACCCCCTTGGTCATCATCCCAAGCCCTGACTTCTCCACTGGGATCCAGCAGCTGCAAAAAGGCATCGAAATCGGAGCTGGTCATGGAAGCGATCAGGATCTGGCCGGCGCGGGCGGCAATGGGATATTCGTCCATCCAACTGCCATCCTCGGGATGCTGAAGGGATCCCTCCTGCAGACGGCCCGATAGGCTTTCCTGCCAATCTACCTGGGTGAGGATATAGGTGAGCCGGTAGTTGCCGGTGGATTCCGGCTCAAAGCTGGTGGCCCGCAGGGTATAGGTGCCTCCCTCCGGCAGACGCACTGCCAACAGGGCATTCACATCCAGGCCAGAGTCATCGTCAAAGCCAATCACCCGCCCTTGACCGTCCACCAGCTCCAGATAAGCATCAAAATCTTCGCTCTCTAGGGCCGCAATCAAAATCTGTCCCGGCTCAGCGGTGACGGGGATCCCATCCCAAAAGCTGCCGTACTGGCGGCTGACTTGATCTCCCACCTCCAGCGCTCCCGTCACGGTTTGGCTGCCTCTCCACAGAGCAGAACGGGTCAGCGCAGATCCCACCGGCAAGCCGCTCTCTCCCACCCGATCCAGCAGCCGACAGCCGCCGGCCAACCCCAATGCCACCAGAGCCAGAGTCAAACGGGATCCCCAACGGCGAGGAGATGCGCAAGAACGATACCAGCTCAACATCGGAAGGGATCCCTAAAGAATGGCAACTGTAGACTGATCCTACCCCCTGATTGATTGAGCGAAAAGTTGGTCAGAGACGACAACTTCTGCCAACTTCGTGCTGAGTTTTGAGGTTGTTGGCTTGCCCCTTCCTTGCTGTTTCAGCCGAGAGCAAACTGTTGGCCTACAGGGTTTCCCAAGCTTGCAAGACGGCTTCCAGGGCCAGCCGCCCATGGTAGAGATGGGTTCCCCCCTGCAAGTAGACGGTGTAGGGATCCCGCATCGGCCCATCGGCAGACAGCTCGGCGCTGCTCCCGGCAATAAAGGTGCCTGCTGCCATCACCACCGGGTCTGCATAACCGGGCATCACCTCCGGAACTGGGGTGAGGTAGGAATCCACAGGAGAACTGTTTTGAATGGCGTGGCAAAAGGCCTGCAGCTTTTGCGGGGATCCCAATTGAATGGCCTGGATGATATCGGTGCGAGGAGCTTGAGGCAGAGGCGAGACCGGGTAGCCCAGATCAGAAAACACCTGCGCCGCCAGATGGGCGATCTTCACCGCTTCGGCCACCATCTGCGGGGCCAAGAACAAGCCTTGAAACAGAAGGCGGTTGAGATCTAGAGTTGCCCCCCCCTCCGAACCAATGCCCGGAGCCGTTAACCGACAAGCGGCTTGCTCCACCAGCTCTGCCCGCCCGGCCACATAGCCCCCTGCGGGAACGAGGGTGCCCCCCGGATTTTTGATCAGGGATCCGGCAATCAGATCTGCGCCCACATGGGTTGGCTCCTGGGTTTCCACAAATTCGCCGTAGCAATTGTCCACAAAAACGACAACTTCGGGGTTTTGCGCTTTGACCATTTGGATCATCTCGGCAATCTGGGCAATGGAAAAGCTGGGCCGCCAATCGTAGCCACAGGACCGCTGAATGTGAACCAAGCGGGTTTGCGGTCTGAGGGCGGTTTTCAGGGCCTGCCAATCGACAGTTCCCTCCCGCAAATCCAACTGGCGGTAACCGATGCCAAACTCCCGTAGGGATCCCCGCCCGGAACCCCGCAGGCCGATGACCTCCTCAAGGGTGTCGTAGGGGGGGCCGGTAATGCTCAGCAGCTCATCCCCCGGACGCAGCACCCCAAACAAAGCACAGGCGATGGCATGGGTACCAGACACCATCTGCAGCCGCACCACCGCTGCCTCACAGCCCATAATCTGGGCAAACACCCGATCCAAAACCTGCCGCCCCTGGTCGTCGTGGCCATACCCCGACACCCCGGCAAAGTGATGGGATCCCACCCGCTGCTCGCGAAAGGCCCGCAACACCCGCGCCAGGTTCTCTCTGAGGGTCTTCTCCACCGCCTGAAACTGCTCCTGTAGAGCCTCTTCTGCTCTGTCTAAAAGCTCTGCCGCCTTCAACGGGATCCCTCCGCCCACCCAGTCTGCCCCACCTTTTGCACACCAAGCTGGTTTCGAGGGTAGCATTTCAGCCACCCCGGAAAGAGTTGGCCTTCTCCCCACCGCTCCTCAAGGTGACTGCAGCGGCAGAACCGAGTTCCAAGTTCTTATGTACTTATGTAGCTCTCCGATAGAAACCTTACAGCATGGAACAGTGAACAACAGGCTTGTCAAAGCTAATACCGACAACAACACCATCTCTCAAGTCGAAAGCCTCATATTGATAAAAAATCGATAAAAAGCTTAATTTATATCAATATCCCTTCATTTTTGCTGTCAATGACTATCCAATCAAGATGCTGCTAGGCTGTAGGATAATACCAACATACCCTGGAGGAAAGCTGAAGCATCTGGATTGCCGAGCTTATGGGCAATAGGGCCCACCTTCAGTCTCTCAAAAACAGGTCAGAGTTAGAGACATTGTTTAACCAACTCAAAATCCAGCTCAGGAAGATTTTTAGCAGGCTAGATCTGTCTATGAGTTTGATGATAGATTTGGCTTTTGACTGAGGAACTTGCAACTTAAACTCTAAAAAACCTTTCCCAAAGACACTCAACACAGCCAATAGAAGTGCATGTCTTGCAGGGCGGGGATCCCGCTTCTCTACAGAGCTCCTGCGATTCGGGAAAATCTGGAATTCAACATCAATTCAACATCTCTGAAACATTAAGAGAGCCTAAATTTATTCTTAACCTCTGGCAGAGATCCTTGAGCGAGATGTTAACCTAGACTTAACCCAAGAGGTTAGTGCCACTCCCAAAGCCGATCTGCTCACCCTTGATGACAGGGCTCCATTTTTGCCAATTAAAGGGCTGACGTCGCCTGTGAGCTGGGATCGCTTTCCAGAGTTAGAGGGATCCCGGGTGGGGATGAGGCGCTATCTCAGGTATAAACCGACATGACTGGGAGAGTCCTCATGACTAAGCTTGTGATCCAAGGGAAAAACGTCGAGATTACCGACGCCATCCGCAGCTACGTTCAAGAAAAAATTGAGCGTGCTGTCAGTCATTTTGCCCAGATCACCAGTGAGGTTGATGTCAATCTATCGGTAGCCCGCAACCCCCGTATCAGTGCCAGCCAATCTGCCGAAGTGACCGTCTACGCCAATGGCACCGTGATCCGGGCGGAAGAAAGCAGCGAAAACCTCTATGCCAGCATCGACCGTGTGGCCGACAAGCTGGCCCGCAAGTTGCGCAAATACAAAGAACGGAACGGCATTCACCGCGTCCGCCACACCCCCAAAACCTCCGTGGCAGTGGCCCAGCAGCCCGTCACCGATCCGCTAAATACGGAACGGCAAGCGGAGTTACCCGCAGAGGTGGTGCGCACCAAATACTTCGCCATGCCACCCATGACGGTTCAGGAAGCGTTGCACCAGTTGGAGCTGGTGGATCACGACTTCTACGTTTTCCGCAATATCGAAAATGGCGAGATCAACGTTATCTACGTCCGCAACCATGGCGGCTATGGCCTGATCCGCCCCCGCTAAGGCTTGGTGAAGATGCGTGGTGAGCTCTCCTCCCAACTTACTTCTCCAGGATCCAGCGGCACTTTCTATCTGTTGCTACAGCTCACCGATTCTGCCCTGCCGATTGGGGCTTATTCCCACTCCTGGGGCTTGGAAGCTGCCGTTCAAGCGGGTCAACTTCGCGATCGGGCTGGGGTGCAGCAGTACCTGTTGGGGGTTTTGCACATGGGCTTAGCCCCCACCGAGGGCAGAGCCTGTGCCTTGGCCCATCGTCTATCCCGATTGGGATCCGAGTCGGGAGTGGAGAAGCTGCAGCAACAGCTGCAAGCAACCCGTTGGGCGGCAGAGCCGCGCCAAGCCAGCCTAGATTTGGGGAAACGCCTAGCTCAACTGGCAGAACGCACCTGGGGAATCTCTGTCCCCAAGGCAGAGGGGGATCCACTGCATCATTCCGTGGTGTTTGGCTGGATCTGCGCTCAGGCGGGCATTGGGTTGGAAGATACCCTGCGTGCCTTCTTGTTCTCCTCCCTCACTGGGCTGGTCTCGGCAGCGGTGCGTCTGGTACCTTTGGGGCATACCGAGGGGCAAAGCCTATTGGCTCAGTTGTACGAGCCCATCGAGGCAGTGGTACACCAAGAGATCCTGCCGGTTGTGAAGCGGGCCGAAAGGCCAAACCTCTCCCCCAGCTGGCCGGCTTTGGGCAGCTTCACCCTCCTACAAGAACGCGATTGTCAAGTCCACCAACAGCTCTATTCCCGCCTTTTTCAATCTTGAAAGCCGTCAACCCTCACCCCTAAACCCTTCTCCCAGAGGGAGAGGGGAGTTCAGGGAAGAGTTTTTAGGGTCATCTTGATTCAAACCAGGACACTGCACCCACACCTAAAACCTTGGTCGCGTCTTCGCGTCAGCGTTGCGGAGCAATAGCGTTGCGGAGCAATAATGCAAGGGATCCAAAAGGTTTTTCTCAGTAGCCCAGGCATCTCACCCCAAGCTGAAACGAGTATACAATTGCCTTCCTTTTTGAGGATTGGTTGGCTATTCGCTCACCCCTGATCTGCTCAGTTCTCCTCTGCTTCTCTTGGGCAAAGATGGGTTCGCGCGGCCAGAAGCGCATTGAAAAGCGAAAAGAAGGTGCCCTTACCAAAGAATTGGGTCTAAAGCCCTGCCGTACCGCTATGCAGCTCGCCTTGGCGGGCCTAGCACGGTGGCTTTTGTGCTACACCCTAACCGGCATCGATCAAATCGTTGGATCCCCAGCCAGGGGCAACCTGAGCCGCTCTGAGAATAAAGGCAGCCAGATTTCTCAGGGCTTCGTCGTCCATCCAGGAAGGGGGTACAGGTCGGCATCCATAGCTAGAATCCGAGCCATCGTAGCTGCGGGGATCCCGCTGGTACTCCATCAAGGCTTGAAGGGTATCTCGGGGTGGAGTGGCACCGCGCAAGTCCTTCAAAGAGAGGGAAATGTTGGGAGCCGGCAAAGTGGCACCGCCCACATGACAATTCAAACAGGCGGACTGAAAACGATTTTTGCCGTCCGTGAGCTGCTCTGGGGTAAAGGTGAGGGTATGCCCTGCGGCATCTAGAGGCAATTCCACAGGGCCACTCACCCGCAAATACTGGTTCACGTAAGGATCAATGCGGGCAGCCACCGGACTGGCCAGCCCCAGCCACAACAAAGCTAGGATCCCGACCCAGGCCCAGAGGCGAGACGGGATCCGCCATCTCATAGGCAACTTCTGATCCAGATGCGGCATTAGAGATAGGCTGATAGGTCGCTGTGGCTTTCGTTCTTGGTACCACCCCAGCCGGGAACGGTCTTGGCCTGCACCAGAATGTAGCCCGCAATCAGCTTCAGATCCTCGTCGGTGAGGTTGCGCAGACGTGGATACTCACTGGTGAGCTGGGTGTTGGGGTGATACTCCAACAGAGACTCCACCCCGTCATAGGTGACTGGATTCTTGATGTAATCCACAATCGCCAGCACATTATCCCGTGGGGGAGTTGCCCCCTCCAGATCCGAAAGCTTCAAGCTCACATCCGGGTTGGGATAGGTCTGGCCGCCCACATGGCACTGGGCGCATGCGGTGTTGAATAGCTTCTTCCCTTTGGCCAACTGGGCTTCGGTAAAGGTAATAGACTCAGTTGGCGACAGAGCCACTGCAGGAATATCCCTAGCTGCAAACACTGGAGCCAGACCCCAGCCAAACCCAGCCATCAACGCAGCCAACAGCAGGACAAGCAACCGACGACGCGCTGGCGCAAACACCTTCTGAAAAGAAAAAGCTTTGCTAAACATGGTTCTCCGTAGATCAGCCTAGAAAGAGGAGAGGTGGGCTCCACTCCAGCCACAAACCCGACAACAGGATCAAGAATAGACCATTAAGAGATCATTTGCAGATGGGATCCGGGATAGTTTCCCAATGGTTCCATTTGCCTTTGGTGTTAAGTTTGATTACGGAGCTATGGCCTGTTGGGAGTCTGTTGGCCGAGAGCTGACTTGGCCACAGCCCAGTCGAGAGAACTGAGCAGGTAATGAGCAGGTAATATAGAGCTTGGCTTGCTTGCCTGGCAACCTCAGAGCAGGAGAATACGGCAGACTCCGTTCCAGGTTTTCCCCATGTCCTCTATCCGATTCCAGCCGTTGCGGGTGGCTTTCACCTGTGCGGATCCCAGTCAAGTGCAAATGCCCGTTGCCGATTTGCTGGCGGCCTTGCCGGCCTCACCGCTTCTGGCCTACACAGATCCGGAAGCAGCAGACTTGCGGGTAGAGCTGTTGCCCGATGCCATTTATCACTTTTACCGTCGGGGGGAAGAGGTGGCTCTGGCGGCCTTCCGGATCCCGGTGAAAAAGCTACAGGCCCTGCCTCGCAAGCTGGTGCGGCTGTTGGAGCACGTGGCTGCTTTTGGTAATCTTTTGAACCTGCAACCTGCCAGCGATGCGCTGAGCAGCATCTTGGAAGTGGAATTTCTCCAACTGGAAACCCCGGCCAGCAGCTCTGCCCCTGCCGAAGTGAGCCCCCTGCCGCGGGATCCCCAAGGGAAAGTGCAAATCCAAGCAGGCCGCAACCTGGCCATTGCCTTGAGAAACAGAGCCCCCACTCCAGTGCATGTTTATGTCACCGTCTTTGACGAGCGGCGGTACAGCGTGGATTTGGTTTACCCCTATCAACCAGATCTGCCTGCCCGTTTACGCCCCAACGAGAGCCTGCTGATTGGCTCTGGCCCCCGCTACCTGCTGCAGATGCAGCTGCCAGAAGGAACAGACGTAGCGGTGGATCGCTTCAAAATCTGGGTCAGCAGCACCAGCATGCAGCCAGGCATTATGGTGATGCCCCCTCTGGGGCAACGGCTGGAACCTCCCTCAGAAGATCCCTACGGGGCCGGATCCCGCCTGGATCGGGAAGTCCGGCTGGCCATTCTGGGCAAAGCAGGCAGCACTCCCATGCCAGCTTTTGCCGAGGATCCCTGGTGGTGTATGGAACAAGCTGTCAAGATTGTAGCCTAGCTAGCTTTTGTCAGGTGCTCTTTCGGACATGACTTTTCAGAATTTTGATAAAGGTCGGCTCAACATCGTCAACGCCGATTACTGACAGCTTATAACTGGAAGACAGGCTAATTTTCTTATCCTGATCAACATCAGTCAAGACTACAAAAGCCTGATTCTGCTGAAGACCAAGACTGGAAGCCAACCTAGAGTACTTGTCTATACTTTCATGATAATCACCCGTTTTGGATTCTACCCAGTAAAACTTATCATTGACATAAAAGAATAAATCTATTTCAAAATCATTTCCATCCGGCAAAGTAACTTGAGTATTCATGATGTAAGAAAAACTGATCTTTTTGCCTTGCTGACTGGCAATCTTTACTAGCTTTTCTTTGACATATCGCTCCAGCCATCCTCCTGATAGAAAGTTCAATGCATTTGGGTCTCTGCTCGGCTTTGCTTCTATAGATCTAGGAGACTTCAAATAATGGTACTCCTCCAAGAAGGCGATACTACAGAGCATATTCGCAAGTTGGCAACTATCTGATACTACCTGGTTTGGCTCGTCTTTCAGAATCAGGGAGAAAGCCTCTCCTTCGTTCATGTTTGACTTTATCGACTTGTAGAGTTTTCTAATTGAATAATATCTATCTCCCATAAAGTTGGATATCTGATTTAGCTTGCTGTTCAGTTTGCTACCAACCCTACTTGCTTCCTTGGTTTCCAAGCTTTTAATTCTTATTCCTTTAGACCACAGAAACAGAAATAAAGCTAACCTCAACTTATCACGGCTGATATGATCAATGACTTCCTGGGAACTTTCCTCAAGCGCTTTGACAACAGCAACTTCTTGTGAGTCCCAACTTACTGCTTGATTTGTCGCTCGATTTTCCAGAATGGCTAGCTGATTGTTCAGTTGCTGGCCATGTTCGGCCAACTTTACAGATATAGCTTGTAGAAAGTCTCTGCCCCAGTCCTGTAGCAAGCTTTGCTGGCTGTCAGCAAGGCGAAATTTAAACTCTTCAAGGGTAGCTTGGACGGCCTGTAACTTTTCCTGTAACTTTTGAGAAATCTTGTCTACCAATCCTTCGCTCAACTTGATGAGTGCTTTGTCCGGGTCGTTGAGTTTTTGGCTGTGTTGGCTTAGCTGCGAAGATATATCTCTGATAATCTCTCGTTTCCAGATTTCCAGTTTAGGACTGGCCCCATACTGGCGAGCAACGTAAATGCCTACCGAGAAACCAACAGCTGCCCCAATCAATAAAACCAAAACTAAGTCCATCAGATACTCCTGTCCTCTGCTGCTGTTACTTTTCTTTCCAGTTAACTGGATTACCTGCTTGCCTCAACATGCTAGGAGAAGATAGGTGAATTTTCAAGCAGATGGGGACCTACCTCTGACCGAAGCTGGGCGCCGACAAGGGATCCCAGCCAGCCTTGCTGAAGAGCTTCTTGAGCAGGAGTCAGTTCAGGCAACACCTCCAACGTGTAGACATCGGGCCGAGGGGGATCCAACGGGATCCAGAAATGTTTCAACTGATCGGCTTGAAAAACGCTCAAACAAATGATCTGGTGGGGCTGATAGGCCGTCAAGCGTTCCGCCAAGTTGGCAGCGCTCACCCTGAACCCATCCAGGGCCACCAGCTCATCGCCGGCCCAGATGCCCGCTTTTTGCGCCGGGGATCCCATCTCTACTGCGCTGATGCGATTGCCCTCGCCGTTGAAATTGAGGCCCAGGTATGGGATGGGGTTGGGGCGGCTGAAGTGGGCTTTAAGGGTGAGGCCAAAGGGGTGTAGGTAAGTGTTGTAGTCTAGCTCTTCTGTGCCTTCCACATAGGCGGAGAAAAACCGGCCAAGATCGGCACCGGCTGCCCGCTCAAACGCCTCCCGCAAGTCTTGGTCGCTGTAGCCCTTCTCTGACCGACCAAAGCGCTGCCACAGATCCTGCAAAGCTGTATCCAGGGATCCCTGACCGCCGGAAAGGTGGCGAATGTGCAGATCCAGCAGCCAACAGACCAAAGCCCCCTTTAAGTAATAAGAAACCTGGCTGTTGAGGGTGTTTTCGTGGGGGCGGTAGAGTTTGATCCAGGTATCGAAGCTGGACTCCCGCAGCGATTGCACAGCCCGGCCCGGAGTACGCTGCAAGCGGCCAATCTGTTCGGAAAGAACTTTTAAAAAATCGCCGGCACTGAGGATCCCTGCCCTCAATAATATGACGTTTTCGTAATAGCTGGTCGCCCCCTCACAAAACCACAGACATTCCAGATAATTTTCCTGGTTGTAATCGATCTTTTCCAATGCCAGAGGACGCAGACGCTTGACATTCCAGGCATGAAACAACTCGTGGGCCATCAGAGCCAAAAACCGACGATAGGACTCTGGCTGATGCAGCTCTAGCCCAGAGTAAAGAAGGGTGGTGCTGTACTTGTGCTCAAGGCCACCAAATCCTCCCGGCGACAAATGCACAATGAACCAGTAGCGGTCGTAGGGTAGCCCACCGAAAAACGCGGCTGTGGTTTTGACAATCGCCTTAGCATCAGCGACAGCCCGCTCCACATCCAGAGTGCCCGCCCCCCAAACCACAAAGTAATGGGGGATCCCTTCCACCTCAAACGATTGCACTCGATGTGGACCCACCTCCACCGGGCTATCCACCAGCTCGTCGTAGTCTTCCGCCACAAAAGACTGGCCGGAAGTGGGATCCTCAGAAGGAGAGGTCAAGGGCCGCAAACTGGTGGCGATGTGCCAATCTGGCTTGGGGGGGATCACCGTCAAAGTGTAGGGTTCCCGCTCGCGACCGGGCACGTAGAGGAAGAGCGCTGCCCCGTTGAAATAGGCGTGGGTCAAATCCAGATGGTTCGTGCGCACCGTCAGCTCATAGGCATAGACCCGGTAGCACACCTTCACGGCAGAACAGCCCGGCGGATCGATCTGCCAGGTGTTCTTGTCCACCTTCCGCCAGGCCAAAGGGATCCCTTGCTCAGTTGCCGCCTGAAACTCCTGCACATGACGGGCATACTCCCGCACCAAGTAGGATCCCGGCGTCCACACCGGCAGTCGCAGCCGCAAAGGCACCTCTGGATCCACCTCTTGGATCTGCAGTTCCACCTCCAGCAGGTGATTGGCCGGATCCGGCATCCGCACTGTGAAATGCTGGCGGCTCAGTTGAGAAGGTGCAGCAACGATAACCTCTGGGATCCCCATAGAACCCACCCTACCCTCTACTGCCAAGGGCTGGCGCAGCCCCCAGCGGCAATGGCTCCTATCCTAACCTCTGCCTTTGGCTGGAGAGCAGCAACGAGACTTAAAAATGTAGCGCGTGCTACAAAGATACCTAGGCAGAACCTTCTACTTTAGGGTAAATCTTGGTATCCTCGTAGATTCTGAAGTCAATGGGTTGCAACCTAGCCTAATGCTTCTAGATTGATCTTAGTAGGTTGATCTTAGGTATAAACTGACCTTAAAAGGTTGATGAGTATGGCGGTGGCCGTAGCGGAAAAATCTCTGATCACAGCCTTCAAGCAATTGGGAGGCCCTCACCATCCTCCGGTTATCGAAACGTTCGAGCGCGGGAAGACCATTTTTTTTCCAGGGGATCCGGCGGAGCGGGTTTACTTTTTGGTAAAGGGAGCCGTTAAGCTCTCGCGGGTCTACGAAATGGGAGAGGAAATCACCGTTGCCCTCCTGCGGGAAAACAGCATCTTCGGCGTGCTCTCCTTTATCACGGGACAGCGCTCCGACCGCTTTTATCACTCGGTGGCTTTTACACCTACCGAGTTACTCTCTCTACCGATCGAGCAGGTGGAGAAATCCCTACAGGAGAACGCCGAACTGGCCATGTTGCTGGTTAAAAGCCTGTCGTCCCGCATTTTGCAAACGGAGATGATGATCGAGACACTGGCTCATCGCGACATGGGATCCCGTCTGGTCAGCTTTTTGTTGATTCTCTGTCGCGATTTCGGGGTGCCTGGCCCAGATGGGGTCACCATCGATCTCAAGCTGTCTCACCAGGCCATTGCCGAGGCCATTGGCTCAACCCGCGTCACCATCACCCGCCTGTTGGGAGAGCTGCGCAAGAAGAAGTACATCTCCATTCACAAGAAGAAGATCACCGTACACGACCCGATGCGGCTGAGCCATCGCTTTGCCTAGAAGGAAGAGGAGAACACCTCCTGAGCAGCACCCTGCCTAGGCAAACCCCGCTCGATGGTTGGTTGAAGCTCTGGCCGGCCTATGTTCAATCTACTGCTGCAGCCTTGAAGAATCTCTGTGCCCGAAGGACAGACTTAAAGTTTTCTGGAAGCTGACCGGATCGCGGGCAAAAACCTACTAGTCTATGGGGGGATCTGGCTTTGGCCAGAGCTATCTAGCCAATTGCTGAGGTGTAACTGTGGAAACAGCCATCGAGTGGATTACCGCCCATGAGATCCTCGACTCGCGAGGGCGTCCCACCCTAGAAGCCCTGGTGGGTCTAGCCAATGGAGCAACGGGCTTGGCGCAGGTTCCCAGCGGTGCCTCGACCGGTACCTTCGAGGCCCATGAGCTGCGGGACGGGGATCCCAAACGCTACGGCGGTAAGGGCGTGCTGAGGGCGGTGGAAAACATCCTTGGCCCCATCCAGTCGGAGCTGCAGGGAGAAGATGCCCTCAACCAAGCCCGTATTGACCAGTTGCTGATCGACCTGGACGGCACCCCCAACAAGTCCCGCCTGGGGGCCAACGCTATTTTGGCAGTTTCTCTGGCGACAGCCAAAGCGGCTGCGGAAGCAGTGGGCTTGCCTCTTTACAAATACCTGGGGGGGCCCTTTGCCAACCTGCTGCCGGTGCCGCTGATGAACGTGCTCAACGGCGGCGCCCACGCCGACAACAACGTCGATATTCAAGAATTTATGCTTGTGCCCATTGGAGCGGCCAGCTTTCGCGAGGCGCTGCGCTACGGGGCTGAGGTGTTTGCGGTACTAAAACAAGTGCTGCAGCAGAAGGGGCTGTCCACCGGTGTGGGGGATGAAGGGGGGTTTGCTCCTGATCTCGACTCCAATGCGGCGGCTTTGGATCTGCTGATGACGGCTATTGAACAGGCAGGCTACAAACCGGGAGCAGATATCGCCTTGGCCTTGGATGTGGCCGCCAACGAGCTGCTGCAGGATGGGCAATATCACTTTGAGGGCAAAGCCCACAGCGCGGCTGATATGGTGGCTTACTACCAGCAACTGCTGGCCAACTATCCCATCCTTTCCATTGAAGATGGGCTAGCGGAAGAAGACTGGGCCGGTTGGCAAGCCATGACCGCTCAACTGGGATCCCGGGTACAGCTGGTGGGAGATGACCTGTTTGTAACCAACCTGACCCGCCTGCAAAAGGGTATCGACAGCGCCGCCGCCAACGCCATTTTGATCAAGCCCAACCAAATCGGCACCCTGACGGAGACCGTCTCGGCCATCCAATTGGCAGTTCAAGCCGGCTTTCGCACCATCATCAGCCACCGCTCTGGCGAGACGGAAGACACCACCATTGCCGACTTGGCGGTGGCCACCCGTGCCGGGCAGATCAAAACCGGATCCCTCTGCCGCAGCGAGCGCATTGCCAAGTACAACCAACTGCTGCGCATCGAAGACGAGCTGGGGGAAGCGGCAGTTTATGCCGGTCGGGTGGGCCTGGGTCCTAGAGCTCGCTAACTTCCCGTTCCGTCCCAGGGGATCCCTAGCACCTGCACCAAAAAGGCCCAGCGGTCGGCAGCTTCCTCAATCAGCTTGCTGGTGGGCTTGCCGGCCCCGTGCCCTGCCTTGGTGTCGATGCGGATGAGGATGGGCTGGGATCCCCCCTGGGCTGCCTGCAGGGCAGCGGCAAACTTGAAGCTGTGGGCGGGCACCACCCGGTCGTCGTGATCTGCGGTGGTGATCAGGGTGGCGGGATAGGCAGTGCCGGGCTTGAGGTTGTGCAGAGGGGAATAGGCGTAGAGGGCCTTGAATTCCTCTGGGTTCTCCGGGGATCCGTACTCGGAGATCCAGGCCCAGCCGATGGTGAACTTATGAAAGCGCAGCATGTCGAACACCCCCACTGCCGGCAGGGCCGCTGCAAACAGCTCCGGCCTCTGAACCAGGCAGGCCCCCACTAAGAGGCCGCCGTTGCTGCCGCCAGAGATGGCCAACTTGGCGGGGTTGGTGTAGCCATGGGCTATCAGCCACTCGGCAGCGGCAATAAAGTCGTCGAACACCTTTTGCTTGTTGAGCTTGGTGCCCGCCTGGTGCCACTCTTCTCCGTACTCGCCGCCGCCGCGCAAACTTGGCTGGGCATAGACACCGCCCATTTCCAGCCAGGCCACCAGACCCACTGAAAAGCTGGGGGTAAGAGAGATGCCAAAGCCGCCGTAGCCATACAGCAGAGTGGGGTGATCCCCTGTCCGAGCCAGGCCGCGGCGGTGGACAAGAAACATGGGGATGCGGGTGCCATCTTTGCTAGTGTAGAACACCTGCTGCACCTCGTAGGCCTGGGGATCGAAATCCACCTGGGGCTGACGGAACAGGGTGCTGGTGCCGCTGGTGAAATCGTAGCGGTAGATGGTGGGTGGGGTGGTGAAGCTGGTGAAGGTGTAGAAGGTCTCGGTGTCGTAGCGCTTGCCGCCAAAGCCGCTGGCGGATCCCAGCCCGGGCAGCGGAATTTCCCCCAGGTAGCTACCGTCTAAAGCAAAGGTCTTGATCTGGGTGTGGGCGTCTTTGAGGTAGAAGGCCACAAACTGATTGTTGATCAAGCTAACCCCCTGCAGGGTCTCCTCCGCCTCGGGGATCACCTCCTGCACCTGGTCGGGCTGCTCCAAGTCAATCGCCACCAGTCGCCGCCGAGGAGCTTGGCAGTCCGTCAACAGCCAAAAGCGGGATCCGTCGTTGCCCACGAAGCTGTATTCGGCCTCAAACTCGCGGATGAGCTCTACTACAGGAGACTGGGGATCCCGCAAGTCTTTGTAGAAGATGAGGTTTTTGGGATCCGTGCCCCGCCAGACGGAGATGATGAGGTAATTCCCATCTTCAGTAACCCCGCCGGCAAAGCCCCACTCTTTTTGGTCGGGGCGGTGATAGACCAAAACATCTTCTAACTGGGGGGTGCCCAGGCGGTGGTAGTAGAGCTTCTGGAAGTAGTTGGCGCTTTCGTATTCGCTGCCCGGGGCTGGTTCGTCGTAGCGGCTGTAGAAAAATCCCTGCCCGTCCAGGGTCCAGCTTACTCCCGAGAACTTAATCCAGCGCAGGTGATCCGGCAAATCCTCGCCGGTCTCGATGTCCCGCACCTTCCACTCTTGCCAATCGGAGCCGGAGCAGGAGAGGCCATAGGCTAGATACCGTCCAGCGTGCTCCGCACCGCTGTCGCGAGCGCGGCTGATGGCAATGCCCGCTAGAGCCACCGTGCCGTCTTCCGAGAAGGTGTTGGGATCCAGCAAAACCCGCGCCTGGCCCTCTAGACTTTCTTGGGTGTAGAGAACGCTCTGGTTTTGCAGGCCGTCGTTTTTGAAGTAGAAGTAGCGGCCCCCTTCTTTGAAGGGCTGGCTGTATTTTTCATAGTTCCAGAGCTGGGTCAGGCGTTCTCGGATCCGCTGCCGGGCTGGGATCTGCTGCAAGTAGTTAAAGGTAAGGTGGTTTTGCGCCTCAATCCAGGCCCGCGTCTGCTCCGAATCCAGATCCTCCAGCCAGCGGTAGGGATCCGGTACCGCCTGCCCGTGGTAGATGTCGACAACGGTGGGATCCGGATAGCTGGGCGGGTAGTTGAGCATGAGACCTAAGCGCTAGAGACCCATTCCACTATGGCAGAGGAGAAGCCAAAAACCCACTCTCCGGCCTTTGCCAGGCATGCTCGCTATAGTGGAAGCCGAGTTGCGGGATAGATTCTGTGTTGCAGGCTTCTCCTTTCTTCCAGGCCGGGCGGATGGGCGCCTATCCCCTGGGCTCAGGCTGCTATCACTTCTCGGTGTGGGCGCCCTTGGTTGAGCAGGTGGAGCTGAAGCTGCTCAGCCCTGTCCAACGTTGCTTTACTCTAGTGCGGGATGAGCAGGGCTATTGGCAGGGGGAGGTGGACGGGATCCCACCTGGGCCGGTGGACTATCTCTACCGTCTGCACACCCAGGCAGGGGTAGTGGAGCGACCAGACCCGGCCTCCCGCTGTCAACCGCATGGCGTTCATGGCCCCTCGCGGGTGGTGGATCCCCACTTCGACTGGCAGGATCAGGGGTGGAAGGGGATCCCCCTGTCTCAGTGGATCCTCTACGAGCTGCATGTAGGCACCTTTACCCTCGAGGGCACCTTTGCTGCTCTGATCCCTCGCCTGCCGGAGTTGGTGGAGTTGGGGGTAAACGTGCTGGAGCTGATGCCGGTGGCCCAGTTTCCAGGAGAGCGCAACTGGGGCTACGACGGCGTCTACCCCTACGCGGTGCAGACCAGCTATGGAGGAGCGGCAGGCTTCAAAGCCCTAGTCAATGCCTGCCACCAACTGGGTTTGGCCGTCATCTTGGATGTGGTCTACAACCACCTGGGGCCGGAGGGGAACTACCTGCGGGATTTTGGCCCCTACTTCACCGACAAGTACCACACCCCTTGGGGGGATGCCCTCAACTTCGACGACCGCTATTCTGACGGCGTGCGAGAGTTTTTCCTACAAAACGCCGAGTACTGGCTGGAGGAGTTTCATCTCGATGGGCTGCGGCTGGACGCGGTGCATGCCATCTACGACTTCAGCGCCTACCCCTTCTTGCAGGAATTGGCAGAGCAGGTGGATGCCCTAGAAGCTCGCACTGGCCGGCCCAGGGTTCTCATTGCCGAAAGCGACCTCAACGATGTCCGCCTCATCACCCCCCGAGAGCAAGGGGGCTACGGGCTAGATGCCCAGTGGTGCGATGACTTCCACCACTCACTTCACACCCTGCTTACCGGGGAAAAGACAGGCTACTACCAGGACTTTGGCGAATTGGAGCACCTGGCCAAGGCTTACCGGGAGAGCTACGTTTATTCTGGCCAGTACTCCTGCTACCGCGCCAGGCGTCACGGCAACTCCGCTGTTGGGCGACCGGGATCCCAATTTGTTGTCTGCATTCAAAACCACGACCAGGTGGGCAACCGCAGGCTGGGAGAGCGCCTTAGCCAGCTCACCTCTTTCGAGGGCCTCAAATTGGCTGCCGCTGCCCTGCTGTTGGCCCCCATGCTGCCGCTGCTGTTTATGGGGGAAGAATACGGGGAGGTGGCCCCCTTTCTGTATTTTGTCAGCCACGGGGATCCCGACCTGGTGGAAGCGGTACGACAGGGACGCCGCCGCGAGTTCAGCGCCTTTGCCTGGCAGGGAGAGCCGCCGGATCCCCAAGCTGAGGAGACTTTCCTGCGCTCCAAGCTCAATTGGGACTTGAAAAAAGCCGGTCACCACCAGGTTCTCTGGAAGTGGTACCAGACCCTGATCCGGCTGCGCAAAACCCAACCGGCTCTCCAGCATCTGGAGCGGGACGGGGTGGAAGTGGAGCTCTTTTCCAACTCTGGCCTAGCTCTGCACCGCCGCCAGGGATCCCAGTCTTTGCTTGCCCTTTTCAACTTCAGCCCCGATCAGCTAGTCACCTATACCCAATGGCCCAGCGGCACCTGGGAGAAGCTTTTGGATAGCCACGAGGCCCAGTGGTTGGGAAAGGGATCCCAACTGCCGGCAGAAAGCCAAGGGGATCCGGTTGAGGTACTGGGCTATGGGGTGGGCCTCTATGGTGCTTTGCACCGCTAACGCAGATGGCTGCGGCCAGAAGGGAAATCTCGACCGCTCCAGACCTGGCAAACGGAAACGGTCTAGCCGATCTTCGCGCCGCGGAAATAGAGGGAGTCAGGCAAGGGCCTGCGGGCGAGGCTGGGATTTCGGGAAGGTTTGCTCACCGGTTGGCCGCGATAGGTCAGCTTGGGCTTGGCAGGGTTGCCCGTAGGAGCAGCCTCTGGTTGGGACTGCACGGGTACGCCCGGCGACAGTTGAGCCCACACTTCCGCGTGATTCTCAAACTGCACCACAATGCTAAGAAATCCCCTTTCAATGTCGGCGCGACAGGCAGATATCGCGTCTTGGGCGCGTTTGTACACTTGCCGAAGGGCGTAGAAGTGATTCTGAAACTTGATCACCTCCACCAAACCCTGAGGAGTCGAAGCCCAGAAGCCACTGTCTGTATCGCTGTAGTCGAGAATAACCATGGCTAACTCCTACACTGACGAGTGGATGGATAAAGAATTCCCAACTCTTCCACTATGGATATCAAACGTCATGAAACGTAATGGTGAGCTTGATCACATTGACAATGTTTCGATATCTCTTGAGTGTCTTGATTGCAGCTATGTTGAATTACAGTAGTGCAACCGCTCCTTGGCTCTCAACTTTCCTCTTCCTAATGAGATAAAAACTGCGAGTTAGGGCCTCGGCGGTGCAGATTGTCAGGGGAACGTCTCAAGCTCGTTCAAAGCCCCTATTTTCAGATAGAATATCTACAGAATCACTATGGAAATAACTTGTAATCTTGACCGCAGCCGTAGCGCCAAGCCTCGCGGCGCCGCTTCCAGAAGTAGTCTTGGGGGTTGGTTTCCGGCTCCGGGCGATCTGTTAGCCTTTGCAGCAGCTCGTAGAGGCCAAGGGCGCCAAAGTGGCCCGCCCATGCCACCAGCTCCGGCAACCCCAACCGAGGCAAAAGTCTGGCTACCAAGCTGGGATCCCGACGCGTCACCCCCCACAGGGCCTGGGCCAAGCCGCCAAACTGCACCACATCCTGCAAAAAGGGCTGCACCACCTGGGGGCCAGCGGCAACCATGGCTGCAAACACCCTGCTCAACAGGCGGTTAATGCTATTGGGATCCCAGGTTTTCTCCCGCAGAGGGGGGATCATGGCCTTCTGAAATAGCCAGGTCACGGCCAAGTTGGGCTGGTAGGGTTGCAGCAGGGCCAGGGCTGCCTGGTTCAACTGCCGTTGCGCCAGGGCCTCGTGGATCCCCTGCTGTAGGCGATCCAGGTGGCGCAACATGGCGCCAAAGCCGCCAAAGCTTAGAGGCGACTGGCTGCCACTGCTATCCCCCACCGCCAATAGGCGATCCCAGGGCAGTTGCAGCGGGCTGCGGCGGTAGGCGGGGAAAACGCCACATAGCTTGCGCACCCAGCGGATCTGGGCCAGCTCCACCCCCTGGTAGGCTGGCAGCAGCCGGCAGTAATCCCGCCAGAGCTGATCTAGACTAGGCCGCCGGGGATCCCGGTCGCAGTAGGTAAAAAGATAGGTGGTGCGCCCATCGCAGGCAGGGAAAGCTTCCCAAAAGGGCTGGTAGCCGTTCTGGGCTGGGGTAAAGCTGTAGAAGAGATCTCCCGTGGGTTGGTCGGGCAGCCCCTGGGCACAGGATCCCACCACCAGACAGACGCTATCTGGCGGCTGCCCTTGGCGAGCCTGGGCCGCGATGGGCGAGCGGTGCCCCATGGCATCCACCAGCAGTTGAGCACGGATCTGTCCCTTGGTGGTCTGGAGGCAGATCCCATCGGGGTGAACGGTGGCACTTTGAAAGGCAGTCTGCTCCCACACTTGGCCCCCCCAGGCCAGGAAATGCTGCTTGAGGAACTCCAGGAGGCTGACTGGATCCACGCCCACATTCAGCACTCCCTCCACCCACCAGTGGGGGCCCTCCCCAAAGCCAATCCGCCCCCTCGGGTAGTGGGTAACCTGGACTGCCTCCCACTCGGGCGGGGTAAGCAGCTCCAGCTCTAACAACACCTGCAGCTCCTGGTGTGAGGTGTTCCACTCCTGCTCCCGCCCCCGCAGGATCCCGCGCTCCAGCAGGATCACCCGCCAGCCCCGCTTGGCCAAAGCCGCTGCCAAGAAGATCCCCAGGGTGCCACCGGCAATGACAACATCCACCTCCCAGCTGCCCAAGCTCTGGGAAGCCTGCTGCACGACTGTCGGCGGTAACTCCCTCCGCCTCTGCCGCAGGGATCCCCACCAGGCATCCGAGGCGGGCAAGGCTTCCGGCGGGGGGACAACTTCAGCCATCGGCAGGAGGAACTTCACTCTAGACCAAGCCCCGACTTTTGAGGCGACGATGAATCAAAACCAGCGTATCCACCTCGCCGACATTGCCCGGAAACAACACCACCGGCAGGTTGGGAAAGCGGGGATGGTCTGCCGGGGTGATCACCATCGAGATCCCTGGGTAAATTTGCCCCAGCAAACGCACTGCCGGCAAGTCGAGGCCAGTGCTGAGGGTGTCGTTGGAGGTGATGCCACCCTTGCTGATGAGGTAGCCAATTCCCGGCGGCAACCCCTGCACCACGCCCATCAACAACCGCGAAACCTTCTGTCCAAAAGCCAGGCGCCTTTCCACGGAGCCCTTTTCAAAAGTCAGTTCCTCTCGGCTGGTGTAGACCACCGGCGTCAGACCCTGCTCATAGGCGCTGTGAACTTGGGCCAGGATCCCAGGCAGCAGCTCGGCCGCTCCCCCCGGCTCCAACAGGCGTTTTACCTCCACCTCAATGCCCTGGATCCCTGGCTCCTGCAGAAGGCGGGCCAACTGCTGGCTGGACTTTTGCACATGGGATCCCACAATCACCACCCCCGGTTGAGAGGAGCGAACAAACTGCCCCATCTGTTCCGGGGGAACGGGTTGTGGCGGCAACTGGGCCAGAGCCGTCAGGAGGCTGGCGGCACTGCGAAACAAAAAGCGTTTGCCTTGAGAGGCTGCCGCCAAAACATCTTGGGCAAACCGATCCAGATCCGCCTGGGTTTCTCCATCCACCACACAGCAGACATTCCCCTGCAAGGCCAGCAGCCGCGGCAAACAGCCAGAGCGAATCTGCTCCAGGGTCAATCGCTCCACCTGCTCAGCCCGGATCCGCCCCTGGGTTTTCTCCTGCACATAGTCCGGCAAATAGCTGTGGTGGTAGGCAAACACCGAGTCGCGGGCAAACTCCGTCTCATGCACCGGGATCCAGCGCTCCCCCACCCGTAGGTAGTGGACACTGTTGCGGGTGATGCGCCCTCCCTCAAAAAAGGCCGGCACCAGAAAATGGGCATCAAAAGGCCCCAGCTCTGCTGCCATCACATCCGTTTCCAGGGGGTAATGCCCCCGCAGCGTCGAGTCGGAGCGGCTAACAAAAAGGGCCCGCTCCCACCCCAGCTCCCCCATGGCCTGCTTGAGGGCCCGGCAGACCGACCGCGTCACCTCTTCGGCCTTGGCCGGCGGCAGGGATCGGGTGTTGGTGAGGATAAAGCGAATTGGCGAGCTATCCTGCAACCCCAGCTTCAAAGTCTGCGGATCCCAGCGGGTGAGGAGCAAGCAACTGTGAACGGTTTGGGATCCGGTGGGATCATCGTCCAACACAACGATAGGGGGGAGAGCCATGAGACCGTCTCAATGACAAAGCAACCCGAGAACTCCAGACAGACGAATCCCCCTCAAAGGGCAACCGCTATTTTCATCTTCCCCCAAGTTGGCCATCTTCCCTGCCCCTATTCCAGGCGAAGTTTGCCATGATTGAGATCAGCTGGCTCTGGTGATCCAAAACAACTGCAACCCTTCCCCCCCCTGCCCACATCCATGGGAGAAAGCCATGGGGCAAGCTGAGCTGCAACTTCAGATTAAGCGGATTCAGCAGGACGTGCTGCGTATGGGGGCATTAGTGGAAAAATCGGTGGTCTTGGCCCAGCAGGCCCTGTTTGAACAGAACTTGGCCGCCGCCGAACAGGTGATCGCCCAAGACAAGCAAATTGACCGTTTTTATCGTCAAATCGAGAAAGACTGTATTAATTTGATTGCCTTGCGCTCCCCGGTGGCGCGGGATCTGCGCTGGATCAGTACCCTGATGCAACTGGTACGCGATCTGGAGCGGATTGGCGACTACGCCAAAGATTTGGCCGAAGTGGCCCTGCGCTTGGTCATGTACCCGCCGCCCCCGGAGCTGGGTCGTATTCGCGTGATGATGCAGCGCTGCCAGAAAATGCTCAGCCACAGCCTGGTGGCCCTGACAGAATTGGACGCCGACCTGGGCCGACAACTGAAGCGGGAAGACGACGCCGTTGATGAAGATTACACTAACCTTTACAATACGTTGGCGCAGCAGTCTGACATTCGCGGATCGGTCGAGCCTATTCTATTGATGTTGCTGGCGATCCGTTACCTGGAGCGTCTGGCCGACCACAGCACCAACATCGGCCAGCGGGTAGCTTTTATCGTCACCGGCCAGCGTGACTAACGCCAACGGGTTGGGTCTTGCGATGTCTTAACCCCTCTTCTTCTCTCCTCTTTTGCCAATACCCAAAATGGACTTCTCTCGAATTTTTCAGCATTTTCTCTCTCAGCCTCCCGATCAATTGACCGACAAAGATACTCTTCTTGCCCTCTTGCAGTCCCCCGACCCAGAAGCGCCGGAAATGCTCGAGATTGCCCTCGATGGCCTGGTGCGGGCCGGGTTTCTGGAACGATCCGGGGATCCACCCCGTTATCGGCGCAAGCCGGACGAATCTTTGGTGGTGGGGCGTTTGCGCTGTTCCAGCAAAGGCTTCTGCTTCGCCATTCGGGACGAGCCGGGGGTGGAGGATGTGTACATCCACGGCAGCAACCTCAGCGGCGCTTGGAATGGGGATCAGGTGTTGGCGCGGGTCACCAAAGATGGCAACCGTCGCCGCAGCCCTGAGGGAGAGGTGGTGGCCGTTGTGGAGCGGGCCAATTCTGCCCTAGTGGGTCGCCTCAAACAGACGGAACAGGGTTTTCGGGTGGTGCCCTTGGACGACCGGCTGCTGTTCGAGCTGGCCCTGACGGAGGGATCCCCTGTCGAGCTGGCAGAGGGGCGGGTGGCCTATGTGGAGGTGAATCGCTACCCGCTGGGGGATCTGCCCCCAACCGGAACCATTCGCAAAATTTTGGGCGACGGCCCAGAGGCCTCCATCGATGCAGATTTGGTCTGTTGCAAGTACGACCTACCGCAGGAGTTTCCCGCTCCAGTGTTGGAGGCAGCAGCAGCTCTGCCCAAAAAGCTCAGCCGCTCTGACCAAAAGGGCCGCCGCGATCTGCGCGATTGGTTTTGCATCACTTTGGAGCCTTTGGATCTGCAGCATCCCCACGGCTTGGAACCCAACGTGGCTGTTTCCTTGCAGCGGCAAGAGAATGACCACTGGCTGCTGGGGATCCACATTGCTGACGTGGCCCATTGGCTGGATCCCGACCACCCCTTGGAGCAAGAGGCTCAGCAGCGGACGGCCACCGTCTACCTCGATACGATGGTGCTGCCTCTCTTTCCGCCGGAGGTGCACAACCGCCTGGCTCTGTTGCCACAGCAGGAGCGCTTGGCCTATTCACTGCTAGTGACCCTCGACCCAGAAGGGGTGGTACAAAACTTCGAGATTTACCCCAGCCTGGTGCAATCGCGGGCTCACCTGTCCTATGGTCAGGTGCAGGCTCTTTTGGCCACCACCGCCGACTTGGGCCCCGACGAAGAAGTGCCGGAGTTGATGGCCCTGCTGCAAAACCTGCTGCGCCTCAGCCAGATCCTGCGGGCCAAACGTCACCAGGCGGGGGGATTTGACCTGCCCCTGTTGGATTTGCTCACTCCCCACTCTGCCGATGAAAGCGGCTACGGCCCCCTCTTGATCAGCGATCGCCTCGGCGCCCATGCCCTGATGACGGAAATTCTCCTGCTGGCCAACCAAATCCTGGGCCACCATTTGCGCCAGTTGGGGATCCCTTCTTTGGCCCGCGTGCAGCCTGCCCCTGCCGCCGAGGCCCTGCAGAGCTTTTTGCGCCTGGCCAATGCCATGAAGCTGGATCTGAATTTGCAAGATCCCGCTGTCGTAACTCTGGCGGACTGGCAGCGGATTTGTGCCCGCATCACCGCTCCCGATGTGTTGGCCTCTGGCGCGAGCCCGGCCTTGGTGGCGCAGATGCTGGCCACCTTGCCCCCGGTGGAGTATCGTCTCCAGCCTCTGGAAGAGCAACTCGGCCATTTTGGGTTGGGCCTCAAAGAACCCTACGCCACCTTTACGGCCCCCTTGCGCCGCTATGCCGACTTGCTCAATTTGCGTGCCCTGCACCTGGCCCTGAGCAAAGGACGCGATCGCCGCAGCCCTCGCTCCAAAACCGTGGTGGATCTGCACGGCCCCAGCGGCTACGGCCAAATCGACTGGCAGGTGTTGCCGCCCAAGGTGCAGGAGGAATGGCAGGCGTTTCTCCAGGCGCAACTGCCCAAAATTCAGGAGGGGTACCGGATCCGGCAGCAGGCGGAACGGGAGCTGATGGGCCTGAAGCGCTCTGAGTTCATGCAAAAGCACCTGGGAGAGGTGTTCCCCGGCCTGATCATCGGCGTCCAGAACTACGGCTTTTTTGTCCAGGTGGATCCCATCTTGGCGGAAGGCTTGGTGCGGGTCAGCACCCTGAAAAACGATTGGTACGAGTACCGCAGCCGTCAGCAGGCGCTGGTGGGACGCAAGAGTCGGCGCCAGTTTCGCCTGGGGGATCGGGTGGAGGTGCAGATTAAGAACGTGGATTACTACCGCCAACAAATTGACCTGGCGGTAATCGGGGAAGGCCGTCCCTACGAAGAAGAAGAATAAGGCGGGGATCCCTCCATGGATCGCAGCTGGAGAGGACGGTTGTTGCGAACTCTGGCTCTGGCAAAATAGGCGATACCTAGATCAGGAAGATCCTACCGGAGCTTCCGGCACCCAGCTCTACTGCCCCGAAAGAGTCCAGGGTGCTCCCTGTGTCTGTATTGCCTTCCTATACTGAGTAGCAAAGCTCTGCCGAACTCCTATGCAGCCCACCAATCCCAACCAATTTACCGAAAAAGCTTGGAGCGCCATTGTCCAATCCCAAGATGTGGCCCGGCGGCACCAGCAGCAACAGTTGGAAACCGAGCATTTGCTGATCTCCCTTCTGGATCAAGAGGGGGGGCTCACCCAAACCCTCCTGCAACGGGCAGGTATCGATCCGAGGCTGGTGCGGGATAAAGTGGAAAGCTTCATCAACCAGCAGCCCAAGTTGGCGCGGGTGGATCAGCTCTACTTGGGTCGCGGCCTGGAAACCACCCTGGATCGGGCCGAGGAGTTTCGCAAAGAGTACGGCGATGATTTCATCTCGGTGGAGCACTTGTTTTTGGGATCCCTGCAAGATGAGCGGGTGGGCAAGCGGGTCTTGGCACCCCTGGGCCTGACGGTAGAGCGCCTCAAACCGGTCATCAAAGAGGTGCGAGGCAAACAGCGGGTCACCGACAAAAACCCCGAATCCCGCTACGAAGCCCTGGAGCGCTATGGCCGCGATCTCACCCAGGCGGCCCGCGAAGGGAAGCTGGACCCGGTGATCGGGCGAGATGACGAGATCCGCCGCGTCATTCAGGTGCTCTCCCGCCGCACCAAAAACAACCCCGTCCTCATCGGCGAGCCCGGCGTGGGGAAAACAGCCATTGTGGAGGGCCTAGCCCAGCGCATCAACCGGGGAGATGTGCCGGAGTCTCTGAAAAACCGGCGAGTCATTGCTCTGGACATGGGCGCTCTCATTGCCGGGGCCAAGTACCGCGGGGAATTTGAAGACCGCCTCAAAGCTGTGCTCAAAGAGGTCACTGAATCCGAAGGCCAGATCATCCTCTTCATCGACGAGTTGCACACCGTTGTCGGCGCCGGGGCCGGCGAAGGGGCCATGGATGCCGGCAACTTGCTCAAACCCATGCTGGCGCGGGGCGAGTTGCGCTGTATCGGCGCCACCACCCTGGATGAATACCGCAAGCACATCGAAAAAGATGCGGCCCTAGAACGCCGCTTTCAGCCGGTGTACGTGGATCAGCCTTCGGTGGAAGATACCATCTCCATCCTGCGCGGCCTCAAAGAGCGCTACGAGCTGCACCATGGGGTCAAAATCAGCGACTCCGCCTTGGTGGCGGCAGCGGTGCTCTCCAACCGCTACATCTCCGAGCGCTTCCTGCCCGACAAAGCCATCGACCTGGTGGACGAGGCGGCGGCCAAGCTGAAGATGGAGATCACCTCCAAGCCCGTCGAGCTGGACGAGATCGACCGGCGCATCATGCAACTGCAGATGGAGGAGCTCTCCCTGAAAAAAGAAGATGATGCTGCCTCTAGAGATCGCCTCAGCAAAATTGAGCAGGAGCTGGCCAACCTGACGGAGCGACAACGGGAGTTGAATGCTCGCTGGCAATTTGAAAAAGAGGCTATCGAACGCCTGCAAAGCCTTAAAGCCGAGCGGGACGCCGTCAAGCTTCAAATCGAACAGGCTGAACAAAAATATGACCTCAACCGCGCTGCCGAGCTCAAGTACGGCAAGCTGATGGAATTGGAGCGGCAAATCCAAGAGCAGGAGGCTCACCTGGCCAAGCTGCAGACCAACGGCGAGCCGCTGCTGCGGGAGCAAGTGACTCCTGAAGATATCGCTGAGATCGTCTCCCGCTGGACCGGGATCCCAGTCACCAGCCTGATGGAGTCGGAAAAGCAGAAGCTGCTGCGCCTGGAAGCCCATTTGCACCAGCGGGTGGTGGGCCAAGACGAGGCGGTAGCCGCCGTAGCGGCAGCCATTCGGCGCGCCCGGGCCGGCATGAAGGATCCCAATCGCCCCATCGGCTCTTTCCTGTTCATGGGGCCCACTGGCGTGGGGAAAACCGAGCTGGCCCGTGCTTTGGCGGAGTTCCTCTTCGACACTTCCGAGGCGATGGTGCGCATCGACATGTCCGAGTACATGGAGAAGCACTCGGTCTCTCGTCTAATCGGAGCTCCTCCAGGCTACGTGGGCTACGAAGAAGGCGGGCAGCTCTCCGAGGCGGTGCGGCGACGCCCCTACTCGGTGGTGCTGTTTGACGAGGTGGAAAAAGCCCACCCGGATGTCTTCAACATCCTGCTGCAGGTGCTGGACGATGGCCGCATCACCGACTCCCAAGGGCGGACAGTGGACTTCAAAAACACCATCATCATCATGACCAGCAACATCGGCAGCGACCTCATCCTGGAAATTGGGGCCGATGAAAGCCGCTACGAGGAGATGAAAACTCAGGTGCTGGCCATGCTGCGGCACCACTTCCGACCGGAGTTCCTCAACCGGGTGGACGAGCTGATCATCTTCCACGCCCTCACCAAAGAGCAAATTCGCCAGATTGTCGGCCTGCAAATGCAGCGGGTGGAAAAGCTGCTGGCAGATCAGCAAATCGAGATCCTGCTCACCGAAGAAGCCAAGGACTACCTGGCAGAGGTGGGCTACGACCCCGTGTTCGGGGCCCGTCCCCTGAAGCGGGTGATCCAGCGGGAGATCGAAAATCCCATTGCCACCAAGCTGCTGGAAAACGAGTTCCTACCCGGCGACCGCATTTTGGTGGATGTAGCCAACGAGCGGTTGATCTTCCGCAAGATCGGCTCTCAGCCCAGCCAAGAGCCGCCGGCGGCTGTGGCCGTCAGCTAAGTCGGGGTCCTTCCGTCAAAGCGTAATCACTTGGTCAGGTGGGTTGTCCTTCAAGGCCTCGTAGAGGTCAGGGAAACAGCCCACCTGCACTCCTTTGACGACGTTTTTGGGAACGCACCGAGCTGGCTCTCTGCGCCCGCGTCCTTGAGCGTCGCACCAGCGGGGTTCCCCTTCGGCTAGGTTGCGCTCCAGAGCGCACATGTCACACATCATCAGCAGGATGTTTTGCTCTTGGGCAACTTTGGCCAAGCGCTCGCCAATGGGATCCCCCTGCCGCAAAACAAAGCAGTTGTCGTCGAAAAAGAACATGCCCACCACCTGCGCTCCATGCACCCCTGCTTCTAGCTGGGGCAGGATCATCTGGCCCAACTTATAGGTGCCGCAGCGAGGGTGAGTGAACACGTAGGCAACTTTCATGAGGCCCCCTTGCCGTTTTCAATTTATTTTGATTATCAGTAATTATCATTTTCAAAGTAACACGAGTTTCTGGGCCAGAGTTGCCGGACCCAGCAGGCCGAGGTGTGTGGTGATCGGCAAACCAGCCTGAGACCGTTCCTGATGCTTTTGCGCCATCCCGCCCTCAGGCCTGGCTTCTCTCCCACAAAGGGAGAGGGAAGCTAGGATAGGCTACTGCGCCACTTCTGTCCTGCTGCTATCGGAAGCCCTTGCGGGATAGCAGGGATCCCTGGCTAGCGCTGAAACTGAAGAGCCTTTCCCCGCACCGAGGGATCCACCTGGCCGTTTTGAAAGGCAATCTGTCCGCCCACGATCGTGACTAGGGGCCAGCCCACCAATTCCCAGCCCTCGAAGGGACTCCAGCCGCATTTGGTCAGCAGCTCTTCCCGCCGCACCGGTTTGGGTGTGTGGCGATCCACCAGCACCAGGTCGGCGTCGTAGCCCACCTGCAGCCGCCCTTTGTTGGGGATCCGGTAGAGGCGGGCCGGCGCCTCACACATCCACTGCACCACCTGCGCCAGCGTACAACGCCCCTGCTGGGCTGCCGTCAACATCAGAGGCAAAGCGGTTTCCACGCCGGGCATACCGGAAGGGGAGTGGGGATAGGGCTGAGCCTTTTCTTCCAAAGTATGAGGGGCATGGTCGGTGGCAATGCAATCCAGGATCCCGTCCTGCAGCCCCTGCCACAGTTGCTCCGAATTGGGGGGATCCCGCAGGGGGGGGTTCATCTGGGCCAGGGATCCCAGCCGGGCGTAATCGGCGGTGCTGAGCAGCAGGTGCTGAGGGGTCACTTCTGCCGTCACCCAGGCCGGCTTGTGCTGGCGCAGCAGTTCCACCTCTAGGCCGGTGGAGAGGTGCAAAATGTGCAGCCGATGGCGGTAGCGGGTGGCCAAGTCCAAAGCCCGCCGTGAGGCGATCAGGGCCGATTCCTCGTCCTGAATTTGCGAGTGAACGGCTACATCTGTGCGTCCGGCAAACAGGGCCTTACGGGCTTTGATGCGAGACAGATCTTCAGCATGGACGGCAATTAAGAAGTTGGGATCCGTTTCCCCGAAAATCCGCTCCAGCGCCGCCTGATCATCCACCAAGAGGGGGCCATGCATGGATCCCATGAAGATTTTGATGCCACAGGCTCCCTGCACCGTTTGCAACTCTTCTAAGTTATCGGCAGTGGCCCCGATGAAAAAGCCGTAATTGACCACACACTTGCTGCCTGCACGGGCCAACTTGTCATCCAGCGTCGCTTGGTCAATCGTCAGCGGGTCGGTGTTGGGCATCTCCAAAAAGCTGGTCACCCCGCCCCGGGCACAGGCCCAGGATCCCGTCTGCAGGTCTTCTTTGTGCTCTCGGCCCGGCTCGCGGAAGTGAACTTGCGGATCGATCACCCCCGGCATCAAGGTATGGCCCTCGGCGTCGATGACCTTGGCCACCCCTTCTGGCGAGAGGTTTTGGCCGATTTGGGCAATGCGCCCCTCCCGCACCAGCACATCCCCCCGCCAGGGATCCCCTTCCGGCACCAGCAGCTCAGCATTTCGGATCAGCAAATCTCCAGACAAAGCTCCGCCCTCCCCCAAAGGCGCTCTCAAGATAAGATAAAGACTATTGACTTGGCTCCGCCAGCACAGCCGCATCTGGATCCACTGACAGATGGGCGATCAGCCGATCCACCAACCGCGAGAGGGTTGCCTGTTCTTCTGGGCTGAGACAGCCGTAGGTTTGCTCCCGCAACTGCCAAATCAGAGGGGGTAAAACGTCTTTCAGCTCCTCCCCTGCAGGTGTGAGGTAGACCCGCCAAATCCGCCGATCCTCAGGATCTCGCTGCCGCCGGATCAGCTAGAAATTGTAGGAGCCCCGCACTGTACCCGTAGGTTCAGTGTTGGGAGGAATGCTATAATAATACTGCGGACACCAGAAACGGTTGTTTAAGGCACTGGTAACGGTCGATTGGGGGTGCTGTAAACCACCCCAGAGGCTCGTGGTTTGCTTGCTAACTGCAGGGCTACTAAAAGCCCGCTCCGTACCGCCTAGCGGTTGGTGTCGGGTAGTTTACGTCACAGCCGACTGGGATCCCTGACAAGCAAAAGATGGGCTTGCCTTGGCCGGAGTCGATAACGCTGGAAAAGGCTGGCACAGAGATTTGCCAAGGCAGTTCGGATGGCACTAGAGTAGCGTCAAGTCTTTTGCCAGCCCGTTGTCCTTTGCAAGTGTCTTTGTGAGGTCATCATGCCGCTTATCCCACAGGGGTTGCGCCCCCATCGTCGTCTCCTCTGGGCAGGGATCCCGTTAGCTGGTGCTTTGGCCTTGGGGGCCTGCTGGAGCAACCCCACAGGTGCTGAAGTCGAGTCTCCCACATTGACTCAGAATCCCTTCCCCCCCATCCCCACTCCACCGCCGCCGCTGCCTTCCCCAAGTGGGACTCCGGGCCTTCCCCCTTGGTGGCCCCGCGCCCAATCGCCGCAGTGGGAAGATTCTCCTTACGCTTCGGTCTTGTCCGGCTTTTTGCAAGGATTGGCGGCCCAAGGGGGAGCGCTCTCTCAACAGGGGATCCTGCTCTGGACGCCGGAAGGGGAGCTGTTGGCGGAGCATGGGCTGGATCGACCTTTGCCGGTGGGAGCCTTGGATCAGTTGGCCATCAGCTTGATGGCCCTGGAGACTTGGGGTTACGAGCATCGCTTTGAGACCCGCTTCTACACCACAGGCCATCGGTTGGGCCATCGCTTGACGGGAGATTTGATCCTGGTGGGTGGCGGGGATCCCTATTTCACGGAAGCGAATGTGGCAGAGCTGGCCCGCCATTTGCATAGCCTCAACATTCGCCAGATCGACGGGGATGTGAAGGTGTTGCCCCCCTTCCGTTTGCTGGGCCAACCCGATCCTTTGGGCGGCGCTCAGCGTTTGGCAGAACTCCTCAGCAATACTCAACAACCCCATCCGGTTGTCATTCGCGGCTCGGTGTCAGTCCTAACAGCCCTCCCCGCGGACGCCCACTGCCTGGTCAGCTACACCTCGCTACGGCTGGGATCCCTGTTGCAGATCCTCAATGGCAGCAACGACCGAGCCATGGCAGAAGCCCTGTTGGCGGAACTGGGGGGCGAAACAGCCCTGCTGGAGTACCTGCGGCAGCGGTTGGTGGCTCAGCCCATTTCCCGCCTGGATTCCCAAATGGCCCCCGCCGAGCAAGACATTCGCCTGGGGCAAAGAGGGCGAGCGCTGTACCTTTCCCCCCGCGCCCTAGCTCATCTCTGGGAACACCTGGTAGATTTCACAGATGGGGATCCGACTCGGATCTTGCCCAGAGCGGGCACTGGCCACAGCACCCTGCGGGCGCGCACCTTGCCCCCAGGCACGGCTGCTCAGGTGGGATCCGCTGCGGATCGGCTGATGACGATGGGGCAGCTGCCGAATGGCATCCACTTTGTCCTGCTCAACCAAGGTCCTGACCTGGGCATTTTGCGCCAGCAACAGGATCAGTTTCTGCAGGATGTGGTGGCCATTTCTGAGCCTCTCCGCCGCTAATGCTGACCTCAATTCGAACTTAATTTGAGATACAGCTCTCCCCCACTTTCCCCATAGGAGGCGGAAGCTCAAGACCCCAGAGCCCCACAGGTTAGGAACAGGGTCAATTCATTTAAGAATGAGACGGCCCTGCAGCTAAGAAGGCATGGAGGTAGACCTCAGGAGGAAGCTTAGACCTGAGAGAGAGTCATAGGGTATGTCCAGGAAGGGAGCAGTTGCACGGATGAACAAGGTTAGTCGTGCAACAGTTTATCGCTGGCTGAACCGAGAAGACCTGAGGCCGACAAAGGTCAAGACCCGCAAGCGCAAGATAGACTCGGCTGCCCTGCAGCAAGACGGAGACCAGTACCCAGAAGCTCGACTGAAGGATAGAGCCCGGTCTGGCGTCCAACCCGTCCTGCCAGCGGGACGGAGTCCTCGCGCTATTGACTGTGCTCTTGAGAATGAGAAGGTGAAAGTAGCACAAAAAAAGAGTTATGGTCATTTCAATTAAACCAGGAGACTGCGCCCACACCTAAAACTTTGAATGCACGGGGCCATAGGGCTTTTCTCAATGGCCCAGGCAATGGCTCAGGCGTCTCACCCTAACCTGAAATGACTACCCGAAATGACCATAAGTACCTGTTTTTCTCCGACAATTGACTTTTGCTGCTGATGCAAACTCTTTGGCAGACCATCGCCCAGCACCTTTCAGAAGCAACAGGGGATCCCATCCAGCCCCTACAGTATCGTTCTGTGGGCGGAGGCAGCATCAACGCCACCTATCGGTTTTCCTGCGCTTCCCAAAGCCCTCTTGCAGAAGGGGTAAAAGACTACTTCGTCAAATTGGCCCGTGGGGGAGAAAGGGCGCTGGAGATGTTTGCAGCGGAAGCTGCGGGCTTGCAAACCCTAGCGGCTGCCCAGGCCATTCGCGTGCCCCAGCCCATTGTCTGGGGATCCGTAGGAGAGCAGGCCTACTTGGTGCTGGAATACCTGGAGCTAACCTCGCCCCGTCCGCAGACTGCGGGTTTATTGGGATCCCAGTTGGCCCAGTTGCACCGCACCCTATCCCCCAACGGCAGCTACGGTTGGGAGCGGGACAACACCATCGGCTCCACGCCGCAGATCAACAGTTGGCGGCAGAGCTGGCTGGACTTCTACCGGGATCAACGGCTGCTCTACCAGGTCAGGCTGGCTTGTCAGCGAGGCTACCGGGGTGAGTGGGTGGCTCACGCAGAGCGGGTGATGGCGGAGCTAGAAGCTTTTTTTCAGGATTACAGGCCAGAACCCGCTCTGTTGCATGGAGATCTGTGGGGCGGCAACTACGGGGCCTTGCCCGATGGATCCCCGGTGATTTTCGATCCGGCCACCTACTACGGGGATCGGGAGACAGATCTGGCGATGACAGAATTGTTTGGGGGCTTTCCAGCCGAGTTCTATCGGGCTTATCAGCAGGCCTACCCCTTGGACGAGGGGTATCCCCACCGCAAGCCCCTCTACCAGCTCTACCACTGGCTCAACCATCTCAACCTGTTTGGAGAGGGCTACCTGGCCTCGGTGCAGCGGGCTTTGCGGCAATGTCTGCGCTTCCTTGGATAATAGGTTGCATGTCCATTCCCAAGCTCCCGAGGGGCCGGGAGTGAGGGTTCCAAGCGTGTCTGGATTGGCCAGCTAGGAGGTCTTCTCCGGCGACGACTCCCCTGCCATAACCACAGCCCCCATGTCCCCCAACAGGCGGGACTGGTTGCGCAATACCCCCAGCAAATTAAGCCGGTTGGCCCGTCGCACAGGATCCGGATCCATCACCAGAACGGCTTCAAAAAACTGGGCTACCTGAGGGGCTGCCGCTTGCAGAGCTTCCACCAAGGGGACAAAATCTCCCCGTAAGGCCGGCTCCACCCCCAGACGATAGACCTTCTGGCAAGCCTCGTACAACTCCCTTTCTGCCGCCTCCTGCAACTGGTCGGGATCCACGGCAGCTGCTGGATCTGTTACACCGTAGTCCAAATCCCCTTGGGCTGCTAGGCGGGCGCAGCGATTGAGGGTGGGATAGAGATCCGCCAATTCCCCGGTGGCCCGCAGGTGTTGCAGGTACTCCGCCCGCAGCAAAGTCAAGGGCAGGTTGCCCAGGGCCCGCATGGTGAGCTCGGCCTTCTGGGGATCCTCCGCTTTGACCGACTCGGGATCCCCCACCACAGCCCTGGCCAAGTCGTAATCAATCCGTTTTTCCTCCTGCAAAAGGGTCTGTATCCGTTGGGCCAAAAACTCCTGCAAGGCTCGCAAGGTGTGGACATCGCCAAAGGCATAGTCCTGCACCACGCTCTGCAACAGGGAGTTAAAGTCAAAAGTCCAGCCAGCATCCCAGGCAACCAGCACCAGGCTGTTGGCGGCCCGCCGCAGGGCAAAGCGATCCGAGGAACCGCTGGGGATCCGCCCCAAGCGAAACATGCCCACCAAGGTATCCAGGCGATCCGCCCAGCCCACCACCCGCCCGGTCAAGGAATTGGGCAAAGCGTCCCCCGCCCCCAAAGGCCAGTAGTGCTGCTCGATCCCCTCGGCCACCGCCTCCGGCTCACCGTCGTGGCGGGCATACTCGGCTCCCATGATCCCCTGCAGCTCGGGGAATTCGTACACCATTTGGGTAACCAGATCCGCCTTGCACAGGTAAGCCGTGCGATCCACCAGCGCCTGCTCCTGGGGATCCAAGTTCAGGGCAGCGGCAATGAGGCGGCTGATGTGGCGGATGCGCTCCACCTTGTCCCGCATGGAGCCCAGCCCTTCGGCAAAAGTAACCGCCTGCAGGCGTTCCACCCGCTGCGCCAAGGGGATCCGCCGATCCTCCTCGTAGAAAAAGCGGGCATCCGCCAGGCGCGCCCGCACCACACGGCTGTTGCCTGCCCCGATCCGCTCCGATTGCCGGGGGTCGCCGTTGGAGATGGTGATGAAATAGGGCAGCAATTTTCTGGGATCCCGGCCATCCCGTACTGGGAAGTAGCGCTGGTGAGTGATCATCACCGTCTCGATCACCGCAGGGGGCAAGCGCAAAAACTCTGGCTCAAAGCGCCCCAAAACCGCCGTCGGCCACTCCACCAAGTGCACCACCTCCCGCAGCAAAGGAGCAGGAATCTGGGCTTCCCCATTCACTTGCCTGGCCAGCTTGGTCACCTCAGCCTGAATGTATGCCTCTCGCGCTGTTGGATCGGGGCTGACCCCCGCCTCTTGCATTTGCTGAACGTAGCTCTCGGCCCGCTCCAGGACAACCTGCTGGGATCCCAAAACGCGGTGCCCCCGGCTCACCCGCCCCGCCACCAAGCCCGGCATGGAATTGTCCTCGTGGGTCGGCAGCAGCAAAGGCAGCACCTGATCATCCCAAAGGGAGACCAGCCAGCGGATGGGGCGCGGAAACTTCAGCTCCCCGCAGGCCCAGCGCATCAGCCGTTCACCACTCAAGTTGGTAATCCAGGCGGGTGCCAGTTCCTGGAGCACAGCTGCTGTTGGCCGGCCTCGCACCCGCTGCACCGCAAACACAAAGGATCCCTTGCCCACTTGCCGGATTTCCAGGCTGCCGGGATCCACCCCTTGTTTTTGGGCAAATTTTTCCCCGGCAGGAGTGAGCTGGCCATCTTGGTAGGCGACCTGAACCGGTGGCCCCTTCACCTCCAAAGTGCGATCCGGCTGCTGGGTGGGCAACCCCTGCAACAGAACCGCCAGGCGGCGCGGCGTACCGAAAAGCTGCATCTGCTCCGCTTGCAGATGAGCCTCCGCCAAAGAGGCCGGGATCCCGGTTCGCCACTGCTCTAGGGCCGAATCCACAAAACTAGCCGGGAGTTCCTCACAGCCGACTTCCAGCAAATAGGCAACCATACTCCTGTGCTCCGTAGGGTACCATCCCCACTTCCTCAATCAACATAGTCTATGGCTCTAAGCCTCCCTTCTGGCTCACGATGGTTCTGAAGCCGGGGTATCCCAGTTTACCAGGGGAGCCGGGGCGGAGTTGAGACAAGAGCTCCAGTCCGCCAGACAACACCCCAATGCCATCCCTGTCAAGTGGGCTCTGCGGCCGCCAGAACCCCATCTCCTTGGCGCAAGGGATGAGCTGAATCCCGTGGCAAATGCACCACGATGATGGGAAGGCTGGGTCGGTTGCGGGCGATGGTCTCCGGCTCTCGGCCCAGGCGCGACCGGTTGCCGGTTTCGCTGGGAACCAATACCAACACATCTCCTGGCTGCAGCGCTTTGAAGGCTTCCGCCACCACCCCCCCCTGCACCCGCTGAACCGGCAAGTGGGCATAGCTTTCTGCCGGCAAGGCTGGGGAGCTTTTCCGCCCGGGTCGGGTTTGCACCAGCAGGATCTGCAAACCTGCTT
Source organism: Thermostichus sp. OS-CIW-33 (assembly GCF_054059615.1). Lineage (NCBI taxonomy): Bacteria > Bacillati > Cyanobacteriota > Cyanophyceae > Thermostichales > Thermostichaceae > Thermostichus > Thermostichus sp. OS-CIW-33. The sequence continues at coordinate 285,314 of NZ_JBSSCH010000001.1, forward strand.
TCAATTCGCCGGCCAGCGTTTGCGCCAGCCCAATGGTCTGCTGCAGGGATCCGGGAGAGACCTCCAGCTCCGGTGCAACCAAGAGGATGCGGCGCGCCGTCTCGATGGGTACCGGAAACCGCGTAATCAAGACTGGGATCCCCACCTGCCGCACCACCGCGTCAATGATGCTGCCGAAAAAGTTCTCCGCATAGGTGGAGTAGCCCTTCCAGCCCAGGATCACCAAGGTTGCCTGCCGTTCCGCCGCCGAGCGAATGATCCCTTTTTCCACCGAGTCATCCACCCGCCGAATCGGCTCCACTCGGGTCACGGCGCTGTGGGCCAGAGCTTCTGCAAAGGTCAACAACTGCTCTTGCCGAGCCAGGGCTGCCGGCGAGATCCCAGCACGGTCAGACAAAACATGCAGCGGCAGCAGCGTTCCCCCATCTTTTTTGGCCAAAATCAAAGCCAACTGTAACAGGTTCCTCTCAGTATCCGGGTTGGCCACCGGCACCAAGACGCGAGCTCCCCAATCTGGCTTGGGCAATTCGGTGGACTCTGCCGCCACCTCGGTGGGCTGCATTTGCTCTCCCCAGCGGGCCACAATCCAAGGCGAGGCAACACAGGTCACGAGGATCATGGCAATGATGCCGTTCACCGTCAGCTCATCCACCAACTTCACCTGAAAGGCCACCGTGATCGCCGCCAGGGTAGCCGCCGCCTGAGCCATCGACAGGCCGAACATGATCATCGTGCTGGCAAAGCGCCAGCCAAACAATTGGGCCGGGATCCAAGCGGCCAGAAACTTGCTCACCACCTCCGCTGCAATCATCACTCCGCCCACCAGCAGCGTGCGCGGCTCCCCCAAGAGAATACCGGGATTGATCAGCATCCCCACCGAGATCAAGAAGAAAGGCACAAACAGGGTGTTGCCGATAAACTGAATCCGGTTCATCAGGGGGCTGAGAGGCGGGATGATAGGGGTGATGGCCGTCCCGGCCAGAAAGGCTCCCACCACCGGCTCAATGCCGATCAACCCCGCTCCGTAGGCCACCACAAACAAAGTGGCGATCACGAAAGTAAACTCTGCTCCCTCGTCGTGACCAAAGCGTTGAAAGAACCAACTGCCCAGCTTAGGCACCCCCCACAGGGTGGCAAAGGTGTAGAGGGCAATGGAAGGGATCAACGTCAGCCAAAAGCGCAGCGACAGCTCCCCTTGGTGGGCGCGCACCACCACCGCCAGCACCAACAAAGCCAGGACATTCGTGATAAGGGTGGCCCCCAAAGTTGCCGTCACCGTCTGCAGGCGCATCAGGCCCAACTTGGAGACGATCGGCAGGCCGATCAGGGTATGGGAGGCAAAACAAGAGGCCACCAGCACCGCCGCCAGAAAGCCATACCCAATGGCCAACATCGCTACTGTGCCAATGAGCATCGGCAACAGAAAGGTGAGCGCTCCGAAGAGGGTGGCCTTCCCGGCATTGAGCTTCAAATCTTCCAGGCTGGTCTCCAGCCCTGCCATGAACATGAGAAACAACAGCCCCACTGTGCCCAGCAGGATGATGGTCTCGTCCCGCCGCAAGATGCCCAAGCCGTAGGGCCCCACCACCAGCCCAGCCAAGATTAACCCGATGATCCCCGGCAGGCGCAGCCGCTCAAATAGCAAGGGAGCCACCAGCATGATGGTCAGGATGATCAAAAACACCAGCACCGGATTCTCAACAGGGCCAATCATGGCTAGAGGGATCCCCGACATTTGCAGCCAGTTAGCCAGCATAAATCACCCGACAGACAGCTAATGAACAGACCCGGCAAAGCGCCCGCATGAGTCTATCAGATTCCCTCGGCTCTAAAGTAGATCTCCGTAGTCCACAGTCTTTGTCCAGCCTTCAATCGCTGGCAGGGCGTTTAACAAGTACTTAAAAGCACATCAAATACATTGGGAATGAAGACTGCTGGGCAGGGATGGCCGGAGAAAGGCAAGAGAAACTCCCGAGAAACACGCATTAGAATCAGAGGGTACATGCTCTTGGGCTGCCCATGAACCAGCTTGCTCCTGGAAAAGTGATCGGCCAGCGCTATCAACTGGTTCACAGCATTGCAGCAGGTGGCATGGGGCGGGTGTTCAAGGCTGTCGATACGCGCCTGTTCAACCGTCCGGTGGCGGTCAAGCTGTTGCACCAAAACTTAGCAGGCGATGACAACACCCGACGCCAGTTGCACAAACGTTTTCAGCAGGAAATTCGCATCAGCACGCTGCTGGGGGAGCACCCTGCCATTGTCAAGGTATTGGACTATGGCATAGAGAACGACCAACCTTACCTGGTGATGGAATACCTGACGGGGCGCAGTTTGGGGGAGCTAATGCTCAAGCAGCCGGTGCTGCCGCCTCAACAGGTGGTGAGGATGGCCCGCCAAGTATGCGCCGGTCTCTATTACGCCCACAACCTGGAGACTGAGCAGGATGGCCATCTCATCAAGGGGGTGATCCATCGCGACATCAAACCCAGCAACCTCTTCGTCCTAAAAGATGAAACGTTGGGGGAGACCGTCAAAATCTTGGATTTCGGCATTGCCAAGCTCCTCAGCGACGTTTCCCTTGCCCTCGGCACCCAGACCACCGGCTTTTTGGGTACGGTGCGCTACGCCTCTCCCGAACAGGTGCGCGGGGAAGCCCTGGATGCCCGCTCGGATATCTACTCGTTTGGCGTAGTGCTCTACCGCATGTTGACCGGGCAACACCCCCTCCAGCCGAAGAGCGATTCTTTCCCCGGCTGGTACGAGGCCCACAATTACCAACAGCCTCAGCCCTTCGATCGCGCAAATTTGCCCTATGAGATTCCGCTGCAGCTGGAACAGGTGGTGCTCTCCTGTCTGGCCAAAGATCCCGACCGGCGGCCCCAAGATATGAAGGTTCTCAGCGCCCAATTGGAGGGATCCCTGCACTCCCAGAGCGCTGCCAGCTCTTCCCTCGCGCCCCCCCCAACCGCACCCATCTTCTCCGAGCGCACCCTGGCGGCGGTGGATGCAGGGCAGTCGGGCACACACCTGCTCAGTACCCAGGCAGAGCCCGAGGCCAAGCCGTTTCCCCTCTGGGCTGGGATAGCCCTTTTTGTTGTCATTGCGGGGAGCACCTTCTGGGGCCTGCGTCTGCTGTTGGATCCGGGCCCAGGCAGCGAAAGACCGCCTGCTGCCCCCGAACGCCCCCTTCCAGTCGGCGGTGCAGAGCACCCTGAGCGGGATCCCTCAGCCACTCCTGAACCTCTGCTGGACTGGCTGCCGCGGGATCCGGAGGGCAAACCGGTGTTTGAGGATGATCCCGCCCCAGATCTGGGAATCGGTGAGTCCGCAAGCGAGCCCACACCCAGGCCAGCGGCAACTCCAGAGGCAGTGTCCTCTACCCCTCAGCCCCCTGCTCCAACTCAGCAGGTGTCACCTCCTCCTCCAGCCCCTGCTGTGCCTCCACCCCGACCGGTTGCAGTGCCCACACCCCCTCCCCCTGCTCCACCTTCTCCAGCCCCTGTCCCAGCCAAACCTCTCCCGCCGCAGCCCATCAATCAACCTTTGTTTCCCCAAGTGAACCGGGTTGCTCCAACTTCTGCTCCCCTTGCAGCCCCTCCAACCCAACCTCCCACCCCTGGCTTTCTGGAGCGGTTGCGCGAGGAGCGAGAACGCTTGGGGAAAGACTAGGCGCAAAAAAGGGATCCCCAAGGATCCCTTCGCAAACAGAGACATAGGGCTAGTCTTCGATGGGATCCCCCGTCAAGGGATCCCAGAACAGGTAGAGTCAGGCGGCAGCCAGCCGGGCATTGGCGGCATCCCAGTTCACCAAGTGCTCCAGGTAGGCGCTGATGAAGTCAGGCCGCCGGTTTTGGTAATCCAGGTAGTAGGCGTGCTCCCACACATCCAAAGTGAGCAGGGGCGTCTGGCCGTAAACCAGGGGGTTTTCGGCATTGGGGGTTTTGGTAACCTTCAGGGTGCCATCCTCCAGCACCAGCCAAGCCCAACCACTGCCAAACTGGGTGGCAGCCGCCGTCTTGAAAGCCTCGACAAACTTGTCGTAGCTGCCGAAATCGGCGTTGATCTTGTCGGCGATAGGCCCGGTAGGCGCACCTCCCCCGCCCGGCTTCATGGATTCCCAGAAAAAGGTGTGATTCCAAACTTGGGCAGCATTGTTGAAGATACCCGCTTTGTTGGGATCCCCAAAGGTGGCCTTGATGATTTCTTCCAGAGACTTGTTGGCCAGATCGGTGCCCTCGATGAGCTTGTTCAGGTTGGCTACGTAGGCCGCGTGGTGCTTGCCGTGGTGGTAGGAGAAGGTTTCTGCCGACATGTAGGGCTTCAGCGCGTCGGCAGGATAGGGCAGAGCCGGGAGTTCAAAAGCCATAATCGTCTGTCCTCTGTGTCTTGTGCAAGGAATGCAAGAAAGAACGCGGTGAAGGGTCAGGAGAACCAGAAAAAGGCGTTACCTTTCTTTGCAGTCTTAGTGTAACTCAGAATCAGTACGCGCTGGGATCCCTTGGACACCTCGATTCCGGTTGGAACCCTGCTCGACCCCAGAGAGGTGGAATCGCGGCTGTCTCAGCGCAATTGCCGATAACCACTTGTTGGCCAGCGGTTGGAAAAGCGAGATGTCCCAGCTACAGAGGGCTAACGGGATCCCTCCCGCAACAGCTCAATCAGCAGGGGAGCGACATCCCTGAGCAGGGGGATCAAAACCGCTGTGATGGCGGCGATGGTCACTACATTGCGGGTGAAGTTGAGGGTATCGCGGCTGAGCTGGAAAAACCGCTCGTCCCAGCGTTTGACCTCGGCCTCCAGACGTTCTTCGGCGCCAGCAATGCGTTCCTCGGCTTTGGCAATGCGTTCCTCGGCTCTGGCAATGCGTTCCTCGGCTCTGGCAATGCGCTCCTCGGTGCCGGCAATGGTTTGCATCAGCTCTTGGTTTTGCCGGGCCAGTTGGGCGATGGCCTGAGCGTTGGCCTCGACAGTGCGCTCGATGCGCGCCAGCCGCTCCTCGCTGTAGCTCATGGTCGGGGAGGGGGAAATTGATGCGGGCTGGGGAAGTCCTGAGGTGGGATCCCTTGGAGAGCCTCGGTCATAAAGCGCTTCCAGGTGGGGGCCACAAAAGCGCCTCCTGCCGTACCCGGCAGCATGGGAGAGTTGTTGTCGTTGCCGATCCAAATGGCGGTAGACAGTTGCGGCACATAGCCGATGAACCAAGCGTCGCGGAAATCAGAGGTGGTGCCGGTTTTGCCAGCTACGGGTCGCCCATCGTCCAGACGAGCCGCCCTCCCGGTGCCTTGGGTCACCACCCCTTTGAGGATTTGGTTGAGCGTAGCCACCGCCCAGGGATCCAAAACCCGCTGCGGCTGGGGCCTGGCCTCGAAGAGGATTTGGCCGTTGCGATCCACCACCTGGGCCAAGAGGGTCGGCTCCACCCGATATCCGCCATTGGCAAAGACCGCATAGCTGGCCGCCATCTCCAGGGGGCTGACGCTGGCCGAGCCCAGAGCTGTAGCCAAGTTGGGAAACATCTCGGCACTGATGCCGGTGGCCTGAGCCGCTGCGATGACGTTGCGGATCCCAACATCATCGGCCAACTTGACCGTGGGCACGTTGCGGGAGAGCTCCAAAGCCCGAGCAAAGGTGAGGGAGCCATAGAAGGTGTTGTCGTAGTTTTTCGGGCTGTAGGGTGGCGAGCCGGGATAGGTGACGGGGGTATCTTCCAAGATGCTGCCGGGTGAATAGCGCCCGCTGGCCAGAGCCGCGTAGTACACATAGGGCTTAAAGGTGGATCCCGTTTGGCGAAACGCCTGGGTGGCGCGGTTAAATTGGCCCCGCTGAGCGTTGATCCCGCCCACAATGGCCTTCACATAGCCGGTACGGGGATCCACTGCCGCCAAAGCCATTTGATCGGCACGACGAGCTGCCCCAATGCGGGGGCCATCTTCATTGACAATGCGCTGGGCAAGGCGCTGCAGACGCAGATCGATGGTGGACTGAACCCGCAGACCTCCTTGCATTAGAGCTTGTTCCCCATAGCGGCGCCGCAGCTCCGCCTCAATGGCGTCGGTAACTGCTGGGGCGTTACTTTGAAAGGAGGTAATGCGGCCTAAGGTCAGCTTTTGCTCCCGCGCCGCCTGGGCTTCCTCGGGGGTAATCCACTTCAGCTCCACCAGACGATCCAGCACCAGGTGTTGCCGCCGTTTGGCTCCCTCCAGGTTGCGAAAGGGGCTGAGGGTTTCCGGGGCCGGCAGGATCCCAGCCAACATCGCCGCTTCAGCCAAGTTCAGTTCAGACGCATCCTTGTTGAAGTAGCTGCGGGCTGCCGCCTGGATGCCGTAGAGATTGTGCCCCCAGTACACCTGGTTGAGGTACATCTCCAGGATCTCGTCTTTGCTGAAGACCTGTTCTAGGCGCACCGCCAACACGATCTCGGCGACTTTACGGCTGAGGGTACGCTCCGGCCTCAAAAACAGGTTCTTGACCAACTGCATTGTCAGGGTGGATCCCCCCCCCGCCGAGCCTATACCCCCCTCCACACTGCCTAGGATCGCCCGGCCCAAGCTGACCGGATTAATGCCTGGATGGGTGTAAAAGTGGCTGTCTTCAATGGCCAGCAAGGCCTTTTTCATCTCCGGCGAGACCTGTTCAAGGGAGATCACTTCCCGGTTGGCCTCCCCGTGTAGGCTGGCAATGGGCTCGCCCCGAATATCGACAATGTGGGTGGTAGCAATGGGCACGTAATCCCGCAATTGATGCACGTCCGGCAAGTTGCGGAAGCTAATGGCCAGCCCCACCAATCCGGCAGCCGTTGCCGTGGATCCCAAGAGCAGGGATCCCAGCAACAGATTGCCCACCACACCGGCAACCTGGGCAATCCGGGAGGGGCGGGTGGGTGGGGTATAGTCGGCATGCTCGTCAAACCCCGATCCGGAAAAAGGGGAATTGGAGACACGCTCCAACCCCGGCTTTCTCGCCCGGCGAGCCAATGGTCTGCGACCGTAGGTCACGTCAAAAACCCTGTCACGTCCGTGTTGCAAAGCAACAACAAGCCAGACCCATTATAGGGCGGCGTCTATTGGGGCAGCAGGATGGCCAACCTTGCCCATCGACAACTCCAACCGGGCTAGGGGGAGAAGATCTTGAGTTGAGAATCGAGCATCTTTTGCGTGGGCTTAAAATTGCTCATGGGTTCAGCCGGAGGATCAGGCTTTGAGTATATCGTCAGCCTCAGTTTCGCCAGCGTACCGGGATCCGTTGATAGCCCAAATTGTTGAGCGGGGGGTGGCCGAGATCTTTCCAGGAGGAGCTGCTGCCCTGGCGGAGCGCTTGGCGCAAGCGGATCGTCCCCTGCGGGTGAAGCTGGGCATCGATCCCACCCGACCGGATCTGCACCTGGGGCATTCGGTGGTGTTGCGCAAGTTGCGCCAGTTCCAGGATGCGGGCCATGTGGCTATTTTGCTCATCGGGGACTTCACGGCGCTGGTCGGGGATCCCACTGGCCAATCGGAGGCCCGTCCCCGCCTCACCCCAGCAGAAGTGGAGGAAAACGCCCGCACCTATCTGGAGCAAGCCGGCAAGATTTTGGATTTTGAGACCCCCGGTCGGCTGGAGGTGCGCCGCAACAGCGAGTGGCTGGCCCACCTGACTCTCAGCGAGCTGATCGAACTCCAGGCCCAGATGACGGTGGGGCAGATGTTGGCCAAAGAAGACTTTGCCCAGCGCTACCAAGCCGGGACGCCAATTTATCTGCACGAATTTCTCTACCCCCTCTTGCAGGGTTACGACTCGGTGGCCCTCGCAGCCGATGTGGAACTGGGGGGAACCGACCAGCGCTTTAACCTGCTCACCGGGCGAGATCTGCAAATCTGGAAGGGCCAAACGCCGCAGTTTTGCCTGACGGTGCCGCTTTTGGAGGGGCTGGACGGGTACCAGAAAATGTCCAAGTCCAAAAACAACTACGTGGGGCTGACTGAGGATCCCCTCACCATGTACTCCAAGCTGGAGAAGGTGCCGGATCACCTGGTGGAGCGCTACTTTGAGTTGCTCACCTCAGTGCTCCTTGCCGAGCTGCCGCAGGATCCCCGCCAGCGGCAGATCCTCCTAGCCAAGACCCTAGTGGCCCAGTTTCACTCCCCTGCAGCGGCAGAAGAGGCCCAGCGCACCGCCCAAGCCCTGGTGCTAGACGGTATTCTTGCCGAAACGGGATCCATCCCCACCTTTGCCATCGATGGGTTGTCTTACCCTGTTAAACTCAGCTACATCCTGCGTGAGTGTGGCCTGTGCAAGAGTGCCGCCGAGGCCCGTCGGCAGATTCAAGGGGGCGCCGTGCGGCTGGATGGGCAAAAGGTGGAGGATCCCGACCTGGAGTTTGCCCATGCCTCGGAGCTGGCCGGGCGGATTTTGCAGGTGGGCAAAAAGGCCTTTCGTCGGCTAGTGAAAGGCGCAGATTAGTGTTCCCCTCTCCCTGTGGGAAAGGGGTGAGGGGATCCATCAACGGGCAGGCTTGAAGCCGAGTCCGGTTTTTTTCTGCCTGGTCTTGGCTGGGGGATCGGACAGAGGAGAAGGTAAACTACCCGGCTCCGACCGCTAAGCGGTACGGAGCGGGCTTTCAGTAGCCCTGAGCCTGCTCTGCCCTACCAGAGAACAAAACAGGCCCGAACCTCTAGGCTGGTTTACGGCAGCCCCCAAAAGCGTAATCACATTCGCACTATTCAAATCCGCATCCCCTTCCCATCCACAGTGCCCACACTTGAACTGCTTCCCACTGCGATAGGATTGCGTAGGATCGGGATGGATGTGCAAACACCGGTGGCAGGTCTGCGACGTGTAGGCAGGCGGTACAAGAATCAGAGAAACCCCTGCAACCCTCGCCTTGTATTCCAGAAATTGACGTAGTTGGTAGAACGCCCAACTGTTGGCCCTGCGCCTTTCGGTTTTGCTGCGTGGCTGTTGATTGACCCTTTCCCGGATCCCTGTCAGGTCTTCCAGGGCGATAGCGCTGTTGGTAGCTTTTGCCCTAGAGACAATAGCTTTAGAGATGCGATGATTGACCCACGTTTTTGCTACGCAACGCTGACGCGACTGAAAGCGTCTCTCCTTGCCAGA